>NZ_JALLGW010000002.1:0-342239 GCF_023074835.1 Halomarina salina
CGAGGACGGAGTCAGAGAGGAGAGCGAGGACGGAGTCAGAGAGGAGAGCGAGGACGGAGTCAGAGAGGAGAGCGAGGACGGAGTCAGAGAGGAGAGCGAGGACGGAGTCAGAGAGGAGAGCGAGGACCCGACGGAGAGGGTCTTCGCACGCGCCACGGAGGGCGAGGTGACGACGACGCAGGGCCGGACCATCACCGGCGCGGACGTGGTCAACTTCGCGGGCGTCAGCGGCGACTTCAACCACCTCCACACGGACGAGGAGCGGATGGCCGACTCCGGGTTCGGCGAGCGCATCGCCCACGGCGCGCTCGTGTTCTCGGTGATGACGGGCCTGCTCTGGCAGTCCCGGACCCCCGAGGAACGGGAGGCCGTCGTCGCGTTCTACGGCGTCGACCGACTCCGGTTCCGCGCGCCGACCTTCGTCGGCGACACCGTCCACGTCGAACTGGAACTCGCCGAGAAGGAGCCGAAAGACCACCCCGAGGGCAACGGCGTCCTGACGTACGAGGCGGAGGTCGTGAACCAGGACGACGAGGTCGTGCTCTCCTGTCAGTTGCGGTCGCTCGTGGTCTGAGGCGTGGACCCGGAGAGCCGGGGACCCGTGTCGTCGGCCTCCAGCCACTCCAGGAACGCCGCCAGTTCGGTCATCGCGGCGTCGTACTCGGTCTGGAACACGTAGTGGCCAGCACCCGCCACGTGGACGAGTCGCCCGTTCGGCAGTCGCGCAGCGGCCTCGACGTCCTCGACGCGTCGCCCCACGTCGCCGTCCGACTTCAGCAGCAGCGTCGGGCACTCGACGTCGCCGAACCGGTCTTCCAGCGGTTCGGGGTAGCCCTCTCGGGCGATCTCCGCGATGGCCGGCGAGCACTCGGTGTCGGCGACGGCGTACCGTCGCGCCCACTCGGGGTCGACGTCGGCGTACTCGCGCGCTATCTCCTCTTCGACGGTGCGCTCGTCGCGGTCGGCCAGCGCCTCCTCGACGAACGCGGCGCGGTCGTCGGGACCCATCTCCGGCGCGCCGTACATGCCCGCCGGGTCTTCGAGCACCAGCGCTCGCGGGAGGTCCGGGTAGTCGGCGGCCGCCCACGCGACCGTCGCACCGCCCATCGAGTGACCCGCGAGCACCGGGTCGTCGAAGGCGAGGGCGTCGAGCAGTCCGACGAGGTCCGCGACCCGGTCGTCGATACCGTAGCCGGTCTCCGGCGCGTCCGACTGGCCGTGCCCCCGGGCGTCGTAGGTCACGACATCGTAGTCGTCCGCGAGGTCGGCCATCAGCGGTGCCCAGCACCGACCGTTGTCGTAGAAGCCGTGTGCCATCACCAGCGGCGGTCCCTCGCCGGTCCGGTAGTACTGGAGGTCGACGCCGTTGGTGTGGACCGTCCCGGTCGTCCACTCGTCGGGGACGTTCATACCGTCGCGTGGCCGTATCGCCTGAAAAAGCCACCTGCTTCCCGCCTCCCTGGGGCCAGTCGTCGGACTCGAAGGGGAGCGCGTCAGCGCCTCCTCGATGGGTCGTGGTCGTCCGAGAGGAAGGTGCTGTCCTCTCGCGGGTCGTAGTACACCTCCAGTGCGCGGAGGGTGCCTGCGTACGCCGCGCCCAGCACGACGACGAACCCGACGAGGAAGCCGAGAGACGGACCGAGAACCGATTCGAGGACCGTACGACTCGGCGGGAGTTGTCCCTGATAAGCAGTTCGACTCCTCAGGCGGCGTCGTCCCGGAGGTCGCCGAACAGTGCGTCTGCGGTGTCGGGCGTGTCGAAGTCGTGGTAGTGGTCGCCCTTCTCCTTCGTCAGGACGTTGAGCGCGGCGGCCGCCCCGTCGCCCGCGGAGATGACCGCCTGCCACTCCTCGGCGCGGACCATCCCGCCGGTCGCGTAGCAGTCCTCGACGCTCGTCTCCATCGTCACGTCGACGTCGACGACGCCGTCGTCGGTCGTCTCGCAACCGAGTTCCTCCGCGAGGTCGCGGTTCGCGCCCGTCGCGAGGACGACGTACTCCGCGTCGTACTCGCCGTCGGCGGTGGTGACGGTGAAGCCGTCGTCGCTCTCCTCCACGCCGGTCACCTCCTCGTCCTGGTGACGTTCGGCCCCGAAGTCGTCGACCTGCTGGCGGGCGGTCGCCATGAACTCGCTCCCGCCGACGGAGCCGACGCCGAGGTAGTTGAACAGGTGGGCCTTGTGCATCCACGTCTTGTCCGTGTCGAAGACGCGCGTCTCCAGTCCGTTCTTCGCGGTGAACAGCGCGGCGCTCAGACCGGCGGGGCCGCCCCCGACGACGATGACGGATACCATGGACGAACGGAGGGGTGGGACGCCGATAAAGTCAGGTGCTGCTTGGCGGGTGCCTCACACGGGCGCGAAAGGGTCAGCCGAGCGCCGCGAGCAGCGTCGAGGAGTTGTTCGCCGCAGCGCCGAGGTCGCCGCCCGCCGTGAGGACGACGTAGATGAGGCCGAACAGCACCGCGTCGTACGCGCCGTGGATGAGTATCGGCACGACGAGGTTCTCCGTGCGTTCGTAGGCGACGCCGAAGACGACGGAGAGCAACGAGAGCGCGGCCAGCGGGATGGCGAACGCCGCGAGGCCGCCGCTCCCGCCGGTGAGCGCCGTCGCGTGGCCGAGGCCGAAGATGACGCTGGCGGTGGCGATGGCACCGACCGGGCCGAACACCTCCCGGAGGCGACCCTGGACGATGCCCCGGAACAGCAGTTCCTCGGCGGGACCGATGACGAGGAACGCCGCCGGAATCAGCAACAGGAGGACCGACGGGTCCTGACTCGCGAGTTCCGTGACGCTGTTTTGTGCCGGTTCGACGCCGGTCATCTGGTTGATGACGGTGATGGCGATGCCGACGACGAACAGCAGGACGAAGATGGCGACGACGCCACCGACGACCCAGGCGATGTCCCGCAACGAGGGGACGCGAGCGCGGAGGAACGACAGGCCCCGGCCCGTGAACGTGAGGTAGGCGAGACCGACGATAGAGAGGCCGACGCCCTGGATGGCGACGAGCGAGATGACGATGTTCAGGAACGGTCGGTCCGCGACGCTGACGCCTGCCAGCGAGAGCAGGAGGACGAGCACCACTGCGGTCAGCAGGCCCACGATGATTCCGAGGAACCCCAGACCGGCCATCTTGGCGACGGTCCAGAATCGGGTCCTGTTGTCCGGGCCGCGAGAGACTGGTTCCATAGCCGACGGTTCGACGCGAAGCCCCAAAAGCCCGACTGACGAGCGGTAGCGTGCTGGGTCACTCGACGGTCGAGGTGGACGTCGTCGTCAGAAGAACGTGGTCGGGCGGCGCGGCGGGGTTACTCCTCTCGTTCCTTCCGGAGCGTCTCGAACATCTCGGGGTCCGTCCGGAACTTCAGCAGGTTGTGGACCACGCTGTTCCGGATGTTGTGGACCGAGTTTCCGTGCTCCTTGTAGAAGTCGTGGATCCACTTCGACTCCGAGAACCGGTCGGGGAACATCATGATGGACTTCCACTGGTACTCGCCGTCGGAGACGAACATGAACAGCGTGTTCGGCGAGTCGCGGATGGTCTCGATGGCCTCGCGGTACGTGTCGGCGAAGTGTTCGGGGTTGAGTTTGAACTCGAACATCCCGAAGATGAAGTACTCCTCGTGGGGGACGATGGCCTCTCGGAACACGCCCGCCTCGCGCATCCCGCGGATGGACTCGCTGACGGTGACGTGGCTCACGTCGATGTCGTAGTCGGACTCCAGGATGCGCGCGAGTTCGCGCGAGGAGAGCTGCGGGTCGCCGGAGAGCTCCTTCAGGATGTACGTGTCCCGTTCCTTGAACTCCCACTCCGGTGCGTCTTCTGGATGGCTCATACACCGGACTGGTCGCGCATCCCACCTTTGTGTTTCGGTCAGCGTTACGAACAGAGCATCGCTCTCCGGAACAGTAGACAACCGTTCGGAACGAGCCGTCAGTTCATAATGAACGTTTCGAGCGCTTCGCGGTAGGCGTCGGGACGGTCCTCGACCACCCAGTGGTAGGCGTCGTCGAGTTCGACGACGTCGCCGCCGGTGTCCTCGGCGAGACGTTCACCGTACGACAGCGGCTGCATGGCGTCGTCGGTACCCCACAGACAGCGCACGTCCGCGGTGATGGCGTCGTAGTCTATCTCCGTCGTGTGGTTGGTGTTCGTCGCGACCGCAGCACGGGCGAGGGCCTGCGCGCCGCCCTCGGCCAGCCACGGCGCTTTCATCCCCTCGACGAACGACGGGTCGGCCTCGTCGACGGTGCCGCCGGCGAACGCACCGTCGAGCGTCGACGCCAGTTCCTCCCGGTCCATCGACGCGGTCGAGGGCAGTCCGAGGTCCGAGACGAACTCCACGGGCCACGAGTCGTAACAGACCGCGTTCGAGAGCACCAGGCGGTCGACCCGGTCGGGGTGGTGTGCGGCGAGTCGGAGTGCGACGCCGCCGCCGATGTCGTGGGCGACGACCGTCACCGTCTCCAGGTCGAGGCCGTCGAGCAGGTCGAGGACCGCCTGCTCCTGTGCGCGTATCGACCGGTCGAACCCGTCGTGACGGGCACTGTTGCCGTAGCCGACGAGGTCGGGGACGACCGCACGCACCGAGGATTCGAGCGGTGGCACGACGCGTCGCCAGAGGAACGACCACGTCGGGATGCCGTGGAGGAAGACGACGGCGTCGTCGCCCGCGCCGGCCGACGCGTCGTCGACGTCGGCGCTGTCGCGGTACGCCATCGTCACCTCGTGACCGTCGACGGTGACTGTGGTCTCCGACTGCGCGTCGCTCCAGGTCTCGTGGTCCGGGGCGGTCTCGCTCACGGTCAGAGGATGCGGTCGGCGATGATGTTCTTCTGAATCTCGCTCGTCCCCTCGTAGATCTTCGTGATACGAGCGTCGCGGTAGTAGCGCTCGGCCGGGTGGTCGGTGACGTAGCCCGCCCCGCCGAACACCTGTAGCGCGTCGTCCGCGACCTCGACGGCGTTCTCGGAGGCGAACAGCTTCGCCATGCTGGCGTACTTCATCGCCAGGTCGCGGTCGCCCGCCTCGGCGTACCCCGCCGCGCGGTAGGTCATCGAGCGGGCGGCCTCCACGGTCGTCGCCATGTCCGCGAGTTTGTGGCGGATGGCCTGGAACTCGCCGATCTTCTGGTCGAACTGCTCGCGCTCGCCGGCGTAGTCGACGGCGGCGTCGAGCGCTCCCTGCGCGGCCCCGACGGCCTGCGAGGCGACGCTCGCCCGACCGCCCGCGAAGAAGTTCATCAGCTGGTAGAAGCCGCGGTCCTCCTCGCCGATGAGGTTCTCCTGCGGGACGCGCACGTCGTCGAGGACGATTTCGGCGAGGTCCGACGCCCGGATACCGAGTTTGTTGTCTATCTTCGTCGGCTTGAACCCGTCAGCGTCGGTCGGAACGAGGATGGCCGAGATGCCCTTCCGACCCTCGTCGGGGCTCGTCTTCGCCATCACGACGCCGACGTCGGCGACGGTGCCGTTGGTGATCCACATCTTGTTGCCGTCGATGACGTACTCGTCGCCGTCCTTCTCGGCGGTCGTCTCGATGCCCGCGACGTTCGAGCCGTGGGCGGGTTCCGAGATGCACGAACAGGAGACGGCGTCGCCGGCCGCGATGGCGGGCAGCCACTCCTCTTTCATCCACTCGTCGCCGAACCTGCGGATCATCGAGGAGCCGAAGCCGGCCGACCCGACCGCCGACCCGATGCCGGGGTCCGCGCGCCACAGCTCCTCCGTGACGACGCAGGATTCGAGCAGGTCCATCCCCGCCCCGCCGTACTCCTCGGGGATGCCCGGTGCGACGAGGTCGTACTTCGCCGCCTCCTTGCGGAGTTCCTCGGGGTACTCGCCGCTCTCGTCGTGTTCGCGCGCGACGGGTTGAATCTCGTTCTCGCCGAACTCGCGGACCGCGTCGCGAATCGCCTCCTGTTCTGCGCTCAGGCGGAACTGGGATGCCATAGAGACACATGGGGTGGCGGCGACAAGTAGCCTTTCACCGCGGAACCCCTCGTGCCACGGTCCCGAGGACGTCCGTCCGCCCGCTCAGTCGCCCTCCAGACTCGTCAACTGGTCGACGCTCGGGATGGACTCCGAGGCGACGGTTATCTGTTTCATCCGCTGGGTGTGCTTCCCGGAGGCGTACGACCGGAGTTCGTCGGGGCTGGCTCCCGGCGCGTCGCCGTCGTCCTCCGCGCCGTCGGTCGTGATGCTGTCGACCAGCGGCAGCAGCTCGCCGACCGTCTCGTGGAGCAGTTGCGGGTCGACGCCGTCGGCGACGAGTCCCTTCAGCATCGCCATCCCGAACCCGACGTGGCGGCCCTCGTCGCGACGGATGTAGTCCAGCCCCTCGACGAGTCCGGGGAGGTGCGGGAGGGTCTCGTTCTCCGGACCGTACGCGCGCTGGAGGCCGTAGTAGCCCGTCTGGGCGAGGATGCCCTCCACGGTCAGGTGGTAGTGGCAGAACGCCTTCGCTCGGTTCTCGGGCGTGTCGTCGGTGAGCAGGCGCTGCATGGCCGCGTCGTTGCGGTCGAACAGTTCGTCGTACTCGTCGTTGAACCAGCGGTTCTCCGTCGGCGAAGAGCGGTCGAGGCCGAGTTCGTCCTCGACGCCGTGAACCACCTCGCGCCAGTACCGGTCGAAGAAGTCGGTGTGCTTGGCCTCCTCGTACAGCTGGGTCGTCACGAACATCTCCGACTCTGGGTCGTCGAGCACGACGGCCAGCGGCGCGAGGTCCTCGGTCACCGCCTGCTCGCCCGCACCGAACTTCGCCACCGCCGCGCGGAACTGGTCGAAGTACTCCTCGTCCTCTCGCGCCATCGCGACGAGGCCGTCCGCGTCGTTCGTGAGGTCGATGGTCGCCGGGTCCCAGTGTCGCTCGACGGCGTTGCGATAGTACCGGAACGCTCGCTCGCTTCGGTCGAGTTGCAGGGTTCGCTCTGGGTCGCGTCGCATGATAGTTGATAGCTGTCATCAACGAGTATGAAGATTGCGCGAGTAGGGAACGGTGTATGAAGGGACTGGTCGACCGATGACAGACCTCGCCACTGACCCGGCCGAGTTCTGGGAACGGCGTCGTTCGCTCCCGGTCGAACCGACGACCGACGCCGACGTGGCCGAACGGCGCGACGACGGTCACCTCGTCCTGTCGTTCGACCTGCCCGCCGACGGCAGCGAGCGGTTCGAGTCGACGCTCGACCGGCTCTCGGCGTTCGACTGTCTCGCCGTCGCTCCGTCACGGTATCTGCACGTCACCGTCACCCCAGTGGGGTTCCTGACCGACGACCCGAACGGACCCGGCGAGTTCGCAACCGACGAGGTGGACGCGCTCGCCGCCGACATCGGCGCTGCCCTGTCGGGGGGAGACCCGTTCGAGGTCCGATTTCCCCGACTCAACCTGTTCCCGACCGTCGTCTACGCTGAGGTCGACGACTGCGGTCGGTTCGCAGCGCTCAACGACCGGGTCTGTGCGCTCGACGCCGTCCCCGTCCACGATCGGGACCGTCGGTTCGTCCCGCACGCGGCGCTCGCGCAGTTCCGCGACGAGGCGGTGTCGGACCTCGTCGACGCCCTCGAACGGGACCGGTCGCTCGACGTTGGGCCGGTCACCGTCGACTCCCTGTCTCTGGTCTGCGTGGACCTCGGCGAGCGGTTCCCGGCGTTCGACGAGGTGCGACGGTACGACCTCGGTGGATAGCGCCGGAGCGTGGGAATCGGGTTTCTATTCCCGTCCCACCGATACGTTGAAAAGAGTGTTCGTGTAAGCCGATACGATGCGTCCCCGTCAGTTCACCCTCCCCGTCGGGTTCGGACTGCTCGGTGCGAGCTACGGGCACCCACCGAGCGTCCTCTACAACTACCCCGACGTGTACGGCTACCTCGTCGGTGGCCTCGTCGCCGCGCTCTGTGGCACCGTCGTCTGGGTCTGCACCATCGACACCGCCCCCTCGTGGTGACGCGGTGCGGTCGTCGGTGCGCTAGCCGTCCTCACGAGCGCGCTGGTCGCCGGACCGGTGCTCGCCGTCCCGATGCTCGCCGGGAGCGCGTTCACGGGGACGCTCGTCGAGAGCCTGATGGCTCTACTCCTCCTCACCGTCGTGACGGTGCTCGTCGGACTGGTCGTCGCGCCGCTCGGCGCGGTCCTCGGTGCGCTGGTCGCGCCTCGACCGGTACTCTCCCTCCCACGCGGGTCCAGTGCCGGTGGGTTGCGTCGACGCGTCGACACCGTAGCCAGCCTCCGAGAACTCGGTGCAGTCGTGGCGGTCCTCGTGCTCGCCTGTACTGCGGTGGGCGTCGTCCAGTACACCGACCCCACGTCGCCGACCGTCGGCGACGGGCCCGCCTACGCGGGAGTCGACGCACCCGCCGCAGAACAGGTCGCACAGGCACAGGCGCGAACGCGGAGTCACTCGTACACCGCCACGGCCACGACCGTCTCGTACGGTCCGAACGGCAGCCGAGACAGGGAGCGACCCGTCACGTTCGTCTTCGAACACGACCTGGAACGGGACGTCGTGCGCATCGTCACGAGCGGCGTCTTCGGGTCCTCCTCGACCCTCGTCACCGAGGACGCCATCTGGTACTGGGACGGGAACGGAACGAACCCAGCCCCGAGCGAGATGCGGCCGAACGAGGGCGTCCCACGGCCCAGCAGCGTGTACGGTATCACCGCGGTGACGGACGCACCGGCACGAGTCGTCGACACTACCGCCGACACCGTCACCGTCCGGTATTCGAGTCCAGCGTCCAGAACCGGGGAGGCGTACGACTACCCCGGAAACAGGACGGTGACCATCGACCGTTCCACGGGTCGCCTCGTCGCTATCGAGACGGTCCTCGTCCGGGAGGACGGCCGCAGCGTCGTCCGGACGACGACGTTCGAGGACTACGGCACCACGGCGGTCGAGCGAATAGACACGCCCGTCCGACCGTTCAGGCTCCAGGTGTACGACGTGCTCCTGGGACCACTGAACGGCGAGACGCCAATGCACACCTGACGCCCACACGGCCGCCAGACGGAGCTATCTACTCGCCTTCGACCAGTCGTCGCAACTGCTCCGGCGGTACCGCACCGCGGGCGGCGTAGCCGTCGTAGGCGAACGTCGGCACGCCCGTGACACCGTGTCGCTGTGCTTCGGTGAACTGCTCGTGGACCTCCTGTCGAAGTGCCTCGTCGTCCAGCGCCGAGCGAACCTCGCTCTCGTCGACGCCCGCATCGGCCGCGAGTTCGACGAGCAGGTCGTGGTCGCCGATATCCCGCCCATCGGTCCAGAGTGCGGCGAACACCGCCTCGTCGAACGCCAGCCACGTCTCGTAGTCGTGGGTGTCCTTGAGGTGGTACGAGACGACCTGCGCGGGGAGCGAGTCGATGTCCGTTGCGATGTCGAGGTCCATCTCCACGTCGTACTCCTCGGCGAGTCGCCGGACGTTCTGCTTCGCCTGCTCGTAGTAGTCGTCGTCCTTGCCGTCGTCGACCGAGAAGTCGATGGTACCGTCCGGACGGCGCTTCTGTGAGCGCAGGTCGAACGGCTGCCAGTCGATCTTCAGGGTATCGTCGCGTTCGTCCTGATACTGGTCGAGGGACTGCCGACCCAGGTAGCAGAACGGACAGACGTAGTCCGAGTAGACGGTGAGTCGGTCGGCGGCGTGCTGCTGGCTCATCGTCCGCGATTCGCGGCCGACCGTGAAAAGCGGGGATGGGGTTGTGAGCCCTCCGTACACGACCGCCCGTTCGGTCGGGGCGTCGGCGACTGCTCGTCCGGCTTCCTCGTCTCCGCTACTCGCCCTGGAAGTCGGGGTCGCGCTTGCCCATGAACGCCTCCGCGCCCTCCTCGTGGTCGTGGGTCTCGAAGACGGCGGCCTGGTGGGCCGCCTCGCGGGTCATCGCCTGGTCGAGCGACTGTTCGAGGCCCTGGTTGAGCGCGCGCTTCGACGTCTCCAGCGCCACGGTCGGCCCCTGGGCGATCTGCTCGACGAACTCCGCGACCTGCCCCTCGAAGTCGTCGGCGTAGACGTGGTTGAACAGGCCGAGGTCGTGGGCGTCTTCGGCGTCGAGCAACTCGCCCGTGAACACGAGTTCCTTGGCCTTGTTCAGCCCGACGATGCGCGGGAGGAAGTACGACGTCCCGGTGTCGACGGCGAGGCCGACCTGCCGGAACCCGAAGCTCATCCGCGCCTCGGCGCTGGCGAGCTGTATGTCACACGCCAGCGCGAGGTTCGCGCCCGCGCCGAACGCCACGCCGTCGATCTTCGCGACGGTCGGCAGGTGGAACTTCGCGACGCGCTCGATGGCGCGGCTCGTGTCCTGGTGGATGTGGCGGACGGACTCGGCGAGCGACACCTGCCCCGCCATCCGTTCGGACATCGCGTTGATGTCGCCCCCCGCCGAGAAACTCCCGCCCGACCCCGTGAGGACGAGCGCACGGGCGTCGGACTGCTCGACCTCTTCCAGCCGGTCGAGCAGTTCGTTGGACACCTCGTGAGTGATGGCGTTACGCATGTCCGGCCGATTCAGCGTGAGTGTCGCTACCTCGTCCTCGACGTCGAGTAGGACCGCGTCCTCGCTCATGGCCTCACCACCCGGCCGGGTGGCAAATAAGTTCGCACACCACACGCCCGCCGAACTCTCTCGGACTCGCCCACTGTCGAAGAACGACCCACGGACGGCGACGCTTCGGGGAAACAGATAAGTCGCCGACGTGCGAAGTAGTCAGTAAGGGGAAAAGTAAATTTTGCCGACAAAACTAAGCCGTCAGCGACTGCTATCTCCGACACCGGGAACGACGCCGTCTCCCGGCCGACGCGACGCGGACACGAACCGCCAGCCGAGCAGTGACTACGCTACCATGACAGACGACACCGACGCCACGACGGCGTACTCCGACACCATCGACTGGGACCAGTACTGGACCGACCCCGACGAGGCCGACAGGGAGGCCGCGAGCCCGAGCGCACAGCTACTCGTCGACCCGTTCTCCGAATTCCTGGCCGAGCGAGGCGGCCCCGACTCGTACGCCGACGTCGGCTGTGGGGCCGGTGCGACGGTGTTCGACGTCGCAGCCCGATACCCCGAGTCGACGGTCGTCGGCTACGACGCGGCGACACCGGTCCTCGAATCGAATCGCGAGCGAGCCGACTGCGAGGGGCACGAGAGCCTCACGTTCGAGCGGGCCGTCCTCCCCGAGTTCGACCCCGACCGGCAGTTCGCCGTCGTCTCCGCGTTCTACACGCTCGTCTACGTCGCCGACGTCGAGCGTGCGCTCGGGAACCTCTACGACGCGGTCGAACCCGGCGGGGTGCTCGTCTTCACCTACCACAACCGGCTCGCTCGGGCGCGGTTCCGGAGCGTCGCTGAGGCTCCCGAGGAGCACCTCGGCGGGGACTCGCCGTTCGACCCCGACCGCTACGCCGAGCGGTTCCGATTGCTCGTCGAGGGCGAGAACCTGCTGTCGTACGACCGCATCGAAGCGACGCTCGGCCGCCGACCGCAGAGCGTCTGGTCGGTCGTCGGCGACGAGCACCGCTATCCGGCGTGGCGACACAACCCGCTCGTCTACGTGCCGAAACCCGACGAGTAGTACCGGGGACGGTTCGCTATCCCTACGCTCGCCGTCGTCAGACCGTGGTTCGAGTGAGTGACCGAAGGGAACGAGTGAGAACCACGCAGTTCGCGGGTCGTTTCACTCCCCGCTCGTCCCGACGAGGTTCTCGTTCGCTCGCTACCGCTGGCCTCTCCGGGACACTCGCCGCTCGCTTCGCTCGGTCACTTCGCGTCCCGTAGCTCACGGCTCCCTTCGGTCGCCGTTCGCTGTACCGAGACCCTCACTCGCTGCGCTCGTTCGCGTCTCGCACCTCGCGGGTCACTCCGTTCCCCGCTCGTCTTCACGTGGTTCTCACTCGCTCGCTTCGCTCACTCGTTCGAACCACGCAACTCGAACTTCTGCACCTTCCCCGTCGTCGTCCTCGGCAGCACGTCCACGAACTCCACCTCCCGCGGGTGTTTGTACTCGGCCAGCCGCTCCAGGCAGTACTCACGAATCTCGTCGGGCGTAACGTCCGCATCGGGAGCCGGAACGACGAACGCCTTCACCGTCTCGCCACGGCGCTCGTCGGGGATACCGACGACGGCGGCGTCGGCGACGTCGTCGTGTTCGAACAGTAGCTCCTCCACCTCACGCGGGTAGACGTTGTAGCCCGCGGTGTTGATCATGTGTTTCTCCCGGTCGACGACGAAGTAGTAGCCGTCCTCGTCGCGGTAGGCGATGTCGCCGGTGTGGAACCAGCGCGTCCCGTCTCGCTCGGTGAACGCTTCTTCGTTGGCCTCGGGCAGGCCGTAGTAGCCGCGCATCACGTTCGGTCCGGCGACGACGAGCTCGCCCGTCACCGCGTCGAGGTCCGTGCCCTCCTCGACGGGGCCGCGCTCGACCGGCGGGAGTTCCTCGAACTCGTCGTTCACGACCATCGACTCGACGCCGGGGATGGCCCTGCCGATGGACCCTGCACGGCGCTCGTCCGGGCGGTTGGCGTGCGTGACGGGGCTGGTCTCGGTGAGACCGTACCCCTCGAACAGGTCCACGTCGTACAGGTCCTCGAACCGGCGCATCACTTCGATGGGGAGACTGGAGCCACCGGAGTTGGCGAACCGGACGGACGAGAGGTCGAACTCCTCGGCGTTGGGCTGGTTGACGAGGTCGTTGTACATCGCGGGCACGCCGTGGACGATGGTGATGTCCTCGCTCTCGATGAGGTCCACGGCCTCCTGGGCGTCCCACTCGGACATGGGGTAGTACGCCGCGCCGTTGAACAGCGTCCCGAGCATCGTCACGGTCATCCCGTAGATGTGGAACAGCGGGAGGACCCCGAGCATCTTGTCGTCGGGGTCGAACCCGCCCGGCATCAGCGACCCCGTCGAGCGAGCGTTCGAGGCGAGGTTACGGTGGGTGAGCATCACGCCCTTCGGCTGGCCCGTCGTCCCGGAGGTGTACGGCTGGCAGGCCACGTCGTCGTCCGCGCGGTCGACCACGTCGAGTTCGTCGTCCGCACTCGCGAGGAACTCGCGGTACGACGTCGCCCCCTCGGGCAGGTCGGCGTCGTCGCCGCCGACCGCGACGACGTGTTCGACGTCCGTCTCCGCCTCGACCTCGGTGACCATCGGCGCGAGGTCGGCGAGCGTGAGGACCACCGTCGCCCCGCTGTCGTCGAGCAGGTGGCCGATCTCGCGGGTCTTGTACTGCGGGTTCATCGGAACGACGACGCCGCCCGCGCGGAGCGTCGCGTGGAAGCCGGTCACGTACTGCGGAAGGTTCGGGAGGTAGAGCGCGACCCGGTCGTCCGCGCCGACGCCGCGGTCGGCGAGCGCCTGCGCCAGTCGGCCGGTCTCGCTCCAGAACTCCGCGTAGCTCCACGTCCGACCGCGGAAGCCGATGGCGGTCGCGTCGGGGCGGTCTGCAGCGGTCTCGGCGACGTCGGCGACGAGATTTGCCATGTAGACGCACCCACCCGCGGACGGGTGTTAGGCGTTCCCCATCCGGAAGACGCCGTGCGCGTTCGGTCGCTCGACAGCGACGGCCGTCGGGGGGCAGTGACGACTTCTCTCTCCTGACGACATCCCCCCAGGCGACGACTCCCTCGCCCCTGCTCGGGACAACTGTTTACCACCCACCACGAGAACGGGACGCATGACGAACGAATCGCCCGACGAGCCGTCCGTCGGGCGGCGGACGACGCGCCGAGAGGACGCGGCGCTGCTCACCGGTGACGCAGCGTACACCGACGACCTGACCGCGCCGGGGGCGGTCCACCTCGCGTTCGTCCGGAGCGACCACGCGCACGCTCGACTCGACGGCGTCGATACGAGCGGGGCCACCGACCTCGACGGCGTCGTCGCCGCGTACACCTGGGACGACCTCGACGCCTCCGACGCGCCGATGGTCCTCGGGTCGAGCGGTCTCGACGTAGACGCGCCGGGTCATCCCGTCCTCGCCCGTGACCGCGTCCGGTATCAGGGCCAGCCGATAGCCGCCGTCGTCGCCGAGGACCGCTACGTCGCGAGCGACGCCGTGGCAGCGGTCGACGTCACATACAATACCTTCGACGCGACCACCGACCCGGCCGAGGCGACCGCCGAGGACGCCCCCACGCTGTACGAGGCGGCCCCCGACAACGTCGCCGCGACGGGCGAACTCGGCGACCGCGAGGCGACCGACCGGGCGTTCGAGACGGCCGACCACGCGGTCGCTCTCGACCTGCGGAACAATCGGCTCGTCGCGAACGCGATGGAACCGCGGGCGGCGCTCGCCCGCTACGACGAGGCCGAGGAGCGGTTGACCGTCGAACTGACGAGCCAGAGCGCCCACGGCCACCGGCGGGACCTCTCGCGGACGCTCGGGGTGCGCGAGGGCCGGATTCGCGTCGTCGCGCCGGACGTCGGCGGCGGGTTCGGCCACAAGGGCCACCACTACCCCGGCGAGGCGATGACGGCGTGGGCGGCCCGCGAACTCGGTCGGCCGGTCCGGTGGACCGCCACCCGCTCGGAGAACTACCGCGCCGGGGCGCACGGCCGGGACCACGTCACCCACGCCGAACTCGCCGTCGACGACGGCGGCACCGTCCGCGGCCTGCGCGCCGAGACGAACGTCGGCCTCGGTGGCTACGCGCTCGGCAGTTCGGCCGCCATCCAGGTGGGTTACGGTCGCCTGCTCTCCGGAGAGTACCGCATCCCGGCCATCCACTGCGAGGCCCGGAGCGTCTTCACGACGACCGCACCGGTCCACACCTACCGCGGGGCGGGCCGCCCCGAGTCCATCTACGTCGTCGAGCGACTGTTCGACGCCGCGGCGCGCGAACTGGACCTGGACCCTGTGGAACTCCGGCGACGAAACCTGGTCGGGGCAGACGCGTTCCCCTACGAGACGCCCGTCGGCGCGACCTACGACAGCGGCGACTACGAGCGAGCGATGGACCGGGCGCTCGACGCGGTGGACTACTCGGAGAATCGGGAGGAGTCCCGCCAACGGGACGACGACGACGGGCGCTACCGCGGCGTCGGCGTCGCCAACTACGTCGAGTCGACGGGCGGCGGCTTCGAGAGTGGCGTCGTCAGAGTCCATCCGGACGGGAGCGTCGCGGTGTACGCCGGGACGCACTCCCACGGACAGGGCCACGAGACGACGTACGCACAGATAGTGGCCGACGAACTCGGCGTCGACGAGGAGTCCATCGAGGTCAGCGAGGGCGACACCGACAGCGTCCCGACCGGGACGGGGACGTTTGGCAGTCGGAGCACCGTCACGGGCGGCAACGCCGTCGCCGAGAGCGCGCGGGCGGTCCGGGAGAAGGCGCGCCGCATCGCGGCCCACCAGTTCGAGGCCCCGCCCGACGACGTGGCGTACGACGCGGGGGAGTTCCACGTCACGGGCGACCCGAGTCGGACGATTCCGTTCTCGGAGGTTGCGTCCGCGGCCTACGGCAGCGGCCTCCCCGACGGCGTCGACCGGGGCCTCGACGAGACCACGTTCTACGAACCCGAGGGCACCGCCTACACGTTCGGGACGCACGTCGCCCGCGTGGCCGTCGACCCCGAGAGCGGCGAGGTCGAGATAGAGCGCTACGTCGCGGTCGACGACTGCGGCCCGCGCGTCAACCCGACCATCGTCGAGGGGCAGGTCCACGGCGGCGTCGCCCAGGGCGTCGGCCAGGCGCGCTACGAGGCGGCCGTCTACGGCGAGGACGGGGCGCTCCTGACCGACTCGCTCTCAAGGTACGGGGTCCCGAAGACGACCCAGCTACCCGACGTGGAGACGGACGCGACGGAGACCCCGAGTCCCACCAATCGGCTGGGCGTGAAGGGTATCGGAGAGGCCGGGACCATCGCCGCGCCGCCCGCCGTCGTGAACGCGGTGGTCGACGCCCTCTCGCCGCTGGGCGTCGAGCACGTCGACATGCCGCTGACCGAGGAGACGGTCTGGACCGCGATTCGCGACGCGAGCGAGTAGCTGGTCGTTCTGAACGGACCGAGCCAAAGAATCGATGGGTGTGCCGGCCGCGCTACCCGCCGAGGTACGACTCGCGGATGTAGTCGTCCTCGCGGAGTTCGTCGGGCGTGCCGCGTCTGACCACCTCGCCGTTCTCCAGCAGGACGATGCGGTCGGCGTGGCGGAGCGCGAACGTCACGTTCTGCTCGGCGAGGAGGATGGTGACGCCCTCCTCGCGTATCTGCTCGATACCCCCGCTGATGTCGTCGAGGATGACCGGCGCGAGACCCAGCGTCGGTTCGTCGAGGACGAGCAGGTCGGGGTCGCCCATCAGCGCCCGCCCGATGGCGAGCATCTGCTGTTCGCCGCCGCTCATCGTCCGGGCGTGCTGGCCCGTCCGGTCTTCGAGCGCCGGGAACAGGTCGTAGACGAACCGCAGCCGCTCCGAGACGTTGGTGTTCGCCCGGTACGCGCCGAGCGTCAGGTTGTCCTCGACGGACATGTGGCCGAACAGGTCGCGGGACTCCGTGCAGTGGACCAGTCCACCCTCGACGAGGTCACGCGGTGACTGCCCGCGAACCTCGTCGCCGTGGTATCGGACGCTGCCGGAGTACTCCCGGAAGCCCGAGACGGTGTTGCAGAGCGTCGACTTTCCCGCCCCGTTCGGACCGATGACGGCGACGAACTCGCCCTCGGCGACGCGCACGTCGATGCTGCGCAGCGCCGACACCTTCCCGTAGGAGACGCTGCAGTCCTCGACGGCGAGGAGCTGCTCGTCGGCGGCCGACGCGGGCGCGTCGGACGCGTCGGCCGGCGCGGTGTCCTCCCGGTTCGAGGCGTCGTCCGGTGCGCTCGCGAGGCCGCCCCCCGCGACGCCGAACCACTCCCTCATAGGTCACCTCCGAGGTAGGCCCGCTGGACCTCCTCGTCGTTCCGAATCTCCTCGGGCGTCCCCTCCGCGAGTTTCGACCCGAAGTTGATGACCACCGCACGGTCGATGAGCGAGAGCAACCCGCGCATGTTGTGGTCGACGACCACGAGCGTCAGGCCCTCGTCGCGTAACTCCCGGATGAGCGTCGAGATGCGTTCGACCTCGTTGCCCGCCAGCCCGGCGAACGGTTCGTCGACGAGCAGCAGCGTCGGGTCCGTCGCCAGCGCGCGGGCGAGTTCCAGTCGCAGGAGGCCCGCGTGTGGCAGTTCGTCGGGCAGTCGGTGCAGGTCGTCGCCCAGACCGACGCGCTCGCAGAGCTCCGCCGCTCGTTCTCTCGTCCCGCCGCGCAGGCCGCCGAACGAGAACAGTTTGTCCGGCACCAGCGCCAGTGCGACGTTGGCCACGACGCTCCGGTCGTGGAGCGGCCGGAAGTGCTGGAACGTGCGGGCGAGGCCCCGGTTGACCATCTCGTACGACGGCTTGCCGGTGACATCCTCGCCCTGATACCAGACGGTCCCCGCAGTGGGTTCGTAGAAGCCGGTGACGCAGTTGAACGTCGTCGACTTCCCGGCCCCGTTCGGCCCGATGAAGCCGAGGATCTCCTGCTCCTCGACGGCGAACGAGAAGTCCTCGACGGCGACGAGTCCCCCGAACTCCTTCCGGAGGTTGTCGACGACGAGGACGCCGTCGTCGGGACCGTACGACTCCGCTCCCGGCGTCGCTGCCGCGTCGGAGACGGTCGGGGTCCCCTCGTCGTCGGTCGTCCGGTTCGACTCGCTACTCATCGTCGTCACCTCGCAACTCGTCGTTCCAGCGACGGACGACGCGGGTGAGGACGCGCTCTGGCCGACCGCCGTCGGTCGCAACGTCGTCGCCGCGTCGCCAGCCACGGGCACGCCGCCCGCCGCGGATGACCGCCCGGAGGATACCGCCGGGCAGGATGTACAGCAGGAACAGCGTGAGGACGGCGAAGATGAGGAAGTCGATCTCGCTGATCGGCGTCCCGCCGACGACGGGGACTTTGAGCCCGACGTTCGGCCCGAACGGGAGTGCGAGGATCTCGGGAATCGCCAGCTCGACCTCGTTCAACAACTCCGGGACGATACCGACGAAGATGCCGCCGATGGCGGCCCCGACGATGGTACCCATCCCGCCGAGGACGGCGGCGATGATGACCTCGACGTTGACCGTCGTCGAGAACAGTTCGGAGTACGTCGCGCCGCCTCGCGGCGTGTGGACGTACATCGCCCCCGCCAGCCCGCCGATGGCGGCGCTGAGGACGAACGCGAAAATCTTGAACTTCGCCGGGTTGAGGCCGACGCTCGCCACTGCGTCCTCGTCCTCGCGGACGGCGGTGAACACCCGGCCCGCGTCGGAGCGAGTCACGAGGAGCAACACCGCCATGATGAACACGAACAGGCCGAGGGCGACGTAGTACACCATCTCCGCGTCGGCGACGCCGAACCCGAGGAAGTTGTCGGGGCCGGGCGAGATGCCGAGTTCACCCCCGAACACGTCGCTCCGGAAGATGAACAGGTTGAGCAGGATGAGCGGTGCGACGAGCGTCACCAGCGAGAGGTACGGCCCGCGCAGACGGAGCGCCGGCACACCGATGACGACGCCCGCGACGGCCGCGAGCACCATCCCGAGGGGCACCGACACGAGGGGGTCCAGCCCGTAGCCGAGGTTCAACAGCGCCGACGTGTAGCCGCCGACGGCGAAGAACAGGCCGTGACCGAACGATATCTGGCCGGTGTACCCCGAGACGGTGTCCCAGCTCATCGCGAACATCCCGAAGTAGAGCGCGAGCGCCAGGTCGAGCAGGAACAGCTGGTCGACGGTGAAGACGAACACGCCGGGGATGCCGATGCCGAGCTCCATGCTCGCCATCAGCGGCAGCACCGCGAGCAGGAGCAGGCCGACTACCCCGACGACGTATCGCACCGGTATCGACGGGAGCGACCGCCCGCTCTCGTCCGTCACGCGTCCGGATGCGGTGTCCTCACTCATGCGTTCGCCCCGGTGTCGGTCGGTGGTCGACGTGCGATGGAGCGCGCTGGGTCGTGCAGCGTCATGCTTCCACCAGTTCGCGGCCGAACAGTCCCTCCGGTCTGAGCAGCAACACGACGACGAGCACCAGCAACGGGGTCAGTCCCGTGAGGCTCGAATCGACGTACTGGACCGTCAGCACCTCCAGCGCGCCCACGACGAACGCACCGAGGACGCTGCCACGGATGGAGCCGATACCGCCGAGCACGACGATGCTGAACGAGAGGACGAGCGGCCCGCGACCCATCGCGAAGAACGCGCCCTGCGTCGCGCCGAGGAAGACGCCCGCGACGCCCGCGAGCGCGCCGGCCCCGACCCAGACGAGCAGGTTGATGCGGTCGGCCTCGATGCCGACCAGCGCCGCCCCCTTCTTCGTCATGCTCGTCGCGAGCAGCGCCTTGCCCTGTGGCGTGTAGTTGACGAACGCGAACAGGGCGGCGATGAGCAGCGCCGAGAGCCCGAACGCCACGAGCTGGGTGTACGTCACCGTCGACCCGGCGAGGCTGATGCGACCGCCGACGAGCGTCAGCACCTTCGCCTGCGAGCCGTAGACGAACCGGATGACCTCCTCGACGGCGACCGAGGTGACGAGCGTGATTATCATCACCATGATGGGCTCGTCCTCGATGCGCTTGATGAGCGCCAGGTAGTAGACGCCGCTCACGAGGCCGGTGACGACGAACGCCGCCGCGAGTCCGACGAACCCGCCGAACCCCTGCTGTGCGGTGACGACGTACGCGACGAACGCGCCGATGGTGATGCTCGCGCCGTGAGCGAGGTTCAACACCCCGCCGACGCCGAAGATGAGCGTGAACCCCAGCGCCACGAGCGCGTACAGCGAACTGAGGATGACGATCTGGACGAGCACCGTCGACGGCGAGGCCTGCAGTGGAGCGACGAGGTCGACGCCGACCATCTACAACCACGAGGGGGCCTGGTAGTCGGCCGTCGTGAGGTTGTCGGGGTAGATGACCTCCTGGCTGCCGTCCTGCCACTGCTGGTACACCGGGTTGACCAGGTCCTCCTCGTAGACGACGTCGTGGGCGAACTCGTTGTCCTTCGGGTAGTACTCCACCGTTCCGACGGTGCCGGTGTACGACGACTGCTCGAGGCCGGAGACGACGTCGTCGGCCTCGACGGTCCCGGCCTGCTGGATGACCTCCGCGTACTGCTTGACCGCGTCGAACGTGATGTAGCCCGTGTAGACCGGGTAGCTGTCGTACTCCTCGTTGTACGCGTTGGAGAACGGGACGGTCTTCTCGGTCACCTCGCTCTTTGGCGTCGCGGAGTTCTGCGTCACCCCGTAGTTACACGCGCCGCTCGTCGCCTCGTAGTACGACGGCAGTTGCATCGGCACGTGGATGCCTCCGAAGTGGAAGGGGCGTTGCTCCTTCGCCCACTGCGCGACAGCCGGCGTGCCGGTGTGGGCCATCGCGATGAACGCCGCGTCGGCCCCCGAACTCTCCACCTGGTCGTAGATGGGCGCGAAGTTGGTCGTGCCGGACGCGTAGCGCTTCTGGGTCGTTATCTCGACGCCGGTGTCGCCCATGTTCTCGTCGAGCGCCTTCGAGACGGGTTTCGTCCACTCGTAGTCCTCGACGAGCACCGCGACCGACTCCCAGCCGAGGTCCGACTGCTTGGCCCCCAGGAAGTCGGTCATGTTGACCCCGAGCTGGTAGGCGTTGAGCGGCCCGGTGCGGAAGTGGTACTTGTAGTTCTCGTAGTCCTCGTTGACCCGTGCGCTCGCCTCGGGCGTCGCCGCACCCGACGTGAGGTGGACGGTCTGCTGTTCGGCGATGTCGCCGAGCACCGCCAGCAGCACCTCGCTGGTGAAGATGCCCGTCGTCACGTCCACCTCCTCGCTGAGGGTGAGTTCCTGGTACTTCGTCCGCCCGGTGTCGGGTTTCTCCTTGGTGTCCTTGACGACCACCTCGAACTCCGGACCCGAGCCCTCCTCGTTCAACTGCTTCGCGGCCAGTTTCGCACCGTTGGCGATGCTGGCCCCGATGGGGTTGCTCGACGGCTCGGGCGCGAGCACACCGACCTTGACCGAATCGGGGAGGTTGCCACCGCTCGCGGTCCCGGTCGTGGTCCCGCCGCCACCGCTCGAATTTCCGCCGCCACCACCGTCGGTGCCGCTGCCGTCAGTCGTTTCTCCCCCATCGCCCCCCGTGCTGACACAGCCAGCGAGCGATACGCCCGCGACGCCTGCCCCGGTCGCTTTCAGAAATGCTCGTCGCCGTACCGGTCCCTTGGATCGACTTCCGTCGTCTGATTCCATTCCAGCTATGTGTTACGCCGTACCAAAATAAAGGTTAACAAAATTCATGCAAGTTTTGCACCAACCGACCAGTGGTCACCTCGGTCGCCGCCACCCGGAGGGTTACGGTCCGGCCCGCCGTCTAGCGTTCTATGCTCGTCCACTGGCACCGCTCGGACCTGCGTGCCACCGACAACCTCGGCCTCGCGAAGGCCACCGACGAGGACGACGTGTTACCAGTGTTCGTCTTCGACGACGAGGTGCTCGCTCACGGGTCGCCCTCGCGCGTCGCGTTCATGCTCGACGCGCTAGCGGCGCTCCGCGAGTGGTACCGCGACCACGACGGCGACCTCTGCCTGCTCCGCGGCGACCCCAGCGCCGTCCTCCCCGACCTCTGTGCGGAACACGACGCGACCGGCGTGTTCTGGAACCACGGCTACTCCGGCCTCGCGCAGGAACGCGACGAGGCCGTGAAGGCCGCCCTCTCGGACGCGGGCTACGGCCACGCGGCGTTCCACGACGCCCTCCACCACGAACCCGGCTCTATCACGACCAACGACGGCGAGCACTACTCCGTCTACACCTACTTCTGGAAGAAGTGGCGCGACCGTGAGAAGGAACCGCCCTACGACGCGCCGGAGTCGGGTGACCTCGTCGCCGACGCGGGGGAGTACGAGGAGGTGCCGACGTCCGGCGACCTCGGGTTCGACGAGACCGACGCTGACGTCGAACCGGGCGGGCACGAGGCCGCACGCGACCGTCTCGACGCGTTCTGCGAGTCGCCAATCTACGAGTACGCCGATCGCCGCGACGACCCGACCGAGGTGACCACGTCGCTGCTCTCGACGCATCTCAACTGGGGGACCGTCGGCGTCCGCGAGGTGTACGCGGCGACCGAGGGCGCGATGGCCGACGCCCCCGACGACGAGGCCCGGGAGTCCGTCGAGGAGTTCCAGTCACAGCTCGCCTGGCGGGAGTTCTACACCCACGTGCTCTACTTCAACCCGGAGGTGGTGACGGAGAACTTCGACGACTACCAGGAGGGCATCGACTGGCGCGAAGACGACGACGAACTCCAGGCGTGGCGCGACGGCGAGACGGGCTTCCCCATCGTCGACGCCGGGATGCGCCAGCTGCGCGAGGAGGCGTGGATGCACAACCGCGTCCGGATGCTCGTCGCCTCCTTCCTCACGAAGGACCTCATGCTCGACTGGCGACACGGCTACGACCACTTCCGCGCCCTCCTCGCGGACCACGACACGGCCAACGACAACGGCGGCTGGCAGTGGGCCGCCTCGACGGGCACCGACGCGCAGCCGTACTTCCGCATCTTCAACCCGTGGAGCCAGCAGGAACGGTACGACCCGGACGCCGAGTACGTCAAGCGGTACGTCCCCGAACTCCGCGACGTCGACCCCGAGCGAATCCACGAGTGGCACGAACTGGACGACGACGAACGCGCCGACCTCGCGCCGGAGTACCCCGCGCCCATCTGCGACCACGGCGACCGCCGGGAGGAGGCGCTGGCGATGTTCAAACGGGCTCGGGGGGAGGAGTAGCGTGTTCCGGACCGAACGAGTGCGAGCGGGGGAAGGAGAACCACGCAGAGTCCGAACGGCGAGCGCTAGCGACCCGTGAGGACCCGGACGACGACTGACGGGAGTAGTTCGTCACGATTTCGTTCAGGGTTTCCAACTTAAATCGAGTAGCGGCGATACGATTCGCCTCCTCAATCTTTAACATCGTACCGAGCGATTCTCCCACCGAGGTGTCAAGATATGTCTGAACGTTCAAACCCGGAACTGCCGTCTCTCCCGTACGACTACGACGCGCTCGAACCGTCCCTGTCCGAGCAGGTGCTCACGTGGCATCACGACACGCACCACCAGGGCTACGTAAACGGCCTCGACAGCGCCGAGGAGACGCTCGCGGAGAACCGTTCGTCCGGTGACTTCGGCTCCTCGGGTGGAGCCATCCGCAACGTCACCCACAACGGCTGTGGACACTATCTCCACACGACGTTCTGGGAGAACATGTCCCCGAACGGCGGCGGCGAACCCGACGGTGACCTCGCCGACCGTATCGAGGAGGACTTCGGCTCCTACGAGGGCTGGAAGGGCGAGTTCGAGGCCGCAGCGTCGGCCGCCGGTGGCTGGGCGCTCCTCGTCTACGACCCGGTCGCGAAGCAGCTTCGCAACCTCGTCGTCGACAAGCACGACCAGGGCGCGCTCTGGGGCGCACACCCCATCCTCGCGCTGGACGTCTGGGAGCACTCGTACTACTACGACTACGGCCCGGCCCGCGGCGACTTCATCGACGCCTTCTTCGACGTGGTCGACTGGGACGACGTCGCCGAGAAGTACGACCAGGTCGCCTCGACGTACGAGTAACGTCCCGAACCTTCCGTTTTCTTTCGCGCTCGGCCGGTCAGCGACGGCTGTCTTCTCCGCACCAGCGGACTCGGCGCGACTCCCCACAGCGCTCCGTTCCGCGAGACTTACGGCCCGAGGCCCGAACCACGAGGTATGCCCCGACCAAAGTCCGACTTCGAGACGATTCGACCGCTCGTCTTCCGCGACCCCGACGAGGTGCTCGACGACGAGTCGATGTACACCATCTACGAGGTGGCCCGCATGCTCCAGGGGCTCGACCCCGGGCGCGAACTCGACGCCGAGACCGAGACCGTCCTGCTCGACTGGGCCATCCCGTGGATGATGGTCAACGCCGACGCGTTCGTCTTCGCCGAACCGGACGCCGACGACGAACCCGGCCACTACGGACTCGCGTAGATGCGCCTGCTCGTCGCCGGGAGCGCCCGCGTCGACGCGGGAAAGACCACGTTCGCCTCGGGACTCGCCGCGCACCTCGACGCCCCAGCCTACAAACCGCGGGCCGGCAACGACTACTGGTTCGACCACGACGACGTCCGCCACGCCGTCGCCGACGGCCGTCTCTACGGCAAGGACGTCAGGACGCTCGCCGGACTTGGCGAGGACCCTCCCGAGCAACGCAACCCCGTCCACCGGCTCTGGACGCCCGCGCCGGGCACCGGCAAGGGGCTCCTGGGTCGGACCGACCGCGCCTTCCTCTGTGACCGCGTCACGCTCGACGGCCGCGACGAGTTCGTCGTCAACGGCACCGTCGACCTGCCCCCGCTGCTGACCGAGACGCTCCCGCTGGCCGACGCCACCGTCGTCGAGTCGCTCGACGAGTTCAACGCGGTGATGGCCGACCGCCACCGCGCGGCGTTCGACGCAGTCGCCGCGCGCGTCGCTGCCGAGGAACGCGTCGTCGTCGAGTCGTACGCCGACATCGCCCGACCGCTGGACGGGGCCGTCCCGGACGCCGTCGCCGTCGTCGAACCCGCCCGCCTCCGCATCTACGAAGGGGAGCGCTACGCGAAGGCCTGCGAGGTCGCTTCGGGGAGCGCCCGCGAGGGCCGCCTCGAAGAGCGCGTCGAGCGCGTCCTGGAGTTCGTCGAGCCGTGGTCGCGCCACCGCCTCCGCCCGCTCCCCGGCGAGCACCGGGACGACCCCGACGCCGTCGCGGAGGCGTACGCCGACGCCTACGACGCGCTCGTGGGCGTCGCCGAGGCCGACGGTTCGAGCGGAGACGGGGCGTAGTTCGGCACAACAGCCTTCACGGCGGCCCGACAGCCCCAGACATGGACCCAGTCCCCACGGCGGCCTACTACGACCGGACGCTGGTCGAGTCCCCCACGCTCTCCCCCGACGGCGACCGCGTCGCGTTCGTCGCCCGGGAGTTCGACCCCGACGAGGACGAGCGGCGCTCGTCGGTGTTCGTCGCCCCGACCGACGGCTCGCGGGAACCCCACCGGCTCACGCGGTCCTCGGACGCCTCCTCCCCCACGTTCTCGCCCGACGGCTCGACGCTGGCCGTGCTGATGACCCGCGACCGGGACCTGGCGCTCCGGGTCGGCCGCGACGCCTCGGACGCTGACGACGGCGAGAAAGCGAGAGACGACGGCGAGACTGACGCGGACGAGGGCGACGAGACAGGCGAGGAGGGTCAGTCCGCCGACGAGGACGAGGCCGACGACGATTCTGGGAGTGACGACCGGGCGAGCGGCGACCGTCGGTCGCAGGTGTGGACGTTCGACCTGGAGTGGGGCGGGGACGCCAGGCAGGTGACCACCCGCGAGCACGGCGTCGGCGAGTTCGACTGGTCGCCGTCGGGCGACCGCCTCGTCATCGCGGCGCGCGACCCGACGGACGACGAGCAGGCGGCCCTCGACCAGCGCGACGAGGGCGGCCCCATCGAGACCGAACGCCTCCAGCACAAACGCGACGGCTCGGGCTGGCTCGACACCGTGCGGACGTACCTGTTCGTCGTGGACGTAGAGACCCGCGACACCGAACGCCTGGACGAGACCGGCCTCCGACCGAGTGCGGGGGAGGCCACGACGGGTCGTCAGCCAGCGTGGGGACGGGCGGGTATCGCGTTCCTCGGCTACGACGGCGCGGCTCCCGACGACACGTACGCGACCGACGTGTTCCTCGCCGACCCCGACGACGGGAGCGTCGAGTGCGTCACGAGCGGTGAGGCGACCCGTCGGTCGCCGACGTGGAGTCCCGACGGGAGCCGTCTCGCGGTCCGCGCTCGGGACCCCGAGAACTGGTACCGACCGGAGGAACTCCGCGTACTCGACCCCGAGACGGGCGAGGAACGAGACGTCTCGGCGGGCCTCGACCGGACGCTCGGCTGGGCGGCCCCGCGCTGGCTGGACGACGAGTCCCTCGTCTGTCTGCTCGGCGACGGCGGCTGGTCACGGTTCGCGCGGTTCCACCTCGACGGGGACCCCGAACGTGTCTACGAGTCGCAGTCACGCGCCGAGACGCTCCGGGCGTTCGACCACGCCGAGGGGACGCTCGCGGTCACGCTGAGCGACCCCGAATCGGGGACCGAACTCTACACGATGCCCGTCGCGGCGCTCGACGAGAGCGCAGGGGAGAACGACGGGCACGAGGAACGAACGCGACTGACCGCGGCGACCGACCCGCTGGTCGACGAGTACGGCCCGCTGAACGCTCGCCGCGTCGAGTTCGACTCCGACGGCCAGTCCGTCGAGGGTATCGCCTACTACCCGGCCGACTTCGACCCGAACGACCCCGACCCGCGGCCGTTCCTGCTCGACATCCACGGCGGACCGATGAGCTACGACGCACCTGGGTGGGACTTCGACGCCCTGTTCTGGACGACGCGGGGGTACGTCGTCTTCCGCGTCAACTACCGCGGGTCCACCTCCTACGGACGTTCGTTCTCCGAGCAGCTGAAGGGGCGCTGGAACACGCTGGAGGTGCAGGACCTCCAGGCGGGCGTCGACTGGATGATCGATGCGGGGTGGGCCGACCCCGAACGTCTGTTCTGCACGGGGTTCTCCCAGGGCGGCGTCAACACCGCCTACCTCGTGACGCGTACCGACCGGTTCGCCGCCGCGGCGGCCGAGCACGGCGTCTACGACCTCGCCTCCTCGTTCGGGACCGACGACAGCCAGAACTGGCTGGAGGCCGACTTCGGCCTCCCGTGGGAGAACCCCCAGGGCTACCGCGACGCCTCCTCGATAGCCGACGTGGGGAACGTGCGGACGCCGCTGCTCGTCACGGCCGGCGAGAACGACTGGCGCTGTCCGCCGACCCAGGCCGAGCAACTGTACGTGAGCGTCCGCAAGCAAGGAGTAGACGCGAAACTGGTCGTCTACCAGGGCGAGCACCACGCCATCACCGACCCGGACCGGGCCATCCACCGACTGGAGGAACTGGAGTCGTGGTTCGGACGCTACGGCGGCCCGACCGCCGGGGAGAGCGGAGACGACGCCGGAGACGAACCGAGCGAGAACTGAGTCGCGGGGCCAGCGGACCGTTCACTCGACGGTGTCACTGCTGCCGACGTCGACCGCACCAGCGTCGCTCCCGTCGTCCGAGCCGTCTCCCCCGCCGTTCCCGGCGACCAGGTCGACGTAGGACCGCTGGAGCGAGTCGGGGTCGAGCGCCGACGACGCGAGCGTCTCGGCCCGTTCGTCGACCACCACGCGCCCCGACTCCACCACGGTCAGGTGGTCGAGCACGGGTCCGAACTCGTCGAGTCTGTGCGTCGAGACGAGCGCCGCCCGCTCGTCGGTGACGTAGTCGTCGAGGAGCGCGACGAGCTCCGCCCGCGAGACGTCGTCGACGTCGGACATCGGTTCGTCGAGGACGAGCAGTCGCGGCTCCTTCTGGAGCGCCAGCGCCACGTCGAGTTTCTTGGCGAACCCGCCGGAGAGGTCGCCCGCGAGTCGGTCGCGCTCGCGGTCGAGTCGCAGTCGGGCCAGCACGTCTTCGAACCACGGTCCGGGGTCGGCCCCGGTGATGTCGCCGAACACGTCCAGGTTCTCGCCGACGGTGAGGTCGGGGTAGAACGTCGGCGTCTGGAACCCGCAGCCGACGGTCGAGCCGTGGCACTCCACGGACCCACCCGAGGGACGGGTGAGACCGAGTGCGACCCGGACGAGCGTGGACTTCCCGGAGCCGTTCGGGCCGACGAGACAGTGGACGGTACCGGTGTCGACGGACAGCGAGACGCCGTCGAGTGCCGCGGTGTCGCCGTATCGTTTCTCTACCTCGTCGAAGGTGAGTAGCGGCTCGGTCGTGTCCGCGTCGCTCGTGTCCGTCATCTGACCCTCCGATAGCGGACGATGCTCAGTTCGAGCAGGACGAACGCACCGAGCGTGACCAGCGCCAGTCCGGCGAACCAGTCGAGGAAGTCGGTGACGGTCATCCCCTTGAGCATCGAGGAGCGAGCGACGATGGTCGCGTAGTGCAGCGGACTCGCGCGGGCGATCTCCCGCCGAATCGGGGAGAAGAACCCGGCCGGGTAGATGGTGTTCGAGAACGCCAGCAGACCGAACAGCACGACGATGTTGACGAACCGGCCGACGACGTCGAACCGGAACAGGAGCATGATGGCCGTGCTGAGCGCGACGAGTCCGAGGAACGTCAGCAGGTACGCGAGGATGGCGGCGGGAGCGACCCCGGTGTTCGCGTAGCCGAGCCAGCCGCTCATCAGGTGGACGACGGCCATCGGGACGAACAGCAGCGCTCCGAAGAACAGCACCTTGCTGGCGACGACCGCCTCCAGCGACGCCTCGACCTCCAGCCTGTCGAGGACCTGTCGCTCGTTGGCGAGGTTGTACGGGACGTAGGCGAACGCGAACAGCAACACGACGAGCAGGAGTCCGACGGGGACGAGGTACTCCGAGAGGCTGTGTTCGGGGCCGACCACCTCGCGTTCGACGGTCACGTCGGCGGGGAGCGTCCGCTGGAGCGGGTAGTCGAGGACGCTGACGATTGCCTCCGACGCCTCGTGGTACGGGACGATGGAGCCGTCGACGTAGAACGTGAAGTTCGCCGTGACTCCCTCGTCGGTCAGGTCGGGCGGTACTTCGAGGACGGCGTACACCTGTTCGCGTCTCAGCGCGTCGAGTCCCGCCTCGGTGTCCTCGTAGCGTCGCGGGTCCGAGAACAGCGTCACCGCCGCGGTGGCGATGTCCAGGTCGTCCTCAGACACCGAGTCGTCGGCGGGGACGACGGCGACCGGCGAGTCACGCGGGATGACCTGGTCGAACGCGGTCGTCGTGTAGACGAACCCGCCGGGGAGGATGAGCAGCAGCAGACAGAGCGTGGCGAGGTTGTGTCTGCTCCAGCGGAGTTCCTTCCGGAGCAAGGAGCGGAGGCGGCGCATGGTTCTGACGAGCGGGTTACGACAGGTCGGGAGAACGGAAAGTTGAGTGTGTCGATTGGTCGACTCAGTACGTCGAGCCAGCGGTGCCGGTCATGGGCATCGCCAGCATCCGGTAGTAGAGGCGGACCAGGTCGGCCACCTCGTCGACCGGTTGCTCGAAGGTGAGCGAGACCCGCGACCCGTCGCGTTCGACCGTCACGTCCCGGAGCGCCTCCTTCGCCGTCTCGTTCTCGATACCTCCTCTCAGCACTGCGACGCCGCCCTCGGTCACGTCCTGCACGTCCTTCGCGTTCTCGGAGCCGCCAGCGTTCATGCCGACCGTCAGTCCGACGCTGTCGCCCTCGGAGTAGTACGACCCGGAGACGTACCGAACGTCGGAGAAGACGTTCATTTCGAGCCCCGAACCGGTGTTCTCGTAGGCAGCGTCGGGGATCTGCTGCTGGGGGATCTCCATCGCGAACTGGAGGAAGCCGTCGTGGGTGGCGTCGTACTGTTCGCGGAGTTCGCCGCCGAACGACGACCCGTCACCAGCGGCGACCGCGAGCGTGTCGTTGACGGCACCGGGCGACCCGACGACGTAGACGCCGTCGTCGATGACGCCGATGTGCTGGTCGGTTCCGAACGCGGCGGACTCATTCGGTTTGTAGACGGTGTAGCCGTTCACGGTCGTCTCCTCGTACGGGCGGTACTCGGATTCGGTGGCGTTGACGAACTCGTCGGTCGACCAGTCCGAACTGACGATGACACCGTTGTACTGGTCGCCAGTCGAAGCGACGCCGGTCGAGTTCGTGTTACCGAACACGACCGCTTCGTGGAACCCGTCTGCGCTCAGGTCGCCGGAAGCGGAGTCGTTCTCGACGGCCTCCATCGCCTCCTCGTAGCTTTCCGGCCCGTCGTACCGCTCCGACGCGTTCGCCTGCGTCTCCAGTGCCGCGTTCGCCAGCTGTTTGGTGCTGTCGTCGTCGACGACCGCGCTGTCGAAGCGCATCACCATCGTCGCGTTCTCGGGAACGTTGTCGACGAGGTCGGCGTCGTCGCCGAGGACGCCGTCGACGTCGACCGTACCGGTGTACACCGCACCCGCACCGGCGCCCGTGAGGACGAGCAGGCCGGCGAGTGCGATCTTTACCTTCTGCGCCAGGAGAATCTCTGAGAGTGCCATGGTCGGGAGGGTTCCGGTCGGGAACCGTGTCTACGGTGAATTTTCGACAGGACCGACTAATCAGTTTCGGTGATAGTCCCGTTCGGATGCCTTCTCTTTCCAGTCCCGACGGACGAAAGCCTGGTTCCGACGGCGGTCAGCCCATCCGTGCGGACTGCGCCGCGAGTTCGACGTGCGCTCGGGCCTCGCCGTCGACGCTCGGCCCGTGACCGACGTACAGGTCGTCGCCCTCTGCCACGTGGTCCAGCACGTAGTCGATGCTCTCGACGAGTCGCGACCGGTCACCCTCGGCGAGATCGGTGCGACCGAACCCGCCGCCAGCGAACACGAGGTCGCCGCCGAACAGGACGCCCGCGTCGGGCGAGTGGAAGCAGAGGTGGTCGTCCTTGTGGCCCGGCGTGTGGAGCGCGACGTACTCGTGGTCGCCGAGGACGACGGTGTCGCCGTCCGCGATGGCGTGGTCGACCCCCGGCTGGTCGGTGTCGAACCCCCACGCGTCGACCCCGAACGCCTCCTTCACCGCGTCGAGGTTGCCGACGTGGTCGGGATGCGTGTGGGTGAGGACGACGGCGTCGAGGCCGTCGACCCGGTCCCGGACGCGCTCGACGACGTCGAACTCGTTGCCCGGGTCGACGAGGACGGTCCGCTCGCCGCTGACGAGGAAGGCGTTGCTGGTGAACCCCTGGACGCCCTGTGCGAGGTTGGATATCACGGGCGGTCGTTGGACCGAGGCCGGTTAGAGCGTGTCGCTCGGGAGCCGTGGTGAGAGCGAGATGTATCTCACTCCGACTCGACGTCGGCGAGGTCACCGGCCACGAGCGCCTCCTCGACGAGGTTCCCGTGCCCTCGTCGGAGACGGTCGGCGGCGGCCTGCGCGGAGACGTCGAACGACGACCCCAGCTCCTCGGTCGTCACGCCGTGCGGGAAGTCGTAGTAGCCCTGTTCGAAGGCGGTGACGAGCGTCTCGTGTTGCGGTCCGGTCAACCCGAACCGGTCACGGTTCGAGTCGCTCGTCTCGTAGATGGCGTCGACGGTCATCGACAGCCCCTCGTCGTCGGCGAACTCGTGGGTGCGCTGGAGGGCGTCCCGGCCGGGGAAGAACAGTCGCATCGACCACTCGTCGTCGGTGCCGACGGCCGAGAGCACCGTCGCGTCCTGCTCGGCCAGGGCGTGGGCGACGACCGCGACCTTCGACCCCCACGACATGCGGTAGAGTCGCTCGCCGTCGAACTCCGAGAGTCGCGACAGCGAGTCGACGGAGGCGTCGTCCTCGAACGACTCGTGGAGGGCGTCGAAGTCGTCGGCCGTCACCCAGAGGAACGGCACGAGGTGGTCCGCGCTGTGCGCGACCACGCGTTGTATCTCGACGTTCGTCGAGGGGACCGCACGGAACGTCTCGTGGAGCGCGAACTCGTTCACCGGAAGTCGTATCTCGGTCATCGTGCCCATACGGGTCTCACCGGATGAGTGCTCGCCCCCGACCCATAGCCGTTCGGCTTGATGCACGTGGGCGTTGACGGAGCCGACTACACGTGGTCGGCCGGGAGGAGCGCCGACCGGTCGCGCTCGGCGAGCCACTCGCAGAGTTCCACCAGCTGGTCTGTCGCGGCCTCGAACAGCTCCTCTCCCTTCTCGGCGGTCGCGTCCGTCTGGTCGCCGAACACGCCGTTCGCGGAGTTCTCGACGGAGTCGTAGAACGTCCGCGACCCGTTCCGGCGGGCCTGCTCGGCCTCCGCGTCGAAGTCCGCCCAGCCGTCGTCGCGGGCGGCTTCGAGACGGTCCTCTCGGACGAGGTCCGGGCGGAGGTACTGTATCATCGCCGTCTCCTTCGGCCCGCCGTGGGGACCGTTGCGCTCGAAGCTGTCGTTCACGAGGTCCGGGATCGACTCGTCCCACATCCACTCCAGAGCGTAGGCGTCGCCAGCGTCGTGGAGTCGCCGTCCGACCTCCCGGAGGTGCTGGACGTTCCCCCCGTGGGCGTTGACGAACACGATGCGGTCGACGCCGTGGTAGGTGAGGTTGCGCGCCAGCGAGGTCATGTAGTCGCGGAACGCGGGCGCGTCGACCCACATCGTTCCGTGGAACTGGCGGTGGTGGGGGCTGACGCCGATCTTCACCGTCGGCGTGCAGAGGTAGCCCGTTCGCTCGGCCGCCTCGCGGGCGTACGCCTCGGCGATGAGGTGGTCGGTCGCCTCCGGCAGGTGCGGGCCGTGCTGTTCGGTGCTGCCGACGGGGACGATGGCCAGCGACTCCCGGTCGAAGTAGTCGCCCAACTCCTCCCACGTGTGGTCGGCCAGGTACATACCGCGGATTCACCGGGCGCTGTCAAGAAACTACGCGAGACGGTGGTATCGCCCGGACGAGACGCGTGGAGCGTCGGCAGGAACTCGCCTCAGCGCTCACGCTCCAGCACCGTCCCGCCCGTACCGACGGCGACCGCCCGACTCGAATCGACCGCGACCGCCGTGAGGTCGGCGTCGGTCGCCACGAGGCACTCCTCCCAGTCGCCCGTCCCGCTCCGTTCCGCGAGCGTTCCACCCGGCCCGCAGGCGACGCCGTACTCCGTCTCACCGTCGGCAGCGTCACCGCCGACGACCGCTATCCCGTCGAGCGACCCGTCGAGGACCCGTCGCGGCGTCCACACGGCACCGTCGTACTCGAACAGGCGGCCGTCGCTCGCGCCGACGAGGACGCGGTCGGCGGCGAGCGGTGCGAGCGCGGTGAACGAACAGTCGGCGTCCTCCACGCCGAGGTCGGACCACGACTCGCCCGCGTCGCGAGTGACGAACACCGACCCGTTCGTGTCACAGCAGTAGCCCGCCTCCGGACCGAACGCGAGCGCGGCCACGCTCGACCCGCTCCCGGGTTTGACCGGGTCGCCCCACGCGACCCGACCCTCGTCGTACCGGCCACGGAGCACCGCACCGGAGCCGTTGGCGAGCACGACCGTCTCCCCGCCCGCCGGTCCCGTCGCCGCGACGGCGGTCAGGTTGTCCGTCAGGTCGTTCGGCGCGGAGTGGTCGGTGAACCGCCCCGCCTCCACGTCGTAGCGGCCGACCGCGCCGCTGTCGCCCGCGACCCACACCGCCGCGTCGTCGTCGGTCGAGCCGACCCCGTGGAGCGCGTTCCCCGCCGTTCCGGGGCCGTCGTTGAGCAGTCGTTCCCAGTCGTCGCCGCGATCCGCGACGACCACGCCCTCGTCGCCGACGGCGTACGCACCGTCCGCCGTGACCGCGACGCTCCGAAGCGCCCGGTCGGTCGAGACGGAGACCGGCCCCCAGCGCTCCTCTGAGCCGGCCCCGTCGTCGGTGTCGCTGTCGGTATCGCCGTCTGCGTCCGAGTCGCCGTCTGCGTCCGAGTCGCCGTCTGCGTCCGAGTCGCCGTCTGCGTCCGAGTCGCCGTCTGCGTCCGAGTCGCCGTCCGAGTCCGTGCCGCTATCACCGTCAGAATCACTGTCCGAATCCGAGTCACCGTCCGAGTCCGAATCGGTGTCCGAGTCGCAGTCACCGTCAGAATCCGAATCGGTGTCGCTGTCCGAGTCGGTGTCCGTATCGCTGTCAGCGTCACCGTTCGTGTCGGTATCCGCGTCGGCGTCCGCTCCTCCCCGACTCCCGTCTGGTTCGGCGGTGACGGCCGTACCACCTCTGGGCGGGCCCTCACCGACGGTGTCGGAGACTGGTGTCTCGCGGGCCGCCGACTCGCCGCGGTCCGTCGTCCCAGCCTCCTCCGCACCGCTGGGTCCGTCACCAGCACTGGTCGCTCCCTCGGCACCAGCGGTCGCGGTGTCCGAGGTCGCTCGTTCCGGAGTCGGGTCTCCCGCGGCCGCGTCGCCCGCGGTCGAGTCGCGGGTGAGGTAGAGGTACAGCGGCGGGAGGACGTAGGTCAGTATCGCGAGGATCGCGAACCCCCAGTGGACGAACGTCAGGAGACCGAGCGCGGTCAGCGCCACCGTCGTCGCCGTGTGAATCGCGGTGCTGACGTACGCGCGATAGAAGGTCGGGAACCCCTGGTCGGTGGGCAGTGCCATCTGGTCGTGGTGGAGACACCCGAGCGGGATGAGCGTTCGGCCAGCGAACTGCTCAGACCGTACTCGCGACGACGACCCGGACCGTCCCGTCGCTCCGGTTGACGAGTTGCCGCGACTGTTCGGGCGGGATGCTGACCGCCTCGTACTCCTCCAGCGTGAGCGACTCGACCGCACCCGACGGGAGCAGGCAGTCGACGTCCACCGCCCCCTGCACCGCGAGATACACCGACTCGCAGTCACAGCCAGCGTGGTCGTACTCGGTTCCGCGGCGGCCGGGCGCGAGTTCGACGACGGAGACGCTCAACCGCTCGCAGCCGAGCAGTTCGCGCAGCGGCCACATCTCCCCGCCTTCGTCCTCGATGACCGACCGCGTCTCCCCGATTCCAGCGGTCTTGTACGCCATATGAGACGGTGGACAGTTTCGAATATCAACGTGTCGCCCGCTGATGCAACGTCACGCGACGGACGAGCGCAGGCCGACAATCATTATGTGAAGGCAACCTGACCGTCGACAACGACCGATGCACGCCTACCTCGACCTCGTCCGTCGCGTCCTCGAAACCGGGGGGTACAAACCCAATCGGACGGGCGTGGACACCGTCTCCGCGTTCGGCCAGCACTACCGCGTCGACCTTCAGGAGGGGTTCCCCCTGCTGACGACGAAACGGCTCTCGGACTTCCGCTGGAACTCGCTGGTCCACGAACTGCTCTGGTACCTCTCGGGGGAGGAGCACATCCGCACCCTCCGCGAGGAGACGGGCATCTGGAACGCGTGGGCCGACGACGACGGGCGACTCGACACCGCCTACGGCCGGTTCTGGCGGCGCTACCCGGTCCCCGACTCCGGTCTCGACGGCGAGTCCTGGCCCGACGACGCCCACCGCTGGACGCAGGAGGACGAGGGCGGCCGGACGTTCGACCAGTTGCAGTACGTCCTCGACACGCTCCGCGAGAACCCCAACTCCCGGCGGATGGTCGTCAACGCGTGGCACCCCGCCAACGCGGCCGTCTCGACGCTCCCGCCGTGTCACTACACGTTCGTCTTCAACGTCCAGGGCGACCGACTGAACTGCCACCTCACCCAGCGCTCGGGCGACGTGGCCCTCGGCGTCCCGTTCAACGTCGCCGCGTACGCCCTCCTCACGCACGCCGTCGCCCAGCAGACCGGGTTCGAGGTCGGCGAGTTCAGCCACAGCGTCGTCGACGCCCACGTCTACTGCGGCGAGGGCGACCGCGGCGCGTGGTACGACGACAACCTCGACGAGTTGCAGTCGCGCCTCCGGGCAGTCGAGAACCGCAGCGAGTACGAGCGGGTCCGCGAGTGGGTCGAGGAGACCGCACCGGCCGAGGCCGAGGACCGCGAGCGCTACGACCACGTCCCCGGACTGCTGACGCAACTCTCGCGCGAGCCACGCGAACGCCCACGCGTCGAGGTGGCGGACGTGCCGCTCGACGAGTTGACGTTCGAGGACATCCGGTTGCACGACTACGACCCGGCCGACGGTATCCGGTTCGCCGTGGCAGAGTGACCGTGGCGGACGAATCGGCACCCGCGACGGACGAGCGGGTCACCATCACGCTCGTCGCTGCCGTCGCCGCCAACGGCGTCATCGGGCGCGACGGCGGGATGCCATGGCACCTGCCCGAGGACATGGCGCACTTCAAGGAGACGACGGCGGGCCACCCGGTCGTGATGGGTCGCCTGACCTACGAGTCCATCGTCGCGGACCTGGGCGGTCCGCTGCCCGACCGGACGAACGTGGTTCTCACGTCGCAGGGCGTCGACGCGGACGCCGAGAACGTCGCGCAGGTCGGGAGCGTCGAGGAAGCTGTGGCGGTCGCTGCCGCCGACGCTGGTGAGCGTGGCGTCGAGACGGTGTACGTCGTCGGTGGCGAGACGGTGTACGAGCAGATCCTGCCCCACGCCGACCGACTCGTGCTGACCGAACTCGACGACGAGTACGAGGGCGACACGCGCTTCCCCGAGTGGAACCGGGAGGCGTTCACCGAGGTCGACCGAGACGTACGCGACGGGTTCGCGTTCGTCACGTACGAGCGCGTCGCGGAGAAGTGAGGAGCGTCGAGGAAGAGGGACGGAGAGACGACCTGTCGGGAGTTCAGACTCGCGCCGAAGAGGCGCGGGTCAGCATGTACACCGCCAGCGCGCCGAGGACGACGTCGAGTGCGACGAGCACCGCGAGGTCGGGGGCGAGCGCGCTCCAGTTCCAGCCCTCCAGCATCAGCGTGCGGGTCGCGTCGACGCCGTAGGTGATGGGGTTGAGGCGGGCGACGACCTGCATCCACCCCGGCAGCGACTCGACCGGCAGGAACGCCGAGGAGACGAACAGGAGGGGGAAGACGAGCAGGTTCGCCCCGATGATGGTCGACTCCTGGTCGCGCGTCACCAGCGCGAGGACGTTCGAGAACGCCGTGAACCAGAGGCTGAACAGGACGGCGACGCCGACCATCGCCAGCGCGCCGAGCACGCCCGTCTCGACGGTCGCCCCGAGGACGACGCCGAGGACGATGATGAGCACGCCCTGCACCGCGACGCGGACCATCTCCGAGAGCGTCTTGCCGACGAACACCGCCGAACGGCGCATCGGCGTGACCAGCACCTTCTCGAACATCCCGTTCTCGACGTCGTTGACGAGGCCGATACCGGACGAGGAGGCGGCGATGAGGGCGACCTGGATGACGATGGCCGGGACGAGGAACGTCAGGTAGCCGACGCCCGCCGCGTCGCCGATTGCCGCGCCGACGACGCCGCCGAACACCTCCGAGAACAGCAGGAGGAAGACGACGGGCTGGACGACGCTCCCGACGACGATGAACGGGTTCCGGAGCGCCTTGAGGTTCCAGCGCTTGAAGTTCACCCACACCTCGGCGAGGTACGACGGGGGCTGAGCGACGTCGGCGGACGACGCCAGCGTCTCGTGGACCTGAGGGTCCTCGACGCTCGCGGTTCGGGTGCTCGCACCGCTACTCATCGCGCCACCTCCGAGGCGGCCACGTCGTCCGGTGTCTCACGGTCCTCGTCCTCGTCGTCGGAACGGGCTGGCGCGCCGGTGATGGCGAGGAACACGTCGTCGAGCGTCGGCGAGCGGACGTTGAACCCCTCGACGACGATACCGGCGTCGCGCAGGGCGACCAGCAGGTCGGTCCCGACCCGGCGGGCGCGCTGGGCGGTGACGCTCAGCCCCGACTCGGTCCGGGAGACGGACCCCTCGCCGTCGAGCAGCCCGGAGTCGTGGACGACGCCTTCGGCGCGGGCGAGCGTCGCGTCGCTCGGGTCGACGAGGTCGACGTCGAGCACGTCGCCGCCGACGCGCGCTTTCAGCTCCTCGGGCGTCCCGAGCGCGACGATGCGGCCGTCGTCGATGACGGCGATGCGGTCGCAGAGCTGGTCGGCCTCTTCGAGGTACTGCGTGGTGAGGAACACCGTCGTCCCCTCCTCGTTGATGCGCCGGAAGTAGTCCCAGAGGCGGTTCCGGGCCGTGGGGTCCAGCCCGGTGGTCGGTTCGTCGAGGAAGACGAGCGGCGGGCGGTGGACGAGCGCCGTCGCCACGTCGAGGCGCTTCTTCATCCCGCCGGAGTAGGTCTTGGCCTGCTCGTCGGCGACGTCGGCGAGGTCCACGAGTTCGAGGAGTTCGTCGATGCGCGCGGCGCGCTCGCTGCGCGGGACGCCGTACGCCTCGCAGGCGAACCGGACGTTCTCGCGGGCCGTGAGTTCGAGGTCGACGCTCGTCTCCTGGGCCATGTAGCCGATGGACGAGCGGAGCGCCCGCCGGTCGCGGCGCACGTCGAAGCCGTTGACGGTCACCGACCCGCCGGTCGGGTCGAGGAGCGTGACGAACGCCTTGATGGTCGTGGTCTTGCCCGCGCCGTTCGGACCGAGGAAGCCGAAGAACTCCCCCTCGGGGACGGTGAGGGAGACGCCCTTCACGGCCTCTGTGCCGGAGGCGTAGGTCACCGAGACGTCCTCGGCGCGGATGGCCGCGCGGTGGGGCGTCGGGTCGGCGGAATCGCTGTTGTCGCTGGTCGTCGAGGATACGGGATGCATGGAGTCTCCGCCCGGACCGACCGTCTCACTCCCTCCGCGACTGGCGCGGTGGCTGGCGACGTATCGATACGGTACTATCCGATAGGAGGCGCTCTGAGCGCTTAAACCCGACTGTGGCCGCGATGCTAGCAGCGAACAGTCTATCCGCCCGCACGCTGACGGGGTGTTTTATTCGAAAACGGCGTCAGTAGAAGTATGTCCCACGCGACATTCGAGCTGTACGAGGACGCGGCAGGCAAGTACCGCTGGCGACTCGTCCATCGGAACGGGAACATCATCGCGGACTCCGGCGAGGGGTACGTCAACGAGAGCGACGCGCGCAACGGCATCCACAGCGTGCGCTCGAACGCACCCGAAGCAGCGACGGTCGAGACCGAGGACTGAGCCGAGAGCGACGACCGAGCGCAGCGAACCGCCGCAGCCGACCGTGGCGGCGAGTAAACCACTCGTCAGTCGTGGTCGGTTCTGCATCGTTTTTTGTTGACGTGTCCCCAAGCGTGCCAGCATGTCACGGGACCCCATCGACTACGGCGCGCTCGACGCCGGGCGAGACTGCAACTACTGGGCGCTCGACCGGACCCTCCAGCGAGTCGCGGAGCGGGCGTACCCGGAGGCGGACTACGACTGGGCGGCCGAGCGGCTGGACTGGCTGGGCGAGCAGACAGGGACGCGCATCGCGGACAACAGCGAGGCAGTCGAGCGCCACCCGCCGGAACTCGACACCTACGACGACATGGGCGAGGTGCTGAACCACGTCGAGTACCACCCCGCGCTCGCCGACACGGAACTGGCGACGTACTGCGAGTTCGGCCTCGCACACGACGTGTTCCACGCCCCGGAGGGGCGGGACGAACCGCTCGGTCTGACCCACGCTATCGCGGGCGAAGCCATCCTCTCGTACGCCGACCCCGGTTTCGTCTGCCCCGCGTCGATGACCGTCGGCGCGGCCATCGTCCTCGACCGGTTCGGGCGGGACGACCCACGGACCGAACGCTACCTCGACGCGCTGACGAGCGACGACCCCGATGAGTACGTCGAGGGCGCGATGTTCCTCACGGAGAAGCAGGGCGGGAGCGACGTCGGGGCGAACGAGACCACCGCCGTGGCCACGAACGAGGAGGGCGTCTACGAACTCACCGGCGAGAAGTGGTTCTGCTCGAACATCGACGCCGAGGGGACGCTGGCGCTCGCCCGCCGCGAGGACGCCCCCGAGGGGACGAAAGGACTCTCGCTGTTCGTCGTCCCGCACACGCTCGACGACGGGGGCACCCCACGCGGCGAGGGCGACGACGCGCGCCTCAACGACCAGTTGTACCGCCGCCTGAAGGACAAACTCGGGACGCTGTCGGTGCCGACGGGGGAGGTCGAACTGCGCGGCGCCACGGGCTACCTCGTCGGCGAACCCGAACGCGGCTTCGAGTACATGACCGAGATGCTCAACTTCGAGCGCCTGTCGAACGCTGCGGCGTCGGTGGGCATCATGGGTCGCTGCCTGCTGGAGTCGAAGGTGTACGCCGCCGACCGCGAGGCGTTCGGCCAGACCATCGACCAGTACCCGCTGATGCGCCGCGACCTCGTGGAGATGAGCGTGGACTACGAGGCCGCGACGGCGTTCGTGTTCGCCGCCTCGCGCCTGCTCGACGACTACCGCGAGGCGGTGCTGGCCGCGGACACCGTCGAGGAGGCGCACCAGTCCGAAGCGTTCCGCCTGATGCGGATGCTCGTCCCGGTCGCCAAACTCCGGACCGCCCGCGAGTCGGTCGAGACGGCCTCCTACGCCTGTGAAGTGCTGGGCGGGAACGGCTACGTCAGCGGCTTCACCACCGAGCGGATGCTTCGAGACGCGCAGGTGCTCCCCATCTGGGAGGGCACCTCGAACATCCTCTCGCTGGACCTGCTGCGCGTCCTCGCGAAGCAGGCCAGCCACGAGGTGTTCGTCCCGGCCGTCGAGGAGCGACTCGACGCGGCCGCCGACCACCCCGAACTGGCCGACACCGTCGAGACGGTCCGCGCGGAACTGACCGACCTCCAGACGGCGATGGGGACGCTCGCCACCGAGGACCGCGACTACGCCCAGCTGCAGGCCAAGGAGCTGGCGAACTACGTCTACGACGTGTTCTCGGCCGCCGAACTGCTCGCCATGGCCGCCGAGGACCTCGAGGCAGGCGACGGGCGGCGGGCGCTCGTCGCCCGCGAGTTCGTGCGCCAGCAGTTCGGCCGGGAGGAGGGTCGCGGCATCGCGTCGGGCGACCGCCTTCCGCTCGACCACTTCGACGCCGTCGTCCGGTACGCCGTGGTCGACCCAGCCGACCTCTCGACGGCGGAGACTGCCCCCGCAGACGACTGAGGCGGGTCGTCTTTTGTAGACGGTCATCCGAGGGCGACCCGCGACGCGACCACCGACCGGACGCGTCCCCCGCGACACAATCCCCCGACGGTACGCGGTTTTTTATCCTCGGACGGGGAGGGGACCGTATGGCACTCGGGGAGCGACCGCAGGACCCGGCGGCGGATCCGCGGTCGACGTACGACTACGAGATGGGCGACGTCGCCCGCCCGGGGCTCGTCGACGACCTCGAATCGCTCGTCGACGGCGAGGTCCGGTTCGACGAGTACTCCAGAACGCTGTACGCCACCGACGCCAGCGCCTACGAGATGCTCCCGGTCGGCGTCGTCTACCCGACGGACACCGAGGACGTGGCGGCGGTGATGCGCTACTGTGCGAAGCGGACGATTCCGGTACTCCCCCGCGGGGGCGGGACGAGTCTCGCCGGGCAGACGGTCAACCAGGCGGTCGTCCTCGACTTCACGCGCCACATGGACAGCGTGACGGACGTCAGCCCCGGACGACGGCGAGCGACCGCGCAGGCGGGGACCATCCTGGGCGAACTGAACCGGGACCTCGCCGACCACGACCTGAAGTTCGCCCCCGACCCCGCGTGGGCCGACAAGTCCGCCATCGGCGGCGCGGTCGGCAACAACTCGACGGGCGCGCACTCGCTGGTGTACGGCAAGACCGACGCCTACGTCGAGTCCTGCGAGGTCGTCCTCGCCGACGGACACGTCACCCGGTTCGGCGAGATAGCCGTCGACGAACTGCGCGAGAAGGCCGACCCCGAGAGCGACGCGTGGGGCGACGGTCCCGAGAGTTCCCTGCTCCCGCGCATCTACGCGGAGGTCGTCCGCATCCTCGACGAGGAGGCCGAGGAGGTAGACCGGCGCTACCCCGACCTGAAGCGGAACGTCTCGGGGTACAACCTCGACGTGCTGGTCGAGGAGGGGCGCGAGGACGGCGTCGTCAACCTCGCGCGCCTGCTCGCCGGGAGCGAGGGGACGCTCGCCGTCGTCACCGAGGTGACCGTCTCGCTGGAACTCGTCCCCGAGACGAAGGCCGTCGCGCTGTTGACCTACGACACGCTGCTGGACGCGCTGGAGGACGTCGAACCCATCCTCGACCACGACCCGGCGGCCGTCGAGGTGATGGACGACGTGTTGCTGGACCTCGCCCGCGACACCCCCGAGTTCGCGGACGTGGTCGGACTGCTCCCGGAGGGTACCGGGTCGGTACTGCTCGTGGAGTTCTACGCCGACAGCGACGAGGAGGGCCAGCAGTTCGTCGCGGACCTCGTCGCCGACCGGGTGGGCGACGTGGAGACGGTGGCGACGCCGACCGAGGGCGCGAGCGAGCGGACGACGAAGGACCGCTACGCGAGTCACGCGCTGGAGGCCCACGACGACGACGACCGCGCGCAGTTCTGGAAGATGCGGAAGTCCGGCCTCCCCATCCTGCTGTCGCGGACGACCGACGAGAAACACGCCTCGTTCATCGAGGACACCGCGGTTCCGGCCGAACACCTCCCGGCGTTCGTCGAGGAGTTCGAGGCGGTGCTGGAGGAGGAGGGGACGTTCGCGTCGTACTACGCCCACGCCGGACCGGGCGTCCTGCACATCCGGCCGCTCGTCAGCACGAAGACCGAGAACGGCCTGGAGTCGTTCCACGCCATCGCCGACGCGGTGACGGACCTCGTCGTCGAGTACGGTGGGTCGGTGTCGGGCGAACACGGCGACGGGCGCGCCCGAACCCAGTGGAACCGGCGACTGTACGGCGACCGCCTCTGGAAGGCGTTCGGCGAGTTGAAGACCGCCTTCGACCCGGAGTGGCTGCTCAACCCCGGCAACGTCTGCGGCGACCACGACATGCGCCGCCACCTGCGCTACGACCCCGACTACGAGTTCGACGCCGGGTTCGAGCCGACGCTGAACTGGGAGAACGAGAACGGGATGCAGGGGATGGTCGAACTCTGTCACGGCTGTGGCGGCTGTCGCGGCTCGCAGGAGACGACCGGCGGTGTGATGTGCCCGACCTACCGCGCGATGGACGAGGAGGCGCTGTCGACGCGCGGGCGGGCCAACGCGCTCCGCAACGCGATGTCCGGGACGCTCCCGGAGGACCCGACGGACGACGAGTTCGTCGAGGAGGTGATGGACCTCTGTATCGGCTGCAAGGGCTGTTCGAAGGACTGTCCGAGCGGCGTCGACATGGCGAAGCTGAAGGCCGAGGTGGAGTACGAACACCGCAAACGCCACGGTTCCAGCCTCCGCGACCGCCTCTTCGCCAACGTGGACGCGGTGAACCGCCTCGGGTCCGCGTTCGCGCCGCTGGCCAACGCCCTCACGGGCCTCCCCGGCGCGGGCCGACTGCAGGAGTCGCTGCTCGGCATCGCCAGCGAGCGGAAACTCCCGTCGTTCGCCAGCGAGACGTTCGAGGACTGGTGTTCGCGCCGGACGCCCGACATCGCTCCCGAGGCGGCCGACCGCAAGGTGTTGCTGTTCCCGGACACGTACACCAACTACAACCGCCCGGCGGCCGGGAAGGCGGCCGTCGAGGTGCTCGAAGCCGCTGGCGTCCACGTGCAGGTCCCCGACGTGGGGCCGAGCGGCCGGGCCGCCCACTCCAAGGGGATGCTCGGCGTCGCCCGCGAACGAGCGCAGGCCGTCGTCGACGACCTTGCACCGCGGGTCCGGGACGGCTGGGACATCGTCGTCCTCGAACCCTCCGACGCCGTGATGCTGCAACACGACTACCTCGACCTGCTGTCCGGGCCGGACGTCGAACACCTCTCGGAGAACGTCTACGGGTTCTCCGAGTTCCTCGATGTCCACCGCATCGACGAACGCCTTCCCCTCTCCGGAACGGGGTCGCTGACCTACCACGGCCACTGTCACCAGAAGTCCACGCTGAAGGACCACCACGCCGTCGGCGTCCTCCGGCGGGCGGGCTACGACGTGGACCCCATCGACTCGGGCTGCTGCGGGATGGCGGGCAGTTTCGGGTACGAGGCCGAACACTACTCGATGAGCCGGGCCATCGGCGACGTACTGGTCGGACAGGTGGAGGCGTCGGTCGGCGAGCGAGTCGTCGCCCCCGGCGCGTCCTGCCGGTCGCAACTGGAGTCGTACGACGAGCGACCCGACCACCCCGCCGAACTGCTCCACGAGGCCGTCGCGATGTGGGAACGCGGCCAGGACGTCGGGGCGACGGAGAGCGTCGACGTGGTCCGGACCGACGAGGACGGGGCGACGGACGGCCGGGCGGGGAAAAGCGACGGAGCGGAGTCGTCCACTGCGTCGTCCGACGGGCCTCCGACGGCCGAGGGCGACCGACCGACCGGGGAGTGGGTCGACGTCGTCCGCACCGACGACGAGCGGACCTCGGGCAGTCGCTCGCGTCGACCCACTACCGAGGACGAACCGGACGATACAGCCGACGAGACGCCCGACGAGCACGGCGACGACCGGTCGTAGCGGCCGACCGTCGCGTCGTTCCGAGACCCCTAGCGAAGTTATCGCCCCCTACACATGTGAATAGAGGTAACATAACGAGCGCTGTCCGTGCGGATTTTATACCTCGCGGGCTACCGGACGGCAGATGCAACGGGTGCTGATGGTCTGCGTGCTCGCCCTCTTGCTGGCGCTCCAGCCGTTGACGGCCGTCGCGGGCACGACACCCGCGAACGCCACACAACAGGAGTTCGAGCGCGAGGAGTTCACCATCCACGTCTCGGAGAACGGCTCCGCGCGCTGGACGTTCAGCTACAAGCGCGTGCTGTCGAGCGAGTCGGAACGCGAGCAGTTCGAGGCGTACGCCGAGGAGTTCAACGGCGAGGAGACCCGGTCGTACCGGAACTTCGTCGCCCGCGCCGAGGCGCTCGTCGGAGCCGGTGCCAACGAGACGGGTCGCGAGATGAACGCGACGGGGTTCTCGAAGGAGGCGTACGTCCGCACCGGTGTCAACGACCTGGGGGTCGTCGAGATGTCGTTCCGGTGGAACGGCTTCGCCGCGCAGTCGGGCGACCGGGTGACCGTCGGCGACGTGTTCGAGGGCGGCCTCACGCTGGCGCCGAACCAGACCCTCATCGTCACGTGGGACGAGGGACTCGCGCCCACGTCGGTCGACCCCGACCCGAGACAGGCGACCGACAACGCGCTCGTCTGGCAGGGACGGACCGGCGGCGCACAGTTCCTCGACCAGCAGCCGCGAGTCGTGTTCGGTCCCGCGACGGGCAACGGGTCGGCGACGCCGGACCTCTCCGAGGGTAACGGCAGTGGCCCGAATCAGGACGCGGGCGGGGGTGACGGGTCGGGACTCACCACCGACGCCGCAGGGAGCGGCGGCGGGTCCGACCTCCCGGTCTGGCCGTTCGCGTTCGGTGCGATCGTCCTCGTCGCGCTCGGTGGGCTGGCGTTCCGCCACGGCTACCTCGACGACGAGTTCGACGACGGGGACGCTACCGGCGCGAGTGACGGCGGTGACGGAGGCGGCGACGGTCGCGCCGGAGCCAGCGATGGTGGGAGTGACACACCACCGACCGAGCAGACCGGGGAGGAGACGTCGGAACCGCCCGAACCGGCCATCACGGACGAGGAGCTGATGAGCGACGACGACCGGGTCCACTCGCTGCTGGCGGAGAACGGGGGGCGGATGAAGCAGGTGAACATCGTCGAGCGGACCGGCTGGTCGAAGTCGAAGGTGAGCATGCTCCTCTCGGAGATGGAGGAGGAGGGCGAGATTCACAAGCTCCGCGTGGGTCGCGAGAACATCATCTCGCGGACCGGTGACGAACCGAACGCGAGCCGACCGACGTTCGACGACGAGTGACAAACGCACCACGAAACGCAATCGTTATACGTCGTTCTCGGATACGTTAGCGTGCAGACGAAGCGTGCTCTGATGGTGTAGTCCGGCCAATCATATCACCCTCTCACGGTGATGACCGGGGTTCGAATCCCCGTCGGAGCACTTTTCCACGACCAGACCGCGAGCGACGGCGAGCGTGTCTGGTCGCAAGATACGGAGACGGGATTCGAGCAGACGAGGCGCAACGCGAGCGACCGTCTCAGCGAGTTCGAATCCCCGTCGGAGCATTTCTCAGAAACCAACCCGTGAGCGACAGCGAACGGTGAGCCAAACACGTCACAGCAGTCCATTCGGCGGACCGTCTCCCTCGCCGCAACTCGCGTTTATCGTCCTGTCACGCCAACTGGAACCGGTAACTGGAGGAGTGACGTGGCGACCAGACGCTTCGAAGAGCGGTTCGGCGGCACGCGGACGGTGTTCCCCGTCGCGCAGTGGCTACCCGACTACGACCGGTCGTGGCTCCGTCTCGACCTGGTCGCTGGCCTCACTGTCACGGCGTCGGTCATCCCGGAGGGGATGGCGTACGCGACGCTCGCCGGACTTCCGCCGCAGACGGGCCTCTACGCGGCGCTGCTGGCCGTCGTCGCCTACACGCTGTTCGGCACGTCTCGGCAGGTCATCGTCGGGCCGACGTCGGCGCTCGCCATCCTGCTGGCGGGTGGGGTCGGAGCCGTCGCGACCGGTGGTGCGAGCGAGTACGCGTCGCTCGTCGCGCTGACGACGGTTCTCGTGGGCCTCGTCGCGGTCCTCGCGTGGCTGTTGCGTCTCGGCTTCCTCGTCCACTTCGTCTCGGGGTCGGTGCTGACCGGGTTCTCGGCGGGTGCGGCGCTGTACATCATGTCGACCCAGTTCGGCCCGCTGCTCGGCATCGAGGGCGCGTCGGGGGAGTTCTACGAGCGACTCTGGTACGTCGGCACGCATCTGGGTGCGCTCGACGCAGCGACGGCGATAGTGGGTCTCTCGGCCATCGCGCTCTACCTCGCTGGAGAGCACTGGTTCCCGAGAGCGCCGAACGCGCTGGTCGTCGTCGTCCTCGCCATCGTCGTGATGCGGGTGACGAACCTCCAGGCGCTCGGCGTTGGCGTCGTCGGTTCGATTCCGAGCGGACTGCCCGTGCCGACGGTCCCAGTCGTGTCGCTCTCGGCCGTCGTGGCGCTGTTCCCGGTCGCCGTCGCCCTGTTCATGCTGTCGTACGTCCAGGGCATCGGCGCCGTCGAGACGTTCGCGCGTCGCCACGACTACCACGCCGACGCGAACCAGGAACTGCTCGCCGACGGCGCGGCGAACGTCGCGGCCGGACTGGGCGGCGGGTTCGCCGTCGGTGGGAGCATGTCGCGGTCGGCGCTGAACGACGCCGTCGGCGGTCGGACGCAACTCGTCAACGTGGTCGTCGCCCTCCTGCTCGTCGTCGTCCTGCTGTTCCTGACCGGCGTGTTCACGACGCTCCCCGAGACGGTGCTCGCGGCCGTCGTCATCGTCGCCGTCAAGAGCCTCGTCGACGTGCCGGAGCTGCGACGGCTCTACGCCGTGAGCAGGAGCGAGTTCGCAGTCGCCGTGGTCGTGCTGGTCGGCGTCCTGACGATGGGGCTGCTGTGGGGCGTGTTCCTCGGCGTCGTCGCGTCACTGCTTGTCGTCGTCGCGCGCATCAGCGCACCGCAGACGGAGGAACTCGCGAAAGTGCCGGGGACGACGCACTTCGTGGACCGCCGCGGCCACCCCGGGACGACGCGGGTGCCGGACGTCCTCGTCGCGCGTGTCGACGCGGAACTGTTCTACGCGAACGCCGACTCGGTCCGCGAGGACCTGCTCCGGCGGGTCGACGACGCCGAGGCATCGGTGTCGGTGGTCGTCCTGGACTGCTCGACGTCGCCGACCATCGACCTCGGTGCGGCCGAGATGCTCGACGACCTCCACGACGGCCTCGCGAGCCGAGACGTCGAACTGCGACTGGCGCGCGCCTCGACGCAGGTCCGGGACCTGCTCACCAGAGCGGGGTTCGACGAGAAGGTCGGTCCCATCGGGGACGACGAGACCATCGGCGACGTGGTCGCAGAGTGGGAACACCGGCACACTGGGAGCGACGACGACGGTGACGGCGACGAGTGAGCGAGGGCTGGGGGCGACTCGTCAGAACGAGAGGTGCGACGTCGACCCGGGTATGTCGTCGTCATCGTCGCCGTCCGCATCGTCGCCATCGTCCCCCGGCTCGATACCGCCTTCGTGGAGGTACGTGCAGTCGTCGTCGGTGAGGTACACCACGCCCCGGTTCACGGTCACGGAGACCGGTACCAGCGTCGACCCCGCCGCCTTCCCGTTGTCGCAGTGGCCCGAGCAGGCGTCGAAGAACGACCCGTGTTTCGGGCAGATGACCTCGCCGTCGCGCATCGCCGCGCCACGGCCACGGTCGAGTCGCTGGTCGGTCTCGTGCTGACAGAAGTTCTTCCAGGCGAGCACCGCCCACTCCTCGTCCACCGCGTCGCCGGTCGTCGTCTCACAGCCCTCCGCGCGGACGAGGATGACCTCCTCGGCGTCGCCGTCCGCCTCCCGCACGGTGAACAGGTACGAGCCGACGTCAGGGACCTCCTCGACGCTCGCTACACGTGTCGCGCCGTCCATGCAGGACGGACAGTCACGAGCGACTTGACAGTTGTCGTCGCGGGCGGTGGGACGCTCGGGGAACGGCTGGCGACCCGAATCAGCGCGCGACCATCCCGCCGTCGACGACGTGCACCTCGCCGGTGGCGTAGCCCGCCGCGTCGCTGGCGAGGTAGACGGCCGGGGCCGCTATCTCCTCCGGGTCCGCGAACCGGTCGGTGGGGATGTCGTCGAGCAGGTCCTCGCGGATGCTCTCGTTCTCCCGCACGCCCTTCGTGAACTCGGTCTTGACGTAGCCCGGCGCGAGCGCGTTGACCCGGATGTCGGGGGCCCACTCGACGGCGAGGCTCTTCGTCAGACCGACCATCGCGTGCTTCGACGCGGTGTACGGTGCCTGGTACGGCAGGCCCACGACGCCGCCCACGCTGGCGACGTTGACGACGACGCCGGAGCCGTCGCGGTCGGTGACGTGTCGGGCGAACGCGCGCGTACAGCGGAACGCGCCCGTCGTGTTCACGTCGGCGATGTGCTCGAACGTCTCGACGTCGAGTTCCCGCGTGTCGCCGAAGTACGGGTTCGTCCCCGCGTTGTTCACGAGGACGTCCGGCGACCCGAGGTCGTCGGCCGTCGTCTCGACGGCGTCCGCGACGGCCTCCGTCTCGGTCACGTCCACCGAGAGTGCGAGGCCGCTCGCCCCGGCCGCCTCGATGCGCTCGACGGTGTCGTCCAGGTCGTCGGTACTTCTGGCGACGGCGGCGACGTCCGCGCCCGCCTCGGCCATCGCGACGGCCGTCGCCTCGCCGATTCCCCGACTGGCTCCGGTGACGATGGCGACCGACCCCTCCAGCGAGAACGCGTCCAGTGTCATACGGGGTCGTCGAAGCCCACCGCCGTCAACGCACCGGCTACGGCAGAGCGCAGACAGTGGCTCCCGACTACCGAATCCGCGTTCGGGGAGGTATCCCGGAGACTGTCATCGCCGCGAGTCCGTCGCGAAGGACGGCGACTCCGATGGTTCGATTCGGAGCGAACGCCGTCCGTCGCTCGGATTGGCCGCTGGATCGCGAGACGCCACGGGAGTGCCCGAAACGGCCCAGTCCTACCGACTTGGCCCCCAGATACCGGGGCTGGTACTCTCGGCGGTCCAGGGTGAGTCGTCCACTCGCGTCGACCGGAGTCGAGGGGGAATCGAAAGCGGCAGCTATGTTCACATCGGCGGGAGTGGGGTGTCGATATGGACTACCGGATTGCAGAACGGAGCGCAGTTGCGTTCAGCGTCGCTTCGAACGAGCGCTTTAGCGTTTCAACCCCCGAGGGCCGCCAGGTCGCCGATCTCGTAGCGTTCTCGAAGACGGATCCTACCGAACGGTTCTCACAATCGTACACGCGCGACCTCAACGGGAAGCTCAGAATTACGACCGGTGATACGTTGTACACGAGCGCCGGCGACCCGATCCTCGGGATCGTGGCCGACGACTGTGGCGTCCACGACATACTCTTCGGTCCCTGCACCGAGTGGATGCTTACCGATCGTCCGCACTAAGAAGGCGTACAGAACGAACCCGGCGGCTGTCGCGAGAACTTATCGCTCGCGCTCGCTGCCGCGGGTCTCGACGAACCGGTTCCGGATACGATGAACGTCTTCCAGAAGTCGACCGTCACGGACCAGACGTACTTCGACGTGCGAGAGAGCCCGGCGGCCCCCGGCGATTCCGTGACGTTCGAAGCGTCCATGGACGCGATCGTCGCCGTCGCAGCGTGTTCGGCCAAGGGTGTCGCGAGCGGGTCCGACCTCGGACCGATCGATCTCGCCCTTCCCCCGGAGACGGCGGTTCACGAGGCGTCGGTACAGAGCCGATAACGACCACTCGGAGCACGCAGGCACGCGCAGGCCGAACTCCCAGTGTCACACCACACGGCTTCGCTAGCAGATGGATTCACGGGAGACGGAGGTGTTGTGGACGAAGACCGCGCTCACGGACGCGATCGAACGAGGAACCGTCTCCGATTGGCGAGCGACTCGCTATCGGAGCTTTCACGAGACGATGACCGACGAGGACGCTCCGTACCCGTGTTACTTCGCCGTCGAAGCCGAAGAGGAGGGAGCGTTCCGGTACACGTTCCCCGGTGCACCCGACGACACCGACGCCCGCGACCGACTGGCCGAGGCGCTCGCCACGTATCTCACGGGCTACGAGACGGTCGGTGGGCTGTCGTCGCTCGTCGTCCTGTTCGAACCACCAGCGGACGAACAACCCGCCGAGACGTACAAGCGTCAGTTCTGGGACGTACTCACGTACCTCGGCGAGAACGACCCGAGTCCGTGGCCACAGACGGTGCCGACCGACCCGGACCACCCGAAGTGGCGGTACTGCTTCGCGGGTGAACCGATGTTCCTCGTCGCCCGGGCTCCGTTCTACGAGCGACGGCGGAGCAGACACACCCCCCACGGTCTCGAGATAACCGTTCAGCCGACGGCCGTCTTCGATGGGCTCTCGGGGATGTCGGACGATGGGCAGCGCGCACGAGCCGTCATCCGTGAGCGGCTGAGCACGTACGACGGCATCGAGAGACATCCCGACTCGGGGGATTACAGCGATCCACGAAAGCGCGAGTGGAAACAGTACCTACTCCCCGATACGAACGAGGAGAGCGTCACCCGGTGTCCGCTTCCCGAGCGAACTCGATGAGTCGAGCGGTTCGGGGAGTGCGAAGAGAACGTCGGTAGGAGCGCACAGCGCTCCAACAGCGGACCGACCCATGCTCTGCGTCTATCGGCTTGGACAGCTGTCGTGAGGAGTCGGGCCCACTCGAACGACTGCGGGGCCGACCTACAACCCGAGGAACTCCTCGGCGTTCTCCCAGAGTATCTTGCGCTGGACGTCCTCGGAGAAGTCGGTGTACTCGGCCAGTTGGTCGAGCCAGCGCCCCGGGCGGATCATCGGGTAGTCGGTGCCGAACATCACCTTGTCCTGCAGGACGCTCCCGGCGTACTGGAGCACCTGGTCGTCGATGTACTTCGGCAGCCACCCCGAGAGGTCCATGTAGACGTTGCCCTTCTGCTGGCAGATGGCGAGTTGCTCCTTCTCCCACGGGAACGCCGGGTGTGCGAGCAGGATATCCATCCCGGGGTGCTCGGCGGCCACGTCGTCGACGAGCATCGGGTCGCCGTACCTTATCTTCAGGCCGCGGCCGCCCGGCTTGCCCGCGCCGAGCGTCGAACTACCGCCGTGGAAGACGACCGGGACACCGAGGTCCTCGATGGTGTTCCAGAGGTGGTCGTGTCGCGGGTCGCTCGGGTCGAACCCCTGTGCTATCTGCTGGAACTTGAACCCCGAGAGGTCGAGGTCCTCCACGCAGCGAATCGCCTCCTGCACGCAGTCGTCTTTCAGCGGGTCGACGCTCCCGAACCCGATCATGAAGTCGGGATACTCGTCGCGCACCTCGGCCACGTAGTCGTTCGGGACCGGCGGGTTCCCGGTGTTCGTCTCGGCGTCCCACCCGAGCATCACCGTCTTCGCGATACCGGCCTCGTGGTACTCCTCGCGCATCGCGTCGTAGTCCCAGGTGTCGATGCTGGTGCCGAACTTCGTCGCGGCGTCCTGCATCATCTCGCCGCCGGCGTCCTCCAGGAACTCGGCGGTCGGCTGGTGGGCGTGGGTGTCGATGGCGCGCGGTTCCGACCCGTCGAGAGCGGCAAGTGTTGCCATGGCGCGCGCTTCGACGGGTCGTCGTATAAACACGGCGACGGGCCGACGGCGCAGGGGCGAGCGGTGGGCCCTGTCGGAGTCGAGACGTGCGTCTGACATAGACTTATAAGACACGAGGAATGAGTGCACACGAAATGGGTCGCGTCGAGGCGCTCGAAGCACAGATAGAAGACCTCCAGCGGGAGTTACAGGACCTGCTGGACGAGTACGTCGAGGTGCAGGAACGACTCCGACGACTGGAGGCAGTGACGGACTGCGACGTCGAGCAGGCGGGGGAACGTGCCCTCGCCGACCTCCCGGAACGGCTCCAGCGCGCCGCCGAAGTCACCCGTGCTGCCGAACACGAGCAGTCGCAGGAAACCACCTCCCCGGCGGGAACGTCGGCGTCACAGGCCGAAGTGGCGGCGGCGGTCGAACGGGTCGAGGAACTCCTTCCCGAGAAGGACGAGGAGGGAGACGACGCGGACGCGACCGAAGAGACGGACACCGCGAGCGAGGAGGACACGTCCGACTCCGACCCCGGCGAGAGCGGCTTCGACGACATCATCGTCGGGTAGCCGCCGACACGTCGGAACCGATACGACGCGACGTCGACCCGTTCTCCGCTACGACGTCAGTCGACGGTCGCCGACGGCTGCCGGTCGCTGGCCGTCACGTAGATTCCTGCGAGCACGATTCCACCGCCGACGAGCGTCGCGAGCGTCGGGAACTCCGTCAGGACGACGACCGCCAGGAGCGTGCTCCCGACGGGTTCCCCGAGCAGCGAGACGCTCACCACCGACGACTCGACGTGGCCGAGCGCCCAGTTCAGGACGGTGTGGCCGAACAGCCCCGGACCGAGCGCCATCGCCGCGAACAGGAGCCACTCGCGGTCCGGGTAGCCACCGAGCGGGTGGCCCGCGCCGACGACGAACGCGAGCAACACGACCGTACAGACCGCGTAGACGACGGTGACGTACGGGAGCAGCGGGACGCGCTGGCGAAGCGACCGGCCGGCGAGGACGTACGCGGCCGCCATCACCGCGCCGACGAGTGCGAGCGCGTCGCCGTACAGCGGCCGCGACCCGGCGACGGCCGCTCCCGAGAGCAACTCGCCGGCGGACATGACGACCATCCCACCGAGGGCGACGGCGATGCCGACCCCCATCCGGCGCGAGAAGCGCTCGTCGAGCAGGAAGAACGCCCCGAGCGCGACGAACAGCGGCTGGGCCTGGACGAGCGTCACGCTGGCGGCGACGCTGGTCCACCGGAGGCTCTCGAACCACGTCCCGAAGTGGATCGCGAGCGCCGTCCCGGCCAGCGTCGCCCCCAGCGCGTCCCTGGCCGAGAGTCGAGTGAACGCGTCGCGGTGGTTGAGGAGGGCACCTGGCGCGACCAGCGCGAGCGTGAACAGTACCCGGTAGAACGCCTTGACGAGACTCGGGGCGTTCGAGAGGTCCACGAGGATGGCGCTGGTCGAGACGGCGAGGACGGCGACGCCGAGCGCCAGGGTCGGCGAGACGGCGGGCGACTCGGCACGCGTGGTCGACACGACTCCACGTGCGGCCAGCGGTGGCTTACTGGTTGCGCTCTGCCGGCCGCGACGTTATCAGTGGTGGGACGGTACGTGGCCCATGGCACTCGTAGACGAGCAGGAGACGCTCGAACGCTGCCGGACCGTCGCGGCCGCACTCGACGAAGCGGTTCCCGTTCCGGGGACCGACCAGCGCGTCGGCCTCGACTCGATACTCGGCCTGCTCCCCGTGGCCGGTGACGCCGTCGCCGCCGCCGCGTCGTCGTACATCGTCCTGGAGGCCGCCCGCCTGGGCGCGCCGAAGTCGACGCTCCTCCGGATGGGGTTCAACATCGCGGTCGACTTCGGCGTCGGGTCGATTCCCATCCTGGGCGACCTGTTCGACGCGGTGTTCAAGGCCAACCGGAAGAACGTCGAACTGCTGGAGCGGTTCCTCGACGACGCCACCGTCGAGGCGGCCGAGGAGTCCCTGTTCGGCGGCGAGACGGAGGGCGAGGACGCGAGCGGCGAGTCCGTCGAGAGCGAGGACACCTCGGCGTCCGACGACGAGGACGACGAGACGAGCATCGAGATTCAGGACTGAGTCACCGCTGCGTGGGCGAGGCCGCTCACGGTCCGTCACCGCCACGGAGCCCTACTTCTCCAGCAGCTCCCGCGTCTTCCGGTGTCGGTAGCGGAACATCGGTTCGAACCCGAGGTCGCCGAGCGGACCGACCGACCCGACGACCGGCAGTTCGTACTCCACCGAATCCTCGACGACGGTCTCGTCGCCGTCCGCGTAGAACGAGTGGGTGTGCTCCCAGGAGGGGAACGGTCCCTCGTGCATCTCGTCGCGGAAGTACGCCGCGCCGTCGCCCACTTCGCGCTCGGTGATGACCGACACCCAGCGCTGGCGCGGACCGACGCCGAACGGCCGGAGCGACATGTAGGCGCGGCTCCCCGCCTCCAGCACGTCGGGGTCGCGCTCGTCGTCCGGTCCGAGGACGGTGTCGACGCTGAGGTGCATGAACGCGGGCGTCAGCGCCTCCAGCCCGTCGGTGCCGGAGTGGAACTCCCAGACCTCCTCGAACGGTGCGCGGACGCGGGTCCTGCGGCGGTAGGTAGGCACGGCCTCGCGTTGGACCGAACGGCGTAAAACGGACACGAAAACGGCAGAGAGAAGCGGGAACGGGCGAGGCTGTCGAGGTGGGGTAGCAGCTTACTTCAGGCGCTCTTGCAGGAAGGAGGGGTGGGCGGCGGTGACGCCGTCGATGGTGAGGATGCGTTCGGAGATGACGTCGCCGACGGCGTTCCCGTCGGTGCCCCGCACCTCGGCCATCAGCATGTGGTCGCCGGAAGAGGAGTAGAGCGACTCCACCTCGTCGAGTTCTCGCAGGTCGCGAGTCGCCTCGACGTACCGCTCGCTGGCGACGTCGATGCCGACCATCGCGATGGACTTGCTCGTGAGTTTCTTCGGGTCGATGTCCGCGGAGTAGCCGACGATGACGCCCTCCGACTCCAGTTTGTCGATGTACTTCCGCACCGTCGGTTTCGACACCCCGGCCCGAGTGGCGATATCGGCGTAGGAGGCCTGCGCGTCCTCCTCCAGGACGGAGAGGATGCGGTCCTCGGTGGAGTCCGTGCTCATGAAAGGGCTTTTTGCGTCCGTGAAAAAATACCTTCCGAACCCGAAAACCCCTCGGCGGCGTGACCGTCGGCGCGGGCTACCGGTCGACGGACTGGTGGTCGACGCAGGTCGGAAAAATCGTGGGTCGGGGCGACGCGTTACTTGTGCCGGGCGAGCAGGTCGTACGACCGCTCCCACTCGTAGTCGTCGTCGAAGTACCGCTCCGCCAGCGGCGTCTCGGGCATCTCGCCGAGCTCGCGCTTCTCCTGACCGTACGAGTGGCGGTTCCCCTCCTTGTAGAACCGACCCGTCAGCACCTCCCCCTCGTAGAGGGCGGATTCGGCCTCGTACATCGCCTCGCTCGCCTCGCGGCGGTCGGTGATGTCGAAGTCGTGGTCCTCGGACTGCTGGATGTCCGTGTACGGGACGTACTGGCGCGCGTCCTTGTTCCACGTCGGGCACTGCGTCAGGAAGTCGATGTGCGAGAAGCCGTCGTGGTCGATGGCCTCCTTGATGATCTCCTTGGCCTGGTTCGGGTTCACCGCGGCGGTGCGGGCGACGAACGACGCGCCCGAGGTGAGCGCCAGCGAGAGCGGCCGAATCGGGTCCTTCGCCGAGCCGTGGGGCTGGGTCTTGGACTCGTGACCCTTCGGACTCGTCGGGGACGTCTGTCCCTTCGTGAGGCCGAAGATCTCGTTGTTGAACACGATGTACGTCATGTCGTGGTTCTCGCGGGCGGTGTGCATGAAGTGGTTCCCGCCGATGCCGTACCCGTCACCGTCGCCGCCCGCGGCGACGACTTCGAGTTCGGGGTTCGCGAGTTTCGCCGCCCGGGCGACGGGCAGCGAACGACCGTGGATGGAGTGGTAGCCGTAGGACTCGAAGTAGCTCGACAGCTTCCCCGAGCAGCCGATGCCGGTCACCAGCAGAATCTCCTCGGGGTCCTTGCCGAGGTCGGCCATCGCGCCCTTCAGCGCCTTCAGGACGCCGAAGTCGCCACAGCCCGGGCACCACGTCGCCTGCGGTTCGATGCCGGGGGTGTACTCGTTCTGGTCGACGTCTCGTTCCTCGCCGATTGCTGAGAATGCGCTCATGATTAGTCACCTGCCGCGGGGACGTACTTGGTAGTCTCACCAGGCAGGTCCCCGCCGTTGATGCTCGCCTCGAACCCCTCGACGATCTCGTGGGGTTCGAACGGGTTGCCGTTGTACTTCAGCAGGCTCGACATCTTCTCGCCGTACCGGCCGAGTTCCTTCTGTGTGAGCCCGCGGAACTGTGCTGACGCGTTCATCTCGACCACGAGACACTCGTCGACCGATTCGAGGAACGCCTCGACCTCGTCCTCGGGGTAGGGCATCATGTCGGAGACGCCCAGCGACTTCACGCTGTGGCCGTCGTCGTTCAGGCGGTCGACCGCCTCCTCGACGGTGCCCTGCGAACTGCCCCACGTGAGGATGCCGTACGTGGCGTCCTCGTCGCCGTGGGCGGTCTGGTTCGACTGGTCGCGACCGTCGAGGTCCGCGCGAATCGCGTTCAGTTTCCGCTCGCGGCGGTCCATCTGCGCGACGCGGTTCGCGGGGTCCTCGCTGATGTGTCCCTCGGGCGTGTGCTCGTTGCCCGACGCGAGGAAGCGCCCGCCCTTCTGACCCGGAATCGTCCGGGGGCTGACGCCGTTCTCGGGGTCGTGCTGGAACCGCTGGAACTTCCCGGAGGCGTGGTGGGCGGCCTCCTCGATCTCGTCTTCGGTGAGCGTCGCGCCCAGCGACGGGTTCGGCTCGCGGTCGAAGAACGACTCGTCGACGTTGACGAGTTCGCCCGAGAGCTTCTGGTCGTAGATGACGATGCTCGGGATCTGGTAGTCGTACGCGATCTCGAACGCCTTGCGCGTCTGGTCGTACGCCTCCGACGGCGTGCCGGGTGCGAAGACCACACGGTTGGAGTCGCCCTGGCTCGTGTACAGGACGTGTTCGAGGTCGGCCTGCTCGGGTTTCGTCGGCATCCCGGTCGACGGCCCGGCGCGCATCGACTCGACGAGCACGATGGGCGTCTCGTTCATCTCGGCGAGGCCGAGCGGTTCGGACATCAGCGCGAACCCGCCGCCGGACGACCCGGACATCGCCTTCGCGCCGGCGTGGGACGCCCCCATCGCCAGCGCCGCGGCCGCTATCTCGTCCTCGACCTGCTCGGAGATACCGCCCACGTCCGGCAGGTTCTGGGTCATGATGGTGAAGACGTCCGTCCACGGCGTCATCGGGTAGCCCGCGATGAACCGACAGCCCTCGTCGAGCGCACCGTAGGCGATGCAGGTCGACCCGGAGACGAGCACCTGGTCTTCGTCGTGGCTCCCCGTCGGAACCTGGAGGTCGTGGGTGAACTCCTTCTCCTGGGTCTGCTCGTACGCCATGTTGAGGATGTCGATGTTCTGTTCGAGGATCTCACCACCCATGCGCTCGTCCATCAGTTCCTCGATGGGGTCGAGTTCCATGCCGATGAGCGCGCAGGTGACGCCCACACCGGCCGTGTTGCGCATGACCTCGCGCCCGTGTTCGCGTGCGAGACCGCGGAGGTCGACGGGGTAGACGTGCCACCCCTCCTCCTCCGCTCGCTCGTCGAGGTCCGCGACGTCCTCGTCGTCGAGGAGTCCCTCGTCGTAGACGATGACGCCGCCCTCGCGGAGTTCGTCGAGGTTCTCCGTCAGCGGTTTCACCTCCTCGTTGCCGTAGTAGGCTTCGTCCTTGGGGTTGCGCGCGAACGAGTCCCCCAGTGCCAGGAGACAGTTGTACCCGTCCCCTCGGGACGTTACCTCGTCGGGCGCGGCCCGAATCTCGACGTAGGTGTGACCGCCGCGGATTCGCGACGGATAGTGACGATGCGTGAACACGTCGAGACCCGAACGCATCAGCGCCTTGGCGAAGTTCTGGCTGGTCGAATCGATTCCGTCACCGGAGCCACCGGCGATTCGCCAGACCAGTTCGTTTTCAGTCATAGTAGGTCGTGGCCCGAAGGCCCTAGTTCAAAAACGGTCGCTCCCGACTAAAGCGTTTATCATATGTTAGCACACATTGATGATGAGGGTTTCGGACGCTAACGCTCTCCGGCCCGAAACCCGCCATCTGGCAGGCCGAATGTAAACAATAGTTCATACCGTTCCGGCGGTCGGTCGCGGGCGCGCGGGTCGTCCGCGACGTGTGAGGGAGAGTATCGGTTCGCCCAACTATTGCCACCAGCGCACGTCGGGTAAAGGTCTATATCCGGTCGTGGCGTGGTGCGACACACGGAGATGTCCCTCAGTGAACTGATCTCCGGTGTCGAAGCCCACGAGATGACGCTGACGGTGTTCAACTCGGAGAGCGACGCCGCCGACACGCTCCGCGAGCACTTCGCGGACCGGAACCTCGTCGTGACGGAGGGGAACTCACTGGAGGGACCACAGGACTACGTCGTGCTGAGCAAGGGCGACGAGTTCCTCACGGCGGCGAATCTGGACGAGGTCCTCGACCCGTCGCTCGACACCGAACCGCACTTCGAGGCGGAGGGACGGAAGGCCATCCTCGACCACCTCGACGAGACCATGTTCACCTCCTACGACGCCCGGCAGATGGTGTCGGCCTCGCGGGAGATAGAGGACCGTGCGTGGCGCGTCGGCGCGGGCCAGCTGCACGCCGGGTTCCAGAACGTCTCCATCATCGAGTCACAGCTCGACGTCTACGAGCAACTGGCGACCAGACCGAACCTGGACGTGCACGCCTACGGCTATCCGGACGACGCCGTTCCCGACCACGAGGGGTTCACCGTCCACGTCGAGCGGACCGACGAGATCGCCAACTCCTGGTTCGTCGTCTACGACGGCGCTGGCGTCGACTCCAACAAGTGTGCACTCCTCGCCGAGGAGCGAGAGCCGCGGCAGTTCTACGGGTTCTGGACGTACGGTCCCGACACCGTCGACTGGATAATCGACCACCTCACGTCGACGTACGGGATGGTCGAACCCGACGACAGCGTCGAGCGGTAGGTCGGGCCGCCGTCGCCCCAGCGCTTCCACTCGACGGCTACACCCGACGGTTGCTGCTGATGCTGAACCCGGTGTCGGTGACCTTGGTGTCGTAGACGACCTGTCTGCGACCGCTGAGCGCGCCACCGAACTCGCCGATACGCATCGTCTTCTGAGCGTTCGTCCCGCTGTCGTTCGTGTAGAAGTAGAGACAGCCGTGGAGCGCGGTGTTGACGATCTCGTCCGCCCGAACCGTGTCGGGTCGCGCGTGGTGGAGCATCGAGACGAGTCCGTCCCACGACTCGGCCGCGCTGCGGAGTCCCGAGAGGAACCCCCGGACGTCCGCCATCGAGAGGTCGTACGCCGTCGCACCGTGAAGCGCCGTCAGCGAGTCGAAGACGATCATGTTCCCGTCACCGACCGAGACGAGGTAGTCACTGATGTCGGCGAGGAACTCGTCGAACGTGTCCGACCCGTCCCGGTCGCCGGAGCGCTCCTCCTTCCGCCCCGCCTGCCGGAGCGTGGTCGGAATCGGCGCGAGGTCGAGGAACCGGTCCGAGAAGTCCTTCACGTGCAGGTGCTCGGTCAACGTGTTGAACCGACGCGCCCCCAGCACGGCGTCCATCTGGTGGAGTAAGTGGTTGCGGCTCCGGTCGAGGGTGACGTAGTGAACTTCGTCCGGGAGGATGTCGGGGTAGAGGATGCGGCCGTCGTACAGGCCGGGGTAGTACCGCGCGGTCATCAGCGAGGCGGCGTGGGTGTGCGCGTACGCGTCCGTACCGGCGTCGGGCGCACCCACGAGCAACACGCTGCTCCCCGCCGGAATCCCCTTGAACCGACCGTCGAGCGTCGGCGACCCGAACGGGATGCGGCCGATGCTCCGACTCGCGCGTTTCGCTCCGATAGGTGTCTCTTCTGGCATGTGAATTTCCCAGTACCGAGACGTTATTACTGTACCGACTGCTAGAAATTCTTATATTTCTTCTCGAACTCGGTTGAATCGATCCAGGTCGTGGCCGAGAACCACCGTGGCGTCGTGTCGTCGTTCCAGGTCGCGGGCGTACGAGAGCGACGAGCGCCAGTCCCGGTTCGACCAGAGCAGACCCGCACCCATCGACTGGCCGTCCTCGTAGTTCGCGTCGACGTAGGCCTCGTCACCGACCACGAGGACGTTCCCCGCGTCGCGTCGAATCAGCGCCCCCATGAGTCCCGGCGTGTGTCCAGGCAGATGGAGCAGTTCGACGCCGGGAACGAGCGTCGAGCGGTCGCCGTGGACGACCTGCCAGTTCAGGTCGTGGTCGAAATCCGGCGCGAAGTACGCGATGGAGCCCTCCTCGGTCTTCGCGGAGTAGTACGCGAACGGCAACTCCTCGCGGTGGACGTAGATCGGCGTCCCAGTCCCCGCGAACTCCTTCAGCCCGCCCGCGTGGTCGAGGTGGAGGTGGCTCATCACGACGGCGTCGATATCCGACAGCGAGTAGCCGGCGTCGTCGAGGTCGCCCTCCAGGGTGTGTTCGGCCGCGTCGACGTGCGCGAACGCCTCGTACAGTGGCGTCGGCCAGTAGCCGTCACCCGCCTCGGGGTGCGAGCCCGTGTCCCAGAGGATTGTCATCTCGGGCGTGTCGACGACCATGTTCCAGACGACGAACTCCGCGTAGTCGTGCTCCGGGTCGCGGTCGCTCGCGGTGGCGACCGCGTAGCCGTCGACGACGAAGTTCATGTCGGCGTGGACTCGGCCCCGGTCGAGCAGCGTCAGGTCGATGTCGGGCATACGGCGTATCTAGTCGTCGGATGGGGATAACTGGCCGTGCTGGCTGGGTGTCGTTGGAGGACGAGAGTGAAACACTGCTGTTACCACCTCGAACGCCCCCGTCCTCTCGCCGTCCGAGACGGTGCAAGCTCCACAGCGAACGCAGCGAGCCGCGCGAGTCCTGCGCCTCGGGGCTTTCGAGGTGTTCGCAGTCGCAGAAGCGTCGACGACCGACCGAACCCGTCCAACGACGACTCCTCCCGACCGTTCATGACGGAGGGTTTAACCACGCGAGCAAGCTACCCACGGTACATGAAATTCAGTGGATGGCCGGAACCGGGCGAACTGGTCGTCGGCAAGGTCGACGAGATAGAGGACTTCGGCGTGTTCGTCGACCTGGAGGAGTACCAGGACCGACGCGGCCTCGTCCACGTCAGCGAGGTCGCCAGCGGGTGGATCAAGAACGTTCGCGACCACGTCTCGGTCGACGAGACGGTCGTCTGCAAGGTGCTCGAGGTCAACGAGTCGAGCCAGCAGATCGACCTCTCCATCAAGGACGTCAACGACCACCAGCGCTCGGACAAGATTCAGGAGTGGAAGAACGAGCGCAAGGCGGACAAGTGGATGAGTCTCGCGTTCGGCGAGGAGATGGACGACGAGCGGTACGGCTCCGTCGCCAACGAACTGTACGGCGAGTTCGGCGGGCTGTACGACGGGTTCGAGCAGGCCGCCATCCACGGCGCGGAGGCGCTCGAATCGACGGACCTCTCCGAAGACGACGTGTCGGCCATCGTCGAGACCGCACGCGAGAACGTCTCCGTCCCGTACGTCAACGTCACCGGCTACCTCCAGTTGCGCTCGGCGAACCCGGAGGGTGTCGACGACGTCCGCGCCGCGCTGGAGGCCGCCGAGGGCAACGGCGAGGTACCCGACGAGATAGAACTGGAGGTGACGTACATCGGCGCGCCCGAGTACCGCGTCAAAGTGCAGGCACCGAACTACAAGACCGCCGAGGACGCGCTGGAGGCGAGCGTCGAGCGCGCTCGCATCTCCATCGCCGACCACGGCGGCAGCGCCGAGTTCCACCGCGAGCGGCAGACCGAAGACGAGTAGGACCTCGCGCACGCCGCGACCTGGTATCCGACTGGCGACAGTATTCGACCGACGACAGCAACGGACCGACGACACCAGCCCCATCTCCCACCGATGAAATCCGACATCCACGTCTGTGCCGACTGGCGCGAGCGCCACGACCGACCCGTCTACACGCTCGGCGACACCTGTCCCGACTGCGGCGCGGAGGCGGTCAACAGCGCACCGGCCCCGTACGACCCCACGGACCGCTACGGGGAGTACCGACGCGCACTTAAGCGGCGCGAGCGCGACTGAACGGTATGGACGAATTCGACATCGAGCGACTCGACGAGGTCTCCCTGGAGTCGCCCGTGCTCGTCGAGGGGTTGCCGGGCGTCGGTCACGTCGGCAAACTCGCCGCCGAACACATCCTCGAGGAGTTCGACGCGACGCTCGTCACCCGTCTCTACTCCGAACACTTCCCGCCGCAGGTGACCGTCGAGGACGGGCGGTCACAGCTCGCCAGCCTGGAGTTCCACGCGGTCCCCGAGACGAACATGCTCGTCCTCACGGGCGACCACCAGGCGCAGGACACCGTCGGCCACTACCGCCTCACCGACACCATCCTCGACGTCGCCGAGGAGCACGGCGTCGAACGCGCGTTCGCGCTCGGCGGCGTCCCGACCGGCGAACTCATCGACGAGTACGACGTCATCGCGGCCGCCTCCGACGACGACCTGCTCGACGAACTCGACCCGCACGTCGAGTTCCGCGAGGACGAACCCGCGGGCGGCATCGTCGGCGTCTCCGGCCTCCTGCTTGGCCTCGGCGAGCGCCGCGACCTGCCCGCCGCCTGCCTGATGGGCGAGACCTCTGGCTACCTCGTCGACCCGAAGAGCGCTCGGGCCGTGCTGGAGGTGCTCCAGACCATCATCGACTTCGACGTGGGCTACGACTCGCTCGAAGAGCGCGCCGAGGAGATGGAGGAGGTCGTCAAGAAGATACAGGAGATGGAGGAGGGGCAGGCACCCAGCGACGACGACCTGCGGTACATCGGCTGAGGCCGTTCCTGCACCGGTCACACCGGCCGCTCCCGAGAGATTCTTCACCCCGGTCGCCCAAGGGACGGTGTGAACACGGTGCTGGTGGTGTTGCCGAACTGGCTGGTCCTCGGCGTCCTCATCGGTGTCGGACTGAGCGCCATCGTTGCCGGGACGTTCGTCCTCGGGAGACACCTCTATCCCGACCCACCGATACGGTCGGGCGTGGGCGAGGACACCGAGTCGCGTCGCCGCACCGAGATTCGTGAGTACCTCTCGCGCATCGACGAACCGTTCGCCGAGAGCCACTTCGTCGAGGGCCACACCGTCGACTTCTTCCTGCCGAAACGCGACGTCGCCATCACGTTCGACGCCAGAGCGTTCCTCGACATCGACGAGGCCCGCACCGGGCGGACGTACCCCATCCTCGTCGAACACGAACTGCCAGGTCGTGGACTGGCGGGTCGACTCCCGTTCGAGACGCCCACGGTGGACTTCGAGGACGACGTGGACGAACAGGCGACCGAGGGACCGTTCACCGAACCGAACCCCGCGGCGTTCGCCCGACTCGGTCTGTCGGCGAACGCCAGCGAGGAGCAGGTCCGGCGGGCGTACCGACAGCGGGTGAAGACGGCGCATCCGGACCAGGGCGGCGACCCCGAGGCGTTCAGACAGTTACAGGAGGCGTACGCCTCGGCCCGCGAACAGACCGCGTGACGCTCGCGCCCCCCGCGTTCGCCGACCGCGCCGTCGCACTCGACGGGACGCTGGTCCTCGCGGACCTCCACCTCGGCAAGGACGCGCGAAGCAACGTCGAGTTCGCACTCGGCGAACGCGGGGACCTCGTCTCTCGACTGGAGACGCTCGTCGACCGGTTCGCGCCCGACGAGGTCGTGTTCGCGGGCGACGTCCTCCACTCGTTCTCGTCGGTCCCCGACGACGTCCCCGCCAGTCTCGACGCCCTCCACCGGGTCGTCGTCGAGGCGGGAGCAGAACTCGTCGTCACGCCGGGGAACCACGACACGATGCTCGACGCGGTGTGGAACGGCCCGGCCCCCGACGAGCATCGCCTCGACGACGGGACGGTCGTCTGCCACGGTCACGCGGCCCCCACTCTCGACGCGCCGCGGTACGTCGTCGGCCACGACCACCCGAAGATAACCATCGAGGGCGACGACTGGCCCTGCTACCTCCTCGGCGAGGGGGTGTACGACGGTGCGGACGTCCTCGTCCTCCCGGCGTTCACGCGACTCGCCAGCGGCGTCGCCGTCAACGGCCGCTACGGTCACGGCACGCTCGAACGCTCGCCGCTGGTGGCCGACGTCGACTCGTTCCGGCCGGTCGTCCGCGACGAGGGCGGCGACGAGACGCGGACGTTCCCGCCCCTCGGCGAGTTTCGGCGGTTGCTGTAGTGGACCGGCGTCGGTCAGCAACGAACTGGTGACCAGAAGTCGGTCGAACGTGCCTGAGGATGCGCGCCGGGTCGTCACTCCACCGAGTCGGCTCTGACGAGCACCACGCCGTCGGGCGCGACCTCGACGGTACAGCCACAGAACTCGAACGAGACTGCGAGTCGGACGGTCGAATCTGCCCGCCGGACCTCGACGAGAGCGTCGAGTGCGTCGGCGTCGATTACGTCTCCCAACACCTGGGGGAGTTCCAGCGGGTCGCTGTCGATGGCCTCGGCCACTGCGTTTACGACGGCGACGCTACAGCGCTCCCCCTCGACTGGTTCGTAGCGGTGACCCCGATGGGCCAGCGACTCGGTTTTCGATTGCATGTTGACAGTCACCTACTTCTACCTGAGCGACCACACATTGGTTCCCGGACATATGAATGTTACCACGAAACACATTCATATTAGAAGCACATTCCGCGGCCAGACCTGGTTTCCTGACTCGGTCCGGTACCGGTACCGGGGCCGCGAGGCAGTCCGACAGGCCGCTCACGCGACGGCACCGGAGCGGTTCGTTCCGCCACCGCGGGAGAACACTCCGGACTGCATCGGACACCCGATTCTACTGGGTCTCCAGGTGACTCTCGACGGCGTCGACGGCGACGCGACCGCTGTCGAGTGCGCCGTTGAGCGACGACCACTGCGTGTAGTCTCCCGCGAGGACGACCGGACCGTCGGGTGCGTCGGCGTCCGGGAGCGACGCCCGGAACCCCGGTGGCTGGGCGAACTGCGCGAACTCGACCCGGTCGGTCCGGAGGAGGTCGAGTTCGGAGAACCGACGCGAGGGGAACCACGAACCCAGTGCGTCGCGAACCTCGGTGGCGAGCGTCTCGTCGTCCTCGTCGGGGGTCCCCAGGAACGTCGCCGAGAGCAGTTGCTCGCCGTCGGGCGCGTACTCCGGGGCGACCGTGGACAGCGGAGCGACCTCGTTCGGACGCTCGTCGGCCGTGTTGAGTATCAGGCGCTTCCCCGTCTCCAGGTCGACGTGCCGCGGCAGCGAGAAGTACTGCGTGACACAGGAGCGCGGTTCGGTGGGCGTCCCGACGCCGGTCAACTCGGCGGTCGTCCGCGGGTCGGTCGCGACCACCGCCGCGTCCGCGCTCACGTCCCCGGCGTCGGTCGTGAGGCGGACGCCGTCGGTCGTCGTCTCCAGCGAGTCGACGGTGACGCCGGTCCTGACGGTCGCTCCCGCTGCGGTCGCGCGGTCGGCTAACTGGTCGCCGATAGCGCCCATCCCGTCGGCCGGGACGGCGATGTCGCCCTCCGCCAGCATCTTGAACGTGTACTCGAAGACGAGGCTCGACGACGACAGCGACCGGTCGAGGGTGATACCGCCGTAGAACGGTGCGGCGAAGTTCTCGACGTACCGCCGCGAGAATCCCCGGTCGGCGAGGTACGACTCGATGGACTGGTCGCGACCGTCGAGGATGGCGTCTGGGTCCCGGTCTGCGAGGTCACGCTGGAGTCTGAGCGTTCGGACCTTGTCACCCCAGCTCACCTCGCGGTTGAACAGCGTCTCCGAGATGGCCCCGAAGTCCCGGCGCGGGTCTGACAGCACCGACCGGTGGCCGGGACGGGCGAGCACCGCGCCGGGGACGAACCGGCGCAACGAGAGCGCACGGAGGTCGAGTTCGCGCTGGACCGCCGGGTATTCAGTGAACAGCACCTGGAACCCGCGGTCGAAGGTGAACCCGTCCTCGTGGACCGTCCGGACCCGACCACCGACAGTCCGCTCACGCTCCAACAACTCGACGTCGTGACCGGACTCGGCGAGGCGGCGGGCCGCGACCAGTCCCGCCAGTCCACCGCCGACGACGGCTACCCGTGACATACACCGAGCCACTCGCGGCGGGGAGAAAAAGCCCACCACGGCGGCAGACGGACACGGCTTTGTCGCGTCCGACGAAACCGGTAGCCATGGAGACGACTTCGGCGTTCGAGGGACTGGTCTGCCCGGAGACGGGCGAGCGGTTCGAGGCGACGACCAGCCACCATCCCGACGGGAAGCCGCTGGACGCGACGTACGACTACGAGTCGATACAGCTCTCGCGCGAACAGCTCGACTCCCGACCGGCAGGTCCGGCGAAGTACAACGACCTGCTCCCCTTCCCGGCCGAGCAACGGGCGTGGCTGGGCGAGGGGGCGACACCGCTCGTCGAGGCACCGCGACTCGCCGAGGAACTCGGTGTGGGACGGGTCTTCATCAAGGACGAGGGGCAGAACCCGACCGGCACGGTGAAAGACCGCGGACTGGCGATGGCCGTCGCGGCGGCCGCCCAGCACGACGCCGAGGACGTCGCGCTGGCGACCACGGGCGACGCCGGGCAGTCGATGGCGGCGTACGCCGCACGCGCCGGTCTCGCCAGTCACTCGTTCGTCCCCTCGCGGTCGACGTTCGTCAACAAGGCGATGATCAACGTCCACGGCGGCGACATGCGCGTCGTCGAGGGGCGGCTCCCCGACGCTCGCTCCGCGTTCGCGGAGACGCTCGCCGACGAGTCGTGGTACTCGCTGGCGGCGTTCGCGACGCCGTACCGTCACGAGGGGGCGAAGACGCTCGCCTACGAAGTGCTGGAGGGACTGGACTGGGAGGTCCCCGACGCGGTCTTCTACCCGCAGGAGGGGACCGACGGGCTGGTCGGGTTCCACAAAGGCGCTCGGGAGTTCCGGGACCTCGGCCTGGTCGACGAGGTGCCCCCGCTGTACGCCTGCGAGTCCAGCGGTTGTGCGCCCGTCACCGAGGCGTTCGAGGCCGGCGAGGCGACCCACGAACCGTGGGAGGTGCCGGACACCGTCTGCGGCGGACTGGAGGACCCCGACCCGCCCGGTGGTCGGTTGGTCCAGACGGCGCTCCGCGAGAGCGACGGCGGTGCGGTGGCGACCGACGACGACGACATCCTGTCCAGTGCGGCGACGGTAGCGAGCCACGAAGGAGTCGAGATGGGCGTCTCGGCGGCGGCAGCCGCGAGCGCCGCGTGGGCGCGGGCCGACGAGTTCGACGAGGACGCGACGCTGGTGCTGGTCAACACCTCTGCAGGAAGCAAGGACGCCGACCTGCTCCGCAGCCACCTGATGGGTCAGGGCATCTGAGGACATCGAGGGTGAGCAGGCGACACTCAGTGCGGATCGGGGGATCCGGACACGAGCGGTGTGTCGCACGCCGCGAGATGTCGGTCGCGGGTCGAGGACGATGCCTCGCCGAAGCGCTCGTGACGGCGGTCAGCGCACGGCGACGGTGGACTCGTGCTGGTACTTGAACGCTCGGCGGACTGGGCCCCACGACGAACCGTCGCCTTCCGAACGCGTTTTTCCCGACGGGCGCGAGGTTCCGCGTAGATGGCACTGCTCACGACAGCGCTCGCAGGCGGGGTGTTCGGCCTCGCGCTCGCCGCCCCGCCCGGCCCGATGAACGCCGTCATCGCCGAGGAGAGCGTCGTCAACGGCTGGTCGTCTGGGTTCCGGGCTGGACTCGGCGCGATGGTCGCGGACCTCGTGTTCATGGTCGGCGCGCTGCTGGGGGTGGTGAGCGTCGTCGAGCGCTACCCGACCGTCCACGCCGCGATGGTCGCCGTCGGCGGCGCGCTGATGCTCTACTTCGCGTACGGTGCCGCGACCGAGTTCCGGTCGGGCTTCCGGAGCGAGGGGACCGACGGCAAGGGGTTCAGGAAGGCGTTCGCGCTCGCCATCACGAACCCCTACCAGGTACTCTTCTGGTTGACCGTCGGCGTCGGCCTGCTCGAACCGGGGACGCTCGACGTGCTCGCGGAGGTGTCGGCGTCGCTGGCGGGACTGCTCGTCGTCGAGACGGGGAGTCCCGCGCTGCTCGTCGGGATGTTCGGCGGTATCGCGTGCTGGGTAACCGGCTTCCCGGCCGCGCTCGTGGCGGCCGAACGGCGCGTCGAGCGCCTGACGCCGGTCGTCGCGGCGCTCAGCGCACTCGTCCTCGCGGGGTTCGGCCTGTTCTTCCTCTACGACGCGCTGACGACGCTGCTCGGGTGAGTCGTCGCCGAGCGGTGGGGCCGCTGGACCGACTCAGCGCAGTTCGTCGAGCGGGTCCGCGGCCGTCTCCATCTCGGCGACTTCGCCCTCCAGCCACTCCTGAAACCAGCGGACGCGCTTGAGTCGCTGGTGGGCGATGCTCTCGGCGGTGTCGGACTCGATGCGCTCGACGGCGTCCTCGCCGCGTTCGAGGACGCGCGAGACCATCTCGCTGGCGTCCATGTGCGTCCGGGCCTCGTAGCCCATCCGCAGGAGCATCAGCGTCGTCCCGTTCGCGCCCACCTTGTCGAGCAGGTCGGCCTCGATGAGACACTGCGTCTCGAGCGAGAGGTCCGACAGCGGCCCCTGGTAGGAGTGGTCGACGATGGACTCACACACCTCCTCGACGAAGGACTCGGGGTAGTCGCTGTGGCTCTGGAGGAACTCGCGGGCGACCCGCGCGCCCTCCTCGGCGTGGACGTCCTGGTCGGCCTCGAGTTTCGAGATGTCGTGGAACAGCGCCGCGACGCGGACGACGTCCACGTTCGCCCCCTCGCGTTCGGCGATGCCCGTCGCGAGGTCGACGACGTTGAGGATGTGGTTGTACCGGTAGTCCGCGGAGTGCCACGGGTACCAGCGCATTCGGCCGCCGGTGTCCTCGCTCTGGACGCTCGCGGAGAGGTAGTCGTGGACGAACGTCTTCATACGGTCGAACTCTTCGTCAGAGACGGGAGATTCGCGGATTTCGACCCCCACGCTACCACCTCCGGAGGGTGAACTCGTTCATATTGGGCGTAATTACAACAGTTCCGCTCTTGAGGCTTACGACAGCTAAAATACTCCGCAGGTCTGACGGTTCGCCGTGACGGACCAGCGCTATCTGACGGATTCGAACGCACGCCGATTCGAGGCGACCGTCGAGCGGACGCTCGACGACCGGGTCGTCCTCGACGCGACGCTGTTCTACCCCGAGGGCGGTGGGCAACCGTCAGACCACGGGACGCTGACGTTCGCGGACGATGGCGACGACACCGACCGAGAGTGGCGCGTCGTCGATGTCCAGAAACGCGACACCGTCTACCACGAACTCGAACCGGTCGACGGTGGAGCGGACGTTCCACCCGAGGGCGCGAGGGTCGTCGGGGAACTGGACTGGGAGCGTCGCTGGGCGCACATGCGCTACCACACGGCCCAGCACCTCCTCTCGGCGGTCCTCCTCGACGAGTTCGACGCCGAGACGGTCGGCAACCAGCTTTCGAGCGAGTACGCCCGCCTCGACGCGGCCTACGACCGGTTCACCGACGACGACCTCGACCGTATCGAGACGCGGCTGAACGATTTGGTCGACGACGCACGGCCCGTCACGTGGTACACGATGGACCGGGCGGAGGCCGAGGCCACCCTCGACCCCGAACGGACCCGCATCGATCTCCTCCCGTCGAGCATCACCGACCTGCGCATCGTCGAAGTCGCCGGGGCGCAGGGGTCCGAGGACGCGGAGGATAGCAGCGACAGCGACGACGGCGACGACGCACCGTTCGACCGGACTGCCTGTGCTGGCACACACGTCTCGAACACGCGTGACGTCGGGTCGGTACACGTGACGGGGCGGACGACCCAGGGGAGCGGGAAGGAGCGCGTCACGTTCGAACTGGAGTGAGTCTCACTCACGAGTGATACTCACGCCGAGAGCGCCGATTCTGACGGTCTCGCGAACGGACGGAGCCTTCTCGCGGGTACCTTTATCTGTCCCCCCCGAGTGGCGGGGGTATGAAGATTCGTGGTGCGGAATCAGCCGACGCCGACGCGATACGGGAGGTAGCCCACCGCTCGATGGAGGCCTCGTACACGCTCAGTCCGCAGACCATCGAGGGGGCCGTCGCCCAGTGGTACGACGACGAGAGCCTCGAGACGAAGCTCGACGACGAGGACCTCGTCGTGCTCGTCGCCGAGGACGACGACGGTGACGTCCTCGGCTTCAGCGAGGCCGCACTGGTCGAACAGGACGGCGACGGCGACCTGAACTGGCTCCACGTCGACCCGGACTACCGCGGGGACGGCTACGCCCGCCGCCTGTTCGAGGCGACGCGCGAGCGACTCTCGGAGATGGGCGCGAGTCGGATGCGCGGACGCGTCCTCCGGGACAACACCGCCGGCAACGACTTCTACGAGCACCTCGGCTTCGTGAAGGTCGGCGGCGACAAGGTAGACATCGACGGCTCGGACTACGTCGAGAACATCTACGTCGAGGACGACCCCGAGGAGCTCGAACCCGTCACGACCGACGAGGGCCGGGAACTGTACATCGACCACAACGACTCCAGCCGGGCCACGCTCGCCCCGTTCCTCGCCGTCTACACCGACACGAACCGGAGCGACCGGTGGGGGTACTACTGCTCGAACTGCGAGAGCATGGACGTCGCCGTCGACACGATGGGCCGCATCGAGTGCAACGAGTGTGGCAACGTCAGCAAGGCGACGCGCTGGGACGCGGCGTACATGTAGGCCAGGTCGGTACGCACACTGCTTCTCGCAGCACTCTTCCTGCGGCACGATGGTAGGTGGATTCGAACCACGCGAATTCGCTCCGCTCACGGCTCCGCCGTTCGCGCATTCCGAGGCGGCAGAGCCGCCTCGCTCCGCTCGTGCTCTGGGTGTCGAATCCGCGTTGTGACTGTCACTGCTCGCTATCGCTCGCAGGATAGTCCCGGGCGGATTACGGGCAGAGTCTTGATAATCCCGACGGCCTACAATCTGTTCGTCATGGTCGACGCCGACGACGTCCAAGGATACCAACGGAAGTACGACAACCAGATGGAGAAGCTCGAGGCCGCCGATATCGACGACGCGGATCGTGACGCCATCGGGCGCTGGGTCGTCCACCTCCGGACGAACGACTCTGACGTCGACTCGCTGGGCACCGTCGTCGGCCACCTCAACCGGATGCGCCTCGCCGCCGAGCGTGCTGGCGGACCGGTGACGGGATTCGAGAGCGTCGAGGACGTCAACGCGTTCAAACTCCGCCTCGAAGACCACCACGGCCTCTCGGAAGGCACCATCCGTAACTACATGAAGGCGCTGCGGAAGTTCTGCCAGTGGCGAGACGTCGACTGGGCAGATGACGTCACCGTCGGCCCGTCGCCCGAGCGAAAGCACGACCCCGACGAGGAACTCACACCCGAGGACGTCGACGCCCTGCTGGACGCGTGTTCGAACGCCCGCGACCGCGCGATGCTCGCCCTGCTCGACGACACTGGGCTGCGCATCGGGGCGATTCTGAGTTTTCAGATGTGCCACGTCAACTTCGAGCAGCGCCGGTCGACGCTCACCATCAACGAAGAGGCGAACGTCAAGGGCGACGACGGCCCGAAGGCGCTGACGTGGTCGCGAGCTTACGTCGCGAACTGGCTCGCCGAGCATCCTCGCCCGGACATCCCGAGCGCGGCGCTCATCCACAAGACGAGTCACTACGACGACAGCGAAGACGGCGCACTCACCCAGCAGTACGCCGCGAGCCGCATCACCGACATCGCCGAACGAGCTGGCCTGAGCGGCGAGCGTGTCCACGCCCATCTGTTTCGCGGCAGTGCGATCTCGCGATGGATTCGCGACCAGCAGAGCGAGCAGGTCATCAAACACCGCGTCGGCTGGGGGAAAGACTCCCGCGAGTTCGAGACGTACAGTCGCGTCACCGACGAGGAGCTGAACGATGTCGTCTTCAACCACTACGATATCGGCGAGGATGACGACAGCGCCACGCCCCGGCACCGACTCAGCCAGTGCCCGTCGTGTAAAGACCCCCTCCGTGGATCGGAGACGTTCTGTCCGTCGTGTGCCCACGCGCTGACTGACGAGGTCGCCCTGGAGGTCGACGACATCGAGGACGACACGTTCGAATCCGCCAGCAACGCGGACGAGGAGCGGCCGGTCGAGAGTTTTGCAGAGTTTCGTGAGCGGTTCGACAGCAGTGCGGCGTTCCGGCGTGAGGTCATGGAGGGCACCGCTCATGGCGAACCAGCCTCCTCGGAGGACTGACCGGCCTCGAGTGCACGACGTGCACGCCGAGCCAGCGGGTACTTCTCCTCGTCGTACGAGGCGATCTCTTCGAGCAGTTCCTGGTTCGTCATCTCTGAGGGGTGTTTCTTGTCAGTCATGGTGCACCCGCGACTTCGTATTGTGAAATCCGATTTGCACGGATTCGTCACTATCCAGCTGCCTTCCCAGCACTCCGAGTCGCCGCGCGACGCTCTCGGTGGACCTATCGGACATAGTCGGGCACCTCCGCCGGAGCAACGAACGCACAGCCGTGTTTGCGGACGAACGAGGCGACCTTCCGCTCCGGGACGATCCCTCGCCTGGAACCGAACAGGTTCTCGGTGATGGCCGTAAAGCGGCCAGCCTCGTGGTGGATGTAGGTAACGCCAATCGTCGCCTGACGGCCGCTGTACCCGTTCGGGTCGACGTACATCACGTCACGCGAGTTCTTGAGTCGGAACAGGGCGTCGTCAACGTGCCCGTCGAACTCCGGCGCGGTGGCGTCCTGTTCGACCTTCGTGGAGGGTCGTTCAGACATAGAAGTTCACCTGCACGCCGTTATACGCCAGCAGCCCACCGCCGCACTCGGGGCACTCCGTCGGCACGTGGTCAGCGAAGTGGAGATAGCCATACCCGTCGACTCGCACGTCAGACGGGTCTATGTCGAAGCTTTCGCACCAACCACTACACTCGGCGTCGTCACCGAGGTGTTCGGGGGCGGTACAACGAACGGCGAGGTTGTCGGTTCGTAGAGCGTTCGGAACCGTCTCGAATCCGTCGCGGACAATCTTCGGCTTCTGTTCGACACCCTGCGAAGGTCTAACGTCCTCACTCATCGTCATCCACCCCGAGGTCGACGAGCGTGACGTCGAGCTGGTCGACGATCTGCGCCTGGACACCCCGCGAGCACTCGTGGAAGTCGATTGCGGTCGTCAGAAAGCCCCACTTCGCGACGAGGATCATCGCCGCCTCGACGTGCAGGCGAGCGTACGCCGCGCCCGAAGTGTTGGGCGTCACGACCGGCTCGGCCTGTCGCCAGGCGGCGCGGACGTTGTAGCCGTCCCACTCCCGCCGAGCGCGCTGGTCCCACATCCACTGGATGTGTGGATGGGCCATGACGTGGCCGTCCTGCTCGCGGTACTGATTCGGGCGAGCCATGCTCATGCTGTCCCTCCGGTCGCCGACTCGTCGCGCTGGTCGCGGCACACGATACACAGCTCCTGGTCGCCGATCTCCTCGACGTCGGTCTCACGACCACACTGGTCGCAGGAGACGTCGTCGGTCGTCCCGCCGCCGAGAGTCCGCTGGACGGCCTCGCCGCCGGTGTCAGTCTCGGGGACGTACGCGTGCGGGATGGCAGTCGTCATGAGGTAGCGAGCCATCTCGGGGACCCCCCAGTCGCTCGGACTGTAGAGCTCGAGGTAGCCCGACCCGGCGACCGTCCCGCGGACGATCTCCTCGCCGAAGTAGCTGAAGCCGACCTGGTTGAGGTTCCGACGCAGTCCACGGTCGGCGAACTGTTCGGCGGCCTGGTCGCTGTCGTCGTACGTGTTCGGGTAGAACATGCCCGACTCGCCGGGGTCGTCTTCGTCACTCCAGCCGACCTGCCACCACGTTGGGTCGTGGCGGTCCTCGAGCTCGTCGACGAGGCCGGTCAGGTAGTACTCGGCGTCTCTGAGGTACGCGCCGGTCTGCCTGCTGAGCATCGACCGGACGAAGTCGCCATCACTGGTGTTGATGGCTGCAAACGGCGTCGGGGCATCGGGGACGGCGAACCACTCGGCGCGAGTCCGGGTCTCGACGGACTGGGTCGTCATCTCGATCGAGCCATCCCCGTGGATGAGTGGCTGGTCAACGCTCTCCTGACCGATGTGGGCAGCCTCGCCCGAGTAGACCCGAAGGCCATCGAGCGTCTCCTGGACGTCCTCGACTTGTAGGGTGGTATTCTGCCCACTCGCCGATTCGATGGTCGTGGTCTCTGGGTCGTCCATCCAGAGCGCGATAACAGTCCGTCTCATGGGTTGCTCACCTCAGGGTCCGGGATCGAGTCACAGCTCCGGCTGAGACGCGACGGGAGCAGCGTTACCTGGTCACCGCAGTACGGACAGGTCCGCTTCTCGTAGCTCATGGCGCCCCTCCGTCGAAGCCCTGGCCGCGGTAGTCAACATCAGGATTCTCGAAGACGTCGACGTCCTCGAGCGGGAGCACCTCTGCCTCGCTTGAGAGCAACATTCCCGCGCCGACGACGCCGAGGTCGGTGACCGTGACGTGGTCATCGCGGACAGTCGCCTGCTGGAACGCAGAGCGGGCGGCCTGCCGACGGATGAACACCGTCGCCCCATCATTCTCGAAGCGGGCGACGAGGTCCGGGCAGCGGTAGAGCGTCTGTTGGTAGTCCCGACCGCTCGCCGCGACCGGCTGGCCGCGGACCGCCCGCAGCACCCGGACGGCCGTCGGCTGGTCGTCTGCCTTAAGTCGACGGACGACCCGCTCGTCCACGTCGGTTGAGTCGGCATCAGCAGCCTTACTCACGACGCATCACCGTCCACGTGGACGTACAGCCGGACCTCGCCGGTCTCGACGGCAATGCAGCCTTCGCCGTTGCCCCAGACACCGATCATCGGCAGGTCGTCGTCGACGGCGATGGTCCGGGACGCGGCGATGTCTGTCCCGCACTGGGGACAGAACTTCGCGAGCGTGTTGGTGTCCGTATCAGTCATCGACATCACCCAGCGCGATGGCGATGAGCCCGACCGACGCGAGCAGCGCGCCGACGATACCGATCGGGAACGCGAACGGGACGGTCGCGAGCTGGCTGGCGACGGTGACCCCCAGCGCCCACAGCAGCCCGACCGCGACCAGCGACGCTCCGACGTCGCTGAGACGGTCAGTCATCGTGGGCCTCCAGTAGCGTTTCCGCCTCGGCAATCTCCCGAGCGTCGTCTCTAACGTCACCGAAGACGCCGTCGATGCAGAAGTTGAGCGCCTGAACGAACGAGTCCGGCCGGCCGCTCTCTGCGGCGTCGGCCTTGAGTGCTATCTCGTACATCGTCGTCAGAAGCTGGCGGCGAATGACCTCCTGGATGCGCTCGCCGTCAGGGTGTGCCGCTTCGACTTCCACGCGGCCGAGTCGCGCAGCCGGGAAGTCATACCGGTTCGACGGCTCGCTCTTCAGGTTGCTGACGTAGACACACGTGTAGACAGCGTCGTCCACGGATGCACCGAGGCGAGCGTTGCCGTAGTTGCCCAGCAGGTCGTAGTCGTTCGCGTCCACCCACTCCTCGACAGAGTCGGCGGCGCGCTCGATGACCTGCATCGGTCGCCCCTGAGCGAGGTCGAGCACGACGTCTCCGGGTTCGATCACGTCGGCCTGTTTCGGAAGGCCAGTCGGGTTGCGCTCAGACATCGTCGCCCTCCGTGGCGTCGTGCAGCAGCTGGGGCTCGCCATCTTCGAGAAACAGCACCGCGCTCTCGGGGTCCATCAGCGAGAGCCCGAGCGTCGCGACGCGGTGGTTCTGCATCGAGGCGTGCTGGGCCGCGAAGTTCCGGATGCGAGCGCGCGCCTGCGTATCGAGGTCGTGCCACGCCCTGCCGGCGTGGACGGCCAGCGAGCAGTCCAGACAGACCGAGCCCGTCTCGAGCATGGCGTCGGCGATGGCCTCGCCGACCTCTGCAGCGAGCGGCTGGGACTGTGGGGAGATCTCTGCGTCCCCCGACTCACGGTCGGCGCTCATCGGCTGGCCTCCGCTCCGTTCCGGTCGGGCCCGCCGAGCGCCATGACGAGCATCGCCATCTCCTCTTTGGAGAACTGGGTCGCACGGTCGCTCTCGCGTTCTTCGTCGAACGCGATTCCGCTCAGACTGCAGATCTCCTGGCGCAGCTCCAGCGCCGTGTTGGCCTGGGCAAGCACGAAGTTCCGTGCGTCGAACGGCCAGTCGTCGAACTCCTCGGGGACTGTCAGTCCAGGCATCACGCACCCCCCTCCTCGGCGACGAACTGTCGGATCTGGTTGCGAATCGCTTCTGAGCGATTGACGTACGTACTCTGTTCGACGGCCTCGTCGAACTGGTCGGCGAGGTCGCCGTCGAGGCGGAACGTCCACCGATCATTCTCCGACCGGCCGCGGTCGTGATCGGTCGTTTCGGCGCTCATCGTCAGAACAGCCCCCGTGAGGCAGCGGCGATACCAGTAATCGCGGCGACGACGTAGAACGCGCCGATGGCGACGATGATGGCGACCGGCACCGCCCACAGGCCGATCGCTGGAGAGGCCGCCATCCAGACGAGGATGCCCCCGACGATGGCGGCGAGCGACCCCGAGATGAGGACGCCGATGGCCGCCTTCGAGACCTTCTGGAACTGCTCTTTGGGGTCCTCATCGAACGGGTCGTCGTCGTGCAGCGTGTCCGACCGCATTACCGACGCACCTCCAGGCCCATCGTGCGCGCGTCCTCGTGGATCTGCTCGTCGTAGAACGCGAGGAACGCACGCCCCTTCTCGGTCACCTCGTAGGCGTTCGTCCGGCGGTTGATCTGCTCGGGGCGGCGGTCGATCAGGCCGTAGTTGACCAGCGTGTCGAGATTCGGGTAGAGTCGGCCGTGCGTCGGCTTGTCGTCGAACCGCTCGCCCAGCTCGCGGCTGATATCCTGCCCACTGACGGCGGGCTGCTCGGCGTTGAGCCGACCGGCAACCCACAGCGCGTGGAGCTGGAAGCCGGTGAGGTCGGCCAGCGTTTCCTTGAACTCGGTACTGTCGTCTTCGTCCGTCCTATCCGTGGATTCTTCTCCACGGGACGTATTCTGTTGCATGGGTAGCTGAATTTTCCCGGAGGAATGATTCGCCCATGCGTAGCACCGCGTTTAACCAGTCAGCCCAGTGATAAATGTAGGCTTGTGTACGCGTGTTCAGCGCATACTTTTGATACCGGGGTGCGTTTGTTGGCATGAGCGATCATCCCGTCTGTCGGGAACGAGTCGCTCCCCGGTGTGTCAGCACCGAGGTACGGCCCCCTGGTTCGGGCCCTTTTTACGGGACGCCGTGGCGGAACCTAACGACTCAGAGGAGTATGAGAGTTCTTGGCACTTAGTTGTATCGTTGTTTGCCACAGATTCATCCGTGCTTCCCACGAATAGGGCAGTGCCCAACACAAGTGATTTAGTGGCGCACACCGTTTAGTCACTGTACCGAAGTACCTATGCTTGCCACAGATGGAAATGGGCGTGAAATGCGCATGGACGCGGACTGGATGAGTCGGCCGGCCGACGACCAGATCCTCGAAGCACTCCGCGAACATGGCGCACTGACGCCCAAGACGATGGGTGAGCACATTGGGATCACCAACAACTACGCTGGCGAGCGCGCCCGCATGTTGTCGAAATACGGGCTGGTCAACCGTGTCGCTCGTGGGGTCTACATGATCTCTGGCGACGGACGAGCGTGGCTCGACGAAGATCTCGACGCGAGCACGCTGAAGCCAGCTGATGATGAGTGACTGATTCCGTTCCATTTCCCCCCACCGGACCCTCGACCCAGAGTGTAATACCGCTTGCAGGGTCGTTTCCGGGAGTTCCGATATTACACTCAGACTGTCAGAGCAGCAGCACTGCCCCTCTGAACAACAAGTATGGGACCTTTCCGATTCTGGTTCCGAATCATACCGGATGGGGTTTAGAAGACAATAGTTCTGACTTATTGAATTACACATATAAGCGGCGAGTCCCGAGCGAGTATATCATGTCAACACCAGACACGGCGACTGCTGACGCAGCGGTCGCGGAGGAAGACACAGGTGTCAATTGGGGACTGGCCATTACCGCCGGGATCATGGCCCTGCTGATCGGTGGATTAGGCGCGTGGGCGACAGCCAACCTCTTCGGGATAGCCCCAGTCGTGTTTCTCATCGGCCTCGTCGGCGGTGCGTACTACCTCTATCAGAAACCGCTCAAATCTGCCGCTGTCGGGACTGGACTGTATATCATGGCCATCGAGATGATTCTCACGCCCATTATGTTTTACCTGCCAGTCCTGTTCAGCACAGAGGGGCAAGAGGGCGCGGAGGCGGCGGGGACGGCCATCGGATCGGTTCTTGGGCTTGTCATCTGGGGCTTCGTGTTCTTGCTTCTCGCAATTGTCGCGGGCGTGATTGGCTACTTCGCAAACCGTCGGGCGAAAAAGAAGCTCAACGCGTCTGTGAACTGAACCATCATCGACGTCGACACGCTTATCAGTTGACTCGTTGACGGACAGTCATGAATCGACGACGCTACCTAGCGCTGACTGGAGCCCTCACTACGACCGCGCTTGCAGGCTGCTCAGAAAGCGGCGAGACGAGTACTGTAGATGGAGGAAAGACGGCCGACCCCGCCTCGACCGATACGGAGACCCCAGCGCCGACCAGCGGCACCGAGAACGACGTCGCAACGGAACGGGCGACGGAGACTGAAACGGAACCAGAGACGGCGACACCGACTGGCGAAGCAGCTCTGGAAGTCATCAGTGAGGAACTCGTCGTCGATGAAGGCGAGTACAGTACGGACGTGTACGTAGCAGCTGAAATCGAGAATACAGCGGACGTGCCATCGGGGCTCATCGAACTCAAGGCAGAATGGTTCGACGGCGACGGGAACTATCTCGACAACAGTACTCAATACCTCCGGACGCTCGGTGCCGGCGAGACGTGGAACGCGCGGGTGTACGCACTCATGTCCGACGGTGAGAAGATCGAAGACTACTCACTGGGCGGGGAGTTCCAGACGCAATCACCAAACTTCTCTCCGGAAGGGCTCGCCCTGGGTGAGACAGAGCTGAAGGTTGGAGATAATGACGCCGTCGTCAACGGTGGCGTGCAGAACAATCGCGGCGAGGAAGTCGGCTACATTCAGGCCATCGCGAAGTTCTACAACGCCGATGGCGCGGTTGTCGGCACTGGCCGCGATAACGTTCTGGAGGTGCCTGCGGATCGGACCTGGTCGTTCGAGGCCTCCTGGCTTGGCTATGGCGACCGCTTGGGTGACATCGACGACTTTGAGGTCGTTATTACCGATTCGCCGTACTGACCGACGCATGCCTCGTACTTTTCACGGTTTGAGTTGTAGGAGTGTCATGAATCGACGACGCTACCTCGCGCTGACGGGAGCCCTCACAACGACCGTGCTCGCGGGCTGTTCTGGTGGTGGTGGTAGTGGAGGGACGACTGACGGTGGCGCTGACACGGCCGACTCGACCACGCAGGCGTCCAGCGGCACGGAAAACGACATCGCTACCGAGCAGGTGACGGAGACCGAGACGATTCAATCAGAGACCGAAACTACCACCGAGGAGGCTCCGGAAACGGAAAGCGGAGCCGCCAGCCTCGATATCGGAGACAAAGAAGAAATCAGCGTTAACACTGAGGGAGATATCGCTTCCGCGGTTGGCGGTGCTCCTGTAACGAACAGCGGTTCCACGTCTACAGGGGAACTCACGGTATCGGCGACGTTTTTCGACGGCAACGGGGACGAGCTAACGACCGAAACACACACGATCGCGGCACTGCCTGCAGGGAAGACGTGGTATTCGTTCGTCATCCTCATCGGCGAGGATGCGGAGGCTGCAGAAGATTACGAGCTTGAGTACGACTACGAGGAGACGCCACCGAACTTCACCACAGAGGGGCTCACTGAGGTCGAATCATCGTCTGAGAACCAAGACAACAAACTCACGATATCGGGGGAGGTCAGAAACGACACAGAGGGCGAGCTGTCCGATTTGACAGCAACAGCCTTCCTCTATCTAGATGGTGCCCAGAAAGAGATTCTTAGTACACTGGATGATAGCACTCAGAGCCTCCCTGCTGGGGAGACGTGGACGTACGAACTCACCACCCAAGGGGTAGGGAATATCGCAGGGGACGAGGTGCGCTACAGCTATTCATCGTCCTGAGTGGGAGTTACATTCATCTTGACCGACTCGCGGGGTTTACGGGTGGCGACGATACAAACGGAACCACCGAGAAGGTAGTTCCCAGTTAGACCGACTATTTCAGTACCCGAACCACCCTCCAGAGCTGCCTCCCTCTTCGGAATACCACTGTGGATCGTACTCTATAGTCAAATCATCACCAGACGTCCCGCCTCCACCGAATATATCTGAGATATCTGGCACGTACTCTGAGAACCAAGAGCCTGTCTCGACAGTCTCCTCGAAAAGGGGCTGAGCGAATTTGAGGTCTTTGAGCTGGTCAGGTGTGAACTCCTCCGCATCATCGATGAACCGAGTCGCATCCGACCGGAGCTCTGTGAATTCGGGTATGTCGTGCTGAGCGTTGACCTCGTCGACAACCCACTGCGCTTTGTCCTTCGTGATGACATCCTCGAAGAGGGCTTCTCGAATCTCGTAGTGGACCTCGCTCATCATAAACGCGACAAATCGGTCGCCACCATAGCGTCCGAGTCGGAAAAGCGTCCCACTCCGAGCGAAGAAGATCTTGTGAGTCCCCTTCCACGCGAGTTTATAGGGTGCGCCGACTGCGAACAGACCGACCTCGAGACAGAAACACGCGACTGTCAGGATGAACTCGCCATATTCCGTATCACGGTGCCCCTCAGGTGCATCTGCGAACTTCCTGGCGGTATCGAGAACGCCGTTGAATTGACCGAGAAGTGGGACCCACCGCATGACGACGTCCGCCTTCTTGCTCGCTCCGTAGATGAAGCTCTCATCCACATAGGTGGCAATATCGTGCTCGTGCAGCGCCTCCAGCAAGCGGCCAACACTACGGAGGTCCGTCTGAGTTGCTGATGCCCCTGAAGCGAGGTTGCTGAGGTCCTCGGTAGTACATTGTCGCAATTCATCGTTTGCTGAATCCTCTGCATCTCGAATCGCACAGGCGAACTCCCACGCGTGCTGTTTTCGCGCCTTCGGGTCAGTGAATTCGTCCATCGACTCGACCATCTGGCGAATATCGAATGCCGCGTCACGTGCTCTACCAGTCGTTTGGCCGCTAACCAGTCCCAGGCCACTTGCAGCGGCTGCTGTCGCCGCGGTCGACCGGAGGAACCGGCGTCGGGTGGAGGGCTTCATACGAAAACATGACTTTCACACGACTATAAATATCATGCACGTGCTGAAACTGAAAGTAGTAATCAGGTATCTGATACGCGGAGTGGCTTCCTGATCGAATGAACTTACAGGGCTCCTCTGTCAAGAGTTGTCGATAGATGAGCCCGTGTCGGTGTCCTCGTCGACCCGGTCTCTGAGCTCGTTGATCTCCCGCTGCTGTTCGAGCAGCATCGACAGCATGGCCGATGTCATCGGGTTAGAATGGTTCAGCATCCCCCCAGCGTCGGCGTGCGTTCGGGCCTTCCTCCAGAGGTCGTCGAACACGGGTTGCTGTCGTCGGCGCAGCGCTCGCCGGTAGTCGGTCCAGTCGCGCTCCATCCGCTGCAGCATATCTCGGTAGGTCGAATTCGTCTTTCCCATCGTCAGAACTCACTCAGTTGGCGGCTCGGGTCGTCGGTGGGCAGCTGGCGTGGGTTGACATCGACGCGCCAGTCCTCGATCTCGAACGAGGTATTGTACGTCGATTCTGGCCCCGCCCACGCTTCTGTAGTGAAGCGCATCTGCGCCTCGTGATAGCTCGCGTTCGGCATGATTGCAATCCCCTTCCCCTCCGCCGCGCGGTAGACGTGTAGTCGGTTCATGACTCGACCGCAGAGACACCCAACCCGGAGATAAGCGCTGGAGGGTTCGTTCCGATTATTCCGAAGAACTGAATTCGGCTCCGAAAGGCTACGAACGGACGAGTCCAAGCACTTCCGGCGGTTTCCGGGTCCGTTCCGACACTGCTGGAATGCGAGCTACCCCCAGAAAATCTTGGGCTGCAGCGATGGATATGGGCAGCCGTCCAGTGGACTATATCAACGCTGCTGTTGGTGTCGAGTCGATGAAACGGCCATTTGTTCCACCTGAAAGCCCACTACGGGTGGGGGAGTGTGTTCAGGTGCGGTACCGACGACCCCTCTGGCACACCCCTCCCCAACCGGTCACGCCGTATTGGCGACGGCGTACCGATCCCCCTCCGTTTCAACCAAGTCTCCATCAGCTACGGCGGTCGCGATTGCGTCGCGTGCACCAGCGGGGTCAGTGTGCTGTCGGCAAAGAATCCTTACGATCACGGATTCGGCGACACTGTCGCGTTGCTTTGGCGAGGTCTGGTATTCCGTAATCCGAACTGCACGGTCGGCAGGGCTCATATACGGGGTACAGAGGGAGAGAGGAAAGTGCTAACGACGTTTTACAGTGCCCCACTCATCAGGGCGATCATGAAGTCCAACGTCACTGTGACGACGAACGCAGAGGCCATTATAGCAAAGAACGCGTAGACTGCCGTTTGGGAATCAATCTGACCGCGACTGTCCTGTGCCATACACATATATTGGGATTGCAGATATTAAGTTTTCTGTGGGAATGATATGGCCATACGTGCGGCTCCAGCTTCTCTTCGTAGAGTCTACACCAAACAGTAGAATCTTCCGTGGATGTAGATGCGGTCGCCGCTGTCTTCAAGGCGACCGACGTCGTCAGCTGGGTCGAGACACGCAGGGCACGTCTCACTCATCGGTGTATCCCTCCTGCTCGACGGCGCGCGCCTCCTGGACCTCCACGGCCGGCACCTCGATGCGCTTCTGGATGGTTGGCGTCTCGGTCCGCGGGACGACAACCTCGATCTCTACCGGGAGGCTCAGCTCGTACGGGCTGAGTGAGGTACCGGGGTCGGTCTGGCGGGTGCGAATCGTCTCATCGTTCCAATCGACGATGAGAAACGCACTCAGTTGCTTGCGGTCGGCGTCGCCGTCAGTCTGTGATTGTGTCATCTCTGGGGTCATCCACGAGCATGTACTCGCCTTTCCCGAACCGATTGCTCAGGTGGCCAGCGAGGCTCATGTTCTTCATTCGGTTGTTGATCGTCTGCCGTACTGGTGGGCTGTCGTAGCCCTGCTCTTCGAGCGCCGCGAGAACGACCGCTGGGGTCGCAATCCCCCACGGCTCGCCATCCGCGCGGCCTTCCGTCAGGACGTCGAGAATGGCGCGGTCTAACTCGTCGAGGTCATCCGGATTCATGGTGTCCGGTGGTTCTGCTCGCGACACGCTAATGACTACGGTCTTGACCTTACTAATAGCTTGTGAGAAAGCTAATCTAATAGTCACTCCATTGAATTTGCTATTAGCAAAAGTATTAAGAGGATAGCCGATATACTCTGTAGTAGAGACGCAGGGTGCCACGAGAGGAAGTGGCCGCGTGGTAGGAACACGCGACCTGTGCTCTGCCAACCAGAGCAATGAACGCTACAATCCACTCGGATGAAAACCCCGTTGCATCGCTTCGCATCCCCTCGCTGGGGGTCGCCAAGGAGGCGGCCACCCAGGGCGTCCGCGCCCGCGTCGAGTACCGCTCGCGCCGGACCGGCACGCTCCAGGACGTCGAGGGCGAGATCGTCGCCATCCACGCCAGCTCGACGGCCTGGAAGGGCCAGTACTCACTCGACGTCGCCACCGACGACGGCCGGACGATTATCGTCCACGCCGGGCTGCGCGAGGTGCACAGTGCCACCGACCAGTGTATGACCCGCCTCGGTCGGCTGACCGTCATCGAACCCGCCGCGAGCGAGGGTGAGAACTGATGGCGACACTGTACGGGAAGACGTGTCAGGGCGGTTGTGGCCGCCGGATGCTCGTCGGGAAGGGCGACCGACCCGTCTGTCCGGCCTGTCTGGCGGCGGCCCCCGAGGAGGTCGAAGCGTGACGCTCGCCTGCGAGCAGTGTGGTGGGACGTGGTCGCTCCGAATCGTCAGCGGGTCGGGAACGGCGGACACCGGTGTGTTCGAACGTTACGAGTGCGAGCACTGCGGGAACACGGGGACGCTCACGTACGACGGCGTCACCAACGAGACGCGGCTCTCGGGGCTGGTGTCGAAATGAACCGTCGCGAGGCGTACGCCGCGGGCTACGAAGCGGCCCACGAGTACTTCGACGTCACCGACCGCGGCGCGGACCACCTCGCCAGCGACGAGACGTTCGCCGCCGCGGCGTTCCTGCGGTACCACGCCGACCTGTACGAACGCTCGCCGACCACGGGGGAGGAGATCGCCGAGGAGTTCGGCGTCGCGGCGATGGCCCTGGAGACCGCCTTCGAGAAGCGTGGCGAACAGCTCCTCGAGGAGCACGCGGAGGAGGCGTAGATGGGGCGCTGGGGTCGGTCGGACCAGGAGATCCGCCTCGATATCGCGAGTGCCGTCGGCGAGGAGCGTGACATCCTCACGGCGCAGCGAGAGCGTCACGAGCGCGACTGGAATCGCTGATAGCTGCCCCAACTGTTCGCTTATATTGCCCAACAATCCAACCAACCCGTAGCGTCGCCACTACCCGTCTGTTCTAACCCCTCCGGTTCATCTGGAACACGATACCAATCCCCAGAGTGGACACACCGCGTTTCGACAGAAATCCCTGACAGTTACCGACCCAGCAGCGCCGCCAGTCGCGACCGGAGCGACTGACTGTTCTCGACGTGTGCCTCGAGGTCGGTGAGGCGTTGCTCGAGATTCCCGACACCACTCTGTCCGCCGTTCGCGAGCGAGCCCCGCAGCTCGCCGCCGGGCGTCATCCAGATCGGGGCGACCACCTCGTCGGCCTCACCGACCTGGAGGTCGGGCGTGACGTTCAGCGCCGACAGCGATGGCCGGCAGCCCGACTCGTAGAGGATGCCCCCATTATCGCCGAGGATGGTGTTCTGGAACGTGTGTGCCGCCAGGTGACCATCGCCGGTCGACTGGACAGAGATGCCCGCCCGGCCCCCGCCGAGGTAGGTGTTGTTCGCGATGAGCGCCGTCGAGTGCTGGACGTTGGGCGTCTTGTAGTTGTAGGCGGCCGTCGCGGCGTTCATCGCCATGTTCCCGCGCATCACCGTGATGTTCTCACCGCCATCCCCAGCCACCCGGACGAGGTACTGCGAGCGGCTATCGCGAACGTGGTTGCCCTCGATGAGGAACTGCGCCGGCCGCGTCCACGTGTTGACCTCCGACCCGCAGAACAGCGCCTCCTCGCCGGTGTGTCGGACGTAGTTACCGCGGAAGACCACGCCGTCGATAGGGTCGGAGTTTCGCGCGTAGGCGTTGATGCCCTTCCCGCCGACGTCGTGCACGTAGTTGTCGGTCGCCCAGACGCCCTGGCACCCCACGAAGTTGACTGCGTGGGGCTGGTCGGTCTGGCCGTCATAATCGCCCCAGCCGTGGACCTCGCAGTTGCGAACCGCCGCTGCGGTCACGTTGTCGAAGCGCACCCCACCGCGAGCAGTGTCGTTCTCGGCAGTGCCATCGAGACCCACGCCGTCCAGAGTGATACACCGGCCACCGCGGAAGCGGAGCAGGTGTTCGAACTCGCCGACGCTGTCGGAGGCGACGAGCCTACCGGGCCCGTAGACGTCGACCTCGCCGGCGTCGACGATGACGGTCCGGTCACAGACGAACGTCCCCCGGGGGACGAACACGACCGAGCACGTCGTGATCGCCTCGATTAGTGCGGACGTGTTCGTCGACGGGTCGGCGTTCGGCGCAGCACCGAACTCGGTGATCGATCCCCACCCCGCCGGCCTCGAGGGCGTCGGCGAGCCCGTGTCGGTCCCACCTGTGGAGTCATCGCCCGAGGAGTCCCCGGAGCCATCGCCAGAGCCATCCGAGGAATCCCCGTTTCCCGCGTCACCACCCGAGTCGGTATCTTCTGGAATCGGGACGGCCGGCCCGCCGTCGACCTCCCACGCGGGCGTCTGCATGTCGCCGTATTCCTCAGACGGGATGACCTCGCCGGCGAGCGTCAGCGTCGCGGCGTCAGTAGGCTCGACGCGAATCACCGAGAACGCCTCGACGTCGAAGGCGGCGACCTCGTCCGTCCGGAGCGTCCCGAACGCACCGTCGTCAGTGCCGTCGTCCTGGACGTCGGTCCCCGCCAGCGTCTCGTCGGTCGGTGTGACTGCCGTCCCGCGAACGTGATAGCGGAGCGGCGCGCTCGCCTCGAGGGTGAGGCGCTGCGTCGACGTGCCGTTGCTCCCGCCGTCGGTGACGAGCTCGCCGTACTCGCCGCGGATGGCCTGTCCGCCGACACTGATGTCGGTCGTCCCAATCTCGACGTCCGCACACCCCTCGATGTCGACGCCGACGTCGGCGTTCGGCATGTTGATCTCGAGCTCGTCGATGATGCTCCCGTGGCGTGCGTCCAGGTCGACGACCGGCTTCCCACCACAGTCGCCACTCCCCTCGATCGTGACGTTGCGGATATCGAGTCCCCAGGGCTTCTCGGGGGGCTTGTGACTCGGGAAGCGCTGCTCTTCGGGCGACCGCGCCCAGATGGCGGGCATCCCGTCGGCCTCCATTTTGAACGTGCAGTCGTGGATGTCGACAGCACCGTCCGAGGCGTTGATCGCGAGAAAGCCGACGCCAGGGTCGAACGTCGACTCGTAGACGAACTCACAGTTGTAAAAGCCGCCGCCCGTCTTGCCGTACTCAGCACTGCTGAGATAGACGCCGTTCGTCCCCGAGGGGCTCTTGTTCTCCTCGCTCGTGGAGTTGCCCTCGTCCGGCCCATCGTAGACCGGATCGTCGGGGAGCTCCAGGAGGTTGCGGCCGTCGGCACTGTTCCAGTCGATGACGACGCGGACGTTTCGGAACTCACAGCCCTCGCCGGCGGCCGACCTCATCGTCGCCATGTCGTTGGTGTGCAGCTCGCCACCGTCGAACGAGAGACTGCCATCGTGTTTCCCGGCGTAGAGCCCGCCGTCCCCACCCTGGTTCTTGATGACCGCGTCCTGAAAGTGAAGGTGGCCCTGGTGAGCCTCGAAGATGCCGCCCGCGCCATCCGAGGCGCTATGCCCCTGGAACACCGACGGGCCCTCCTTCCGGTAGCGCCGTATCTCGCCGACGCCGTCCTCGTCGAGGATGTGTGGCCACAGCGACCACTCACAGACCGGCTCCGCGCCGGAGAACCCGACGTGCTCGATGTCCTCCAGGAGGAGGCCGTCGTGGACGTCGAGGCGGAGGCCGATGTCTCCCTCGGCGAACGACTCGCCGTTATCGGGCTGAAGCCCGCTGATAGCGACGCGCTCAGCTCCATCGAGGCAGATGAGCCACTTGCGCTTGGGGTTCTTCGCGTGCCAGTTGTCGGCCGTGAACGTCGCGGTCCCCCCGCCAGCCACCTCAACGATGCAGTCTCTCGGCGCTGCGGTGTCGCCGAACTGTCGGACTGTGGCGGTGTACTCGCCGGGCTCGAAGACGACGCGCGTGTGGTCGGTCATGAGGGCCGTGATATCAATCGGGCCGTCGCCAGGGCTGACGTGGACGGTCTCTCTGATTTCGAAGTCGTACGACTCGCCGTCGATGGTCTTGGTGATAGTCTCCATAGGTAGTGTAGGTAGCTGCAGCTACGGGCCGCTCAGTTGCTCGCCCGAGAAATCCAATGAAACCGCGTGTTGGCCGGCTCAGATGCCCAATATACCAATACCGATGAGGGCTGAGAGAGAGACCATCGTTAGGACCGCTACGGTGACTCGACGTGCTTCTTGGTTAAACGGGCGAAGTGTTGCCTGCTCGATGTTCTCTCTCATCTTCTCGCGCTCCCAATGGATAGAGTTGGCCACCGCGAGGGAAAACGGAATAGCTGGTACTACCACTAGTACTGAAATCATCATCCAATACTCGCCTTCTAAATGAGCATGTCCCATCACCACTGTTAGAATTTTGAGCAAGGGGAAGACGATATACACCAACTGAACCCCTGGCGAGTAATCCGTTTGCGTTAGCCAATCTTCTATAGGGAGGCCGAAGATCTCACTCCCAGCGACTAGTATCCCCATCCAGAGGAACGTGGCCAGAATTCCTCGCCAAGACCATCTTTTCCACAGTTCGACGTGATCGGCATTGTTCTCACTTCTTTCAAAGTCTGGAATCCGCGCTGGCGTCTGGCGTCGAAGGAATCCGATGATGGCCCCACGCGCCCACAAGAGCATTCGGATTTGGATGACCAGCAGGACCCCTGTGAAGTATGCTATAACGGCTATCAGTGAGGACACCGCCACCAACTCCAGAAGCATCGGCATATCCGATGGTGCCGTGGTGATAATCAACGCTGGGATGTACATCCCAATTATTCCAAACAGCACCTGAACCGTAACTGCCAGCGACCACTCAAGGCCATTTACTATGGCCGTCGGTAATTTGGCCGCAGCAGCCATGTACACTCTGCACTCGCTTTTTATGAACTCCCCCAGTGCGATGATTCTGTGGACTGCTCTCTTCACTCTCTTCCCGATTTTCGAGAGTCTAATCGCAATCCAAAAGACCGCAATAAGGGCGTAGTATTTTCCTCGGCCACCCATACACCACGCAGTGTGTCTGTAAATATTAACTTTCCTGATTGGCAACTGTTTGAACAGGTGCCATGATAGACGCCCGCCGCGAACATGTCAGCTAAGTATTCTCCGGCAACTCAAACACGGAGAACGGTGTATATCGTCAGCAATTGCCTCGCCACGAGTTACTGATTGATAATCCTCCTCAGACTTGTGCGGTAATCCACAGATAGCGTTGCCTTCATCGTCGGTCTCGTGGTAGGCGTACCCCATTCGAGGAGGCGTCAACTTCCCAATCAAGACAGTGTCCTCTCTTGCTCGGTCATCCTTCTTCGCTGCGACGTTTCGTTCAGCAGATGTCGGGCGAGGACCCGTACCGATACCTCTTGACTCAGAGCATTTGTGGGGAGCCCCATTTTGAATCAGAGAGTTACAGTCAGCACATCGTTTGAAATGCTCGGAGATCAGCTCACCGGTCGACTTCATCATGCGGATTATTGAGTGACCGAATATTTATATTTCGATTCGCTGAATCGACAGGCTGAGCTACACATAGTGGAACGCTATTTGTAATCGAGGTGCACCGCTATCGTATGCCGATGGCCATAAGCCACTACGAACATTCAATCACCCTACATGGGACAATTCCCACGATACACTTACATTTCTGATTTAATAGACACTCCAGGACGGAAGGCGGTATTTGGCATGGTATTCCTTATTATCTTAACAACTACCGGACGATTTGTCCTGTATTCAGTTGGGTTCCTAGACTTGGCAACTGATGCAGCTGATGCTTGGATACCGATGGGGCAAGCGGTACTATCAGGAGCGGAGCCGTACGCGGATTTCCCGGATAACAAACCACCTCTATTCATATTCCTGACCATTATTGCGTCGGTGGTGGGGTACGTCCCATTTATGATGGTCATTGTCGGACTTGCAAACGCCACAATTGTGGTAGAAATATATGGTTGGCTCTCCCGAGAACGCCGAGAAGTTGCGGGTGTAATTGCTGCAGGGATTGGGACCGGGGCAATCCTCAATACTATGGTAAGTTATCCGATGTTGAACAACAAAACCATCAGTATCGCAGTCCTCCTCATTTCACTTCGATTTCGCAAACCAGTTCACCTAGGGCTCGGAGTCGGGATCTCTTGTCTTTTAGCGCAACAGTCCATCCTTGCCATCCCTGCTATCATGTGGTTTCGGTTACGGACGATTCGGGGAGCTGTGGTATTTTCTATCACCGGTATGGCTGTAGCGGCGGTTTCATTCTTAGCCATCGGATTGGTTTGGAGTCTAGATTCGATGTACGCATCTGTAGTGCAAAGCCTAATTGTCACCGGTAGCTATACTGCCGGGACGTCGAGTTTTGGGACTCAGATTTCAGTTTGGAATATGCCTGCAGTGTGGGCGGAGAAGGCAATTAGACGCCAGCAATTTCTCATTCTTCCCGGTGTCGCAGCAATGTTCGGCGTTCTCTATGGTTATCTAAAAGGTGCATTGTCGAAACGCCGGCTCTTTGAGATTAGTCTAGCAATCTGTTTCATTACTCTTCTGTTCGTCCGTCCATGGTACCACTACGGCTATTACCCTACAGTCCCCCTCTCAATCCTCGGCGGGTGGGGAGTAACTGAGTTTGTCAAGGACACGTTATAGTATGCTTCGCAAGAGGACGATGCAAAGTCTGCATTGTAGATTCGCTCACGTAGACGTAATGGGACGGTCCGTTCGGTCAAAGAATGGATTGGAAAACAACCCAAACGCCTACTATTCCAGCCAAGACTGAGAGCAAAATGGCCACTCTTTCAGCACGCTTGATCGCGGTTCGGGGCAAGTCAAACGGATTCCAAACTGTCAAAACGTCATACTCGATTGTTGCAAGAATAAAATAAAGCGGTAAAGAAAGAGAATTTAGCGCGGTCAGAGCTATAAGAACCGCACATTGAGCTAGCAAGACAGTGTATACGAAAAAGAGGCGGTTATTTGTCATGCCGTGAACCCTACTGTTTGACCATTGTCGTAAGTCCGATTAAATCGAGGGGATACGGTCATTTGGTCGACAGGATTCCAGTGAAGTCGGTAGTTGCCACGATGGAACCGAATTATCTCTACGTTGTTTCGTAGTAGAACCGCTTGGGTTGAGCTCTCAACTAATGTCGCATTCAACAACAAGTCGTTAAGAGGAATTACTCCTGATTCGCTGTTCGGGACCTTGAGAACGATGGCTGCCGACGAATCGAACTCTACCGTCTCAATCGCATAGTAATAATCCATTGCAACAGGCTCGTGGCTGTACTGCATGAATGCATTTTTCCCAGTGACTTCGCCCGAAGTGAGATACTGTCTTGATTGGCCAGGAAAGTCAGGGGCGAGCGAAGCTCCCAACTGAGGAATCAATAGCATTAGGACGATTATAGCCACAAGTGCTGGGCCTTGATGGGGAACATGGTCCCTTAGTTTGGCAATCGCGATTCCAAGAATTGGCGCAAACACCACCAGCCCGTAAAATAAGACGCGTCGGGGAGCTACCACAGAGACCCCCGCGATTGAGATGCCTGCCAGTATTATTGGGACAGCCGCCGCACTGACTAAGAAGGAGGTATACCAGTCCCTGCGCCCGTACCAGAGCCAGACTCCTGCAATAGACACCGTGGGAAGAAGAACCAGATAATGAGCTCGTCTAATGATTATCCCAGCGATGCCAGGATTTGAGACTTCTGCGGCTAACGCGGGTGAGTCTTTAGGGACTACTGAGACACCACCTGTCAACAATGGGATGGCTTTGCTGATTATCACCGATTTCAAGAAATTAGTGATGAATCCCCACTGGATGACTAGCGCAAGTGCGAATGCAATTGTCAGTAAGAGCGCTCTTTGCGGATGAATTTGGCGCCACTGTAAATTTGGGTTAGGACGCCATAGTAGTGACTGAGTGATGTAGAGAACCAGAGCCAAAGAGGATATCAGGAAGGGTATAAATATCGATATTTTGTGTGCAGCCAGCGCTACTGTCAACCCGAGAAGGAATCCTATGAAATCCCGTCGGTTTTCGTTTACCACCCACCTTGTGAGGAAGATAATCGTCGGACACCAAGTGAGAACCGCAATGCTCTGGACAATAGGCAGATACCCGAATGAAACGCTCAAGGCCGAAATGCCAGCGATGATAACGCATACTCCGACTACCAATGATTGATACGGGCCAGAATACCACCGGAATGCAATTGCAACAGCAGTAAGTGGCAAAAGAAGCCCACTAATAATTACTGTTGGCAGAAGGACGTCTCCCCCATTGAACCCTGCTACGAGACTTACTGCAGCGTTAAACATGTGGAATTCTGAAAGAATGGCGTACTTCGGGAGGGATTGAGCGATTGGTTCAAGAGTCCCAGTCCGCATGACTTGGTTAACCCCTAATGCGTACACATCTGGATCCATGCCAATCATTGAGGCTGGCCAGAGGTAGATTACAGATCTGATTGCGACAGCACCAATAGCTCCAGCTCCGGCGGCTGCGCGTGGCGACAATCCTTGTTCTCCCCCAACCACCAGTGCAATGGCGAACGCAAGTGCGAACCCATGCACCCAGGGAAAGAATCGGCCTGTTTCGTGGATTCCAATCATCATGACAGCGAAGGCAAAGGATGAGAGTGAGATCACAGCCTTCGTCGTCTGATGAGCCATTGGTTGGAAGTTATGGTCCTCTAAAATTAGCGTTGTGGAATAAGTGGAGGGGTATCGTCCCCCCGCAAGTGCTCATCAAGCGGGTGTGATTGTCGATGACCCGTCAGCGAGCACCCACTCAGCGCCATTGAAAGTCCACTGCGTGTAAGGCGTCGTCGCAGTCGTCCCATCGGCGAGGGCTTCGTCTCCCGCACTCGCACCAGTCAGCGAGCCGATGTCAGTCCCGCCGAGCGGCCCGCCACCAATGACACCGTTCCACCGGGTTCGCGTGCCGTTGTCGGTGAGCGACCCATACCTGACGCCCCATAGTTCGGTGTCTGTCGCACCTGATTCGACCTGAATGTCAGTCCCGTTCCCAGAGGCAGAACCCCCGATTAGCGTCGTGTTGGCTCCATAGATTCTGAATCCATAATTCTGCGTAGCTGTCCCTTGGGTGTCGATAGCGTCACATTCGACGAGTTTGACGTTGTTCCCAGTCACTTGGAACCCTGCGGCAGATGTTGTGTTCTGCCCATTATTGACTGCTGTGCAACCATTGAGCCGTGCGCGGTCGTCTGTCCCGACAAAATAACCGTGGACGTCGTTGCCATTCGACACGCACCCTAACAGGCGAATATCCCGAGGCGATGCAAGGCGAAAGCCGTCGGCACCGTTCTCTCTGGCATTAACCTGCCGAATCCGGCCATTGCGCGCGCCACCGACGTACACTCCTTCGCCAATATTGTAGGCGGAGAAGCCGTCACCAATATAAAACTGTGCTCCCACACCGAGGTACATACCCGCGCCACCGTTGCGTTCGGCCAGCCAGTGGTCGACGTGATACCCCCAGTGGAAGTCGAATCGAAAGCCCTCCTCGGGGCACTTATCCACGAACGCGCGCTCAATGTGGAAGTCTTTGGCCTCGCTGTTGGTCCCGATGTCTTCGCTATAGAACCCAATTCCCGACGTGTTGTTTGCTTTATTGCCGTCGATTTTAATGTCGAATAGGCCGCCGAAATAGGGTTTGACACTTGTCTCGTTGCTGTCGTGGATGTATTCCACGACGTTGGTCAGGTTCGCACCGTCGGCTTGGCGGATTTCGGCGTAACTCGTGTTTTCGCCGATGAGCTGCTGTCCGATGTAGAGGCCGAGAGTTGACGACGTATAGTGAAGCCCTTTCGGGATACGAATGTTGGCCGCCCGCGTGTACCCGTCCGTTTGGTCAAGTGCAGTTAGTGCAGTGTTGATGACCGTGCCGATGTCACTGCCGCTCGCCAACTCTGCGTCCCGTCCAGTGGCGTAAAAGGTCCCACCATTCTCCCGAATCTTGATACTGTCGGGGTTGTCAGCGAACGACCCTCGCTCTATGTCGAACGATTCGCCGGTCAGCTCATCGATGTTCCCCGTCTCCGCCTGGACGTCCCCAGCGACTATGTCACCGTCCGGAGGGTCGACGGTGATCGTGTCGTTCTGGGTCTGGTCCGGATAGATCGGGTCGCCCGGATTCGACGAGTCACTCTCGACGATCTCCTCGACGTTGTCGACGAGGTAGTCGCCCACCTCGTCGGTGACCTGTGCCTTCCCGGTCGTGCTGAACGTCACAACAGAGGACATGCCAGCGAGCTTGAGTCTTCTCGTTATGGGCAAACCATTCTGGCCAGTACGCGTGATTTGTATCCACATTGGTTTGAGTAATGAACCGCTGAATTAGTTTCCTCGCCGCTGTCGGGTCATCGGCCGTATGTCACACCACAATTACTCCGCATAACACTGTGTGACTCCGTTTGATATCAGGCCACCATGTCAGTCACCGTACTTATGACGAACGCAGTGCTGTACAGCGATAGCGGCTCTACCAGCCGCGAGTGACCCGTTGCGGATGGCGGTGAGCGAAGCAAGTCAATGCAGTTCGGTCTATCTAACATCGCGGCGCCCGCTATGGGCGTCCTCTGCGGCGTACCGCTCGTGCTCGTCCCTCTGCTCGCACTCGGCAGCCCGGTGGCCTACGCGGTCACCCTGGCATTCGGAGGCCTTGTCATCCTCCTGTCTCTGCGAGCATGGTACGACACGAATAACCCCTAGTCGGTTCACTACCGGCTCAGGGGCCTTATTGTCGAAAGCAAGTGTGCAGTCAGTCTACCGTTGCATGCGGCGTACCATCACCGCACTGACGATAGCTAACCTGATTGACCCATGACGGACGCCCGTTACCAACGGGTAGGGTCAACTCAAGATATACCGTGCGTGATTATAAGATTGTTGTCTGACACTGCGAGATGCTCAATCAGCGAGCAGAGCCTTGAACAGGCCATCTTATAGCGTTCGCGTGTTGGTAACAGAGTCGTATTAGAGTTCCGTCAGCTCTCTACGGCAGGCCGAGCATGTACGTGTCCAAGTAGGCCTCGCCCGCCTGAATCATGCCCATCCCGCGACCGCGATACTCCGTGTCGTCCATGATGATCGTCGACTCGAGCTCGGCGCGCTCGCCCGTTCCGGGGCCGTCGATGTCGACACTCCAGAGCTGCCCGACGTGCCGGCCGTAGCCATCAGCGTCGAGGATCACGGCGATGACGTACCACGCACCGTCCGGGACGCCGGGCGCGGACTCGACGATCGTCGGGGTGTCACCGCCGCCGCGGAACTTCTCGAACGCGAAGCGGTCGTAGTACTCGTCGAGGTCGAGCAACAATCGATAGCAGTGGTAGCCATCCGTCTCGTGGCCGGGAGCGTGGGCGAACGAGACCGCCGCGTAGTTATCCAGCGGGCGGACTGCCATCGATATCGTCGAACCGGGCGAGCTCCCGCCACCGAGCTCGGGATAGCTCTCGTGGCCGTCGCCGGGATACGACCACTTTCGGATAATGCGGTCGACGTCGCGATAACCACACGAGGCCCCCCGAAAGGAATCCGAGGACGTCCAGATGATGGATTCAGATCCGCGCCACGGCCCAGCCGAGCCATCGTAGTTGTCCTCGCCACCGATGATCGAATCGAACGTTTCGATGACGAGGTCGCCGGTGTACGCACCGTCCTGGACGAGGAACGCGCCGTCCTGGACGGCGAAGTCGAAGTCAGGCATTATTCGAGGATGTACGTCAGCATCGCGCCGACGCGCTGGCTGTTCGAGGAGTCGTTTTGGATTCGGAACGTGACTGGTGCCTGCTCGCCGCCGAGTGTCAACAGCGGCTGGTCGAGTGTCCCGCTTGTCCGGCGGCTCGTCGTCTGGTAGCTGACCGTCTCCGACTCGTCGAGCACCTGCAGGTAGACGTCGGTCGGGACGGTCCCGCTGGGGGCGATGAGTGACGTCCCGAGCAGCTTCAGGTCGAGGTCGCCGGGGACGTACTCGAACGCTCTTGACCGGTCGTCGCTGGGGATCTTCCCGACCGGGAGTGTCGCGGTGCGATTGTCTCGGACGAGCGTCGTCGCCGACCGGTTCGCGAGCGCCGCCGCCGAGTCGGCGTTGGTGACGGATCCAGCGCCGTTACCCTCATACCGTCGGTTCTGAACATCGACCTGACGGCCTACAATCCGAGTGTCGGTCGCATCGGTGACGCTCGAGGAGTCCGTCTCGTAGGCTGCGATTGGGATCCGTGGGTCACCGCTGGCGAAGTCGTCGGCCAGCCCGACGATAACCGCGTCCGGCTGGGAGAGATCGGCACCGACGAAGACAGACTGGAGTCCCTCAGATGCATCGAGCGTCACGTCCGTCGTCGTGTCCCGGCCGAGGTAGACACCCCCGACGATTGCCTCACCGCTATCGATCTGGACGGTGAGGTCGCCACTCGACTGCTCGGGAGCGAACGCGTTCAGTGGCGACGCTTCGATCACCGAGTCATCATCGGGGACGATCCAGCCGCCGTTCGGGGCATGGGCCGCCCGCTGGATGGTGGCCGCGGTGATCGACGCACTAATCGCTCGGTTCGGGCTTGGGTTGACGAGATCTGTCATGAGTTAGACCGCCGAGAAAGTGAGGGTACACTCGACGGTGAGCGTGTTCTGGCTATCCTTCGGCTTCGCGCTAAACGTCGCGTGGTTGAGCAGCGTGTCACCGGCGAACGCGCCCGCCTCGGTGATGTCGTAGCCGTTCGCCTCCGCCGACCCGAAGAACGCGGTGATGTAGATCGACGGGCTATCTGGCTCGAGCGAGGCGACGACGCTCCGGGCAACCTCGGTGCCCAGCTGCGTGTTCGCCTCCGCGCTCGACGTCCCGGTGCCGACAGCTACTTCCGAAATAGCGGGGACGCTGTTCCCCGCGAGGCCATCGACGGCCCACTGGTGGAGGCCGACGCAGGTGGTGTTGCGCGACCGGCCGACGTGCTCGGCGGGGACGGTTCGCAGCGCCGCCAGACGGGCGCGGTCGTCGAGGTCCTCGAAGTCGGGGACGTGCGCGGCGATCGTGTCGAGGTCGTGAGTGGCGACGCGAACGTTCGTCTCGACAGCTGTCGTGTGGACGGTCATCAGGCACCCCACTCGCTGAGGTCCCAGTCAGCGCTGTCCCACTGCCCGGAGCCAGCGTTCGCCGTCGAGGCCGTGACGCTGTCGCTCGATCCTTCGGTGTCGGGTGGCGGCGTCGCGATGTACCCGACGTCGCTGTCCGGGTCGTCTTCGTTCTCACTACGCCGCAGCCGGTCACGTAGCCCCCGGAGCATCCGTGAGGCCTCTCTGTTGCTGATATCGCGCATGGGTATGGTGGTGGTGAGTAGCGTCCGCAGTTACAGCGTCCGCGTCTCCTGGGCGGTCAGATCCGTCGTCAGCGTCGACCCGGAGTAGCTGACGTCACGCTGCTTGACGATGTGGTCGCCGACCGCGCCTTCGCGGCTGAACTGTGCGTCGAATACCTCGCCCGGGCGCAGCGTGTGAGCGGCGACCGACCGGGCTCCGAACTGCAACTCGCGACGCGGCTCGTCACGATGCCGGAGGTCAGCCTCGCCGATGTCACGGGCCGCCTGGAACGTCTGCAGGCCGTCGTCCTTGATGCGGTCCTCGCGAGTGGCGTACTCGCCCTCGCTGCCAGGCTCGTCGACGCGAATCGAGATGGGGTACGGGAAGTACGCTCGGTAGGCCGGCGTGCCCGAGACATTGACGCCGATCTCCTGGCCGGTCTCGCCATCCGACTCGATGATGAGCCACGGATTCGGTTCGGGGAGCGTGTGCTCGCTCATTCGGAACGTCGTCCACCCGTCATCGTCGAGGAACTCCGCGCTCTGTTGCTTCGGGTCGGTGATGTCCGACTCCGTGTCATCGATTGCGACTGGCGAGCCGCCGTCGTCTTTCTGCAGCCGGACGACCACGCCATCGGCATCGCCCGACCGGTCCGCGCGCGTCCAGAGCTCGAGACGGGCGACGCTCGACTTTCGCGTCGAGATGCGATGCAGCATGCGATTGGACTCCGTCACCGTCTGGTAGGAGTCGACCGTCTCCTGGGCGTCGTCAACCGCGAAGTTTCGCCCACCGTCGACGCGGATCACGTTCGCCAGCTCGTCATCGTTGATGCGGACCTTGTGGGTCGTCGAGTCGGTCGGTCCGATGGCGCTGACTGGGGTGAGATCGCTCAGCGGGACGAACCCCAGTGCCTGCCCGCGGGCGAACATGACCGCATCAGCCTTCGCGGCGAGGTCGCCCAGTAGGTCGAGCAGGTTCTGGCCGTTCGAGAACTGGTCGGTCGTCGTCCCGACGTCGGCCAGTAGCGACCGGTCTACCTCCGGCGCCTTCCGCCGCAAGAGCGTGTTGACGATGGCGATATCCGCGTTGGGGTCGCTTTCCGGGACGCAGATGGGGACGTTCTCGAAGGCGTCGTAGACCCGCCGGAACGAGCAGATGCCAAAGGCCCAGTCCTGGCTCTCGACCGAGAGCGTCGCGTCCTGGACGCTCGAGCGCTCGAGTGTCATCGACCGAGCGACACCCGTCCACAGTGATTGGCTGTTGCCGTACGACCCCTCGTTATAGACGCCGGTGTTGTACGGTCGCTGCTGGTTGGCCGGTGTCTCGGCCGTGAAGACGAGGCGGTCGCCAGGGGTTATCTCGTCCGTGTACTGCCCCTCGTCGTTGCCGATGAGGAGCTTCGCACTGTCCTTGCGCGCCTGGATTCGCTCGGTGATGTTGACTTGCTCCAGGTCGGCGTCAGCGACAGTGATGTCGGCGTCGCTGAACGCCTCCGAGTCGTTACCGGGCTTGAACACGCCCAGTCTCGCGCGCTGAACCCGAAGGATTGGGCTGCGGAGGTGGTTGTTCGTCGACATAGGTTAGGCCTCGGCGCTGCGGAAGTCGTCGAAGACGTAGCGTGGTGAGCCGTTATCACAGAACAGCTCGACGCCGGCGTTACCGTCCAGCGAACTATCGAACGCGCCAGTGTCCGAGCCGAGACTCGTGTACGTCCCTGCCTGTGGGTCGTGCTCGAACAGCTCGATACCGGCGGTGTGGCCCGACGCTGTCCACGGGTCGAGGGCGTACCACTGGTCGGACGCGAACGAAAACGACGCGTTGTTACCGTCCTCGATACGGCCGATCTGGGAAGGCGACGCCCCACCCACCACCTCCGAGAGGCGGACGGCATCACCGCCACACTCGGTCCGGATCTGCAGCGTGTTGTCACCCGACGAATCGCGGAGATACCGCCAGTTCCAGGCACTGCTGGTCGCCCCGACCTTGAAGTGCAGCCGATGGCGGGTCTGGTAACCAGGGTACCACTCCAGCCCGTCGCCGGGCAAACTGTAGATGCCCTCGAAGTCCGCGCCGTTCGGATGGACGAGGGCCCGGGCTCCATCGAGGACATCAGCTGAGGCCGTCGATATCTCGAAGTCGTTCGCGGTCGTTGTGGTGTAGCTCCACGACGACGGGCTGTCAGTCTCCTCGTCTCCCTCCTCGAAGGAGGTGATCCGCTTGACCGACTGCCAGACCGTCTGCCACGAGCCGTTGACCTTCTCGAGAACTTCCGAGGCGCTCTTCTGTGTGCCGTTGACGCGGACGTACGTCTCAGTGGCGCTCTTCTGTGTGCCGCTGTCCTTGACACCCCAGTCAGTCATGGACGATGAAGATATCGCCATCACTGCCGGTCGCGTCGCTCGGTGCGCTGGTTCCTGAACGGATCACCCGCTCGGAGCCATCTGAGACCACGACATCGCGATTCCCGGATAGCAGCCCGGCGGTGAAGTTCGACGACTCGTCTTTGTAGGCAGTGGCGTCGGGGAGGTCGTCCGACGAGTGGGAGTGTGAGGCGCTCGCGAAGTCAGAGGGCGTGTTGCCCTGCAGCTGGTCGGCGTTGATCGTCTCGCCGGTCGACAGGAACGTATCGGCCTCGTTCCCGCCGAGCGTCTTCGCGTCGCCATCCCAGATCGTGACCCACGCATTCCCGTCGTCGTAGAACAGGAACGGGAGCGACGTCTGGGCGTCCGTCGGGTCGGTCGTATCGGTTCCGAGATACCACCGCCCTTCCGTGCCGGGGTCCTCGGTGGGCATCGGGGGCGTCCCACTGGTCGGGCCTTTCTTGATGACGTCGAGGTCGGCCTCGTCGAGCAGGGCGTTCAGAATCTCTCCCCACTCGTCTTCGCTCGCGTCGACAGTGGGCTTCGTCCAGCCGTGGTACGATGTGTCTGGCATGATTAACCTTGGTCGAAGTTGTCTGCACGCAGTTCATCCGTGAAGCCGCGAGCGGCGCGGCGACCCTCACGCTCGCCGTTAGCGTTGACGATCACCTTCCGGATCGTCAGGCCGCCGCTGCCACTGGAGCCTGTCGAGACGTTCGCCCGCTCCAGCGCGGATGTGAGTCGCCCCATCCCCCGCGAGTTGAGTGGGATGACGGCCTCGTCATCGCCACCCTCGCCGAGGAGCGCTGACGTCAGCCCGGTGACGACACCACCCTCGGCGAGCTGTGGGATGTCCCAGGACTGCCCGCCGATCGGACCGAACGGACCGACGCCGTACGAGCCACCGCCGTAGATCGTCTGCCCGGCGACCGAGATCTTCGGGATGTCGATGCTCACCCGCGGGATGGTCACCGATGGGATGGAGATCTGGTCAGGCATCACCGCGTTGTAGGCGTCGACGGCGGCCTGGGCGAGCCCGTCAAACGCACTTGACATAATGCTCTCCCCAGTGCTCCCGAGCCAGTCGACCGTGTCCTGGATCATCCCCTTGAACGCGTCTATCGTCCCGGGAATCCACTCGCCAGTCAAAAACGAAGTGACCGCGTCAGTGATGGTTCGGAACGCGCTAGTGACGAGCGACTTCCCCGTATCCCGAAGGTACGAGGCGATATCACGGATCATCTCCGGGAAGAGGCTATTGCCGATGAGCCCCTCGTACAGTCCCTCTATGACGGCGATGATCCCGTCGACGATGAACTGCACCGCGCCGACCAGGTCGCCGATCGCGTCGTTTTTGAGGTAGTCGGCAATCCCGGTCGCGATGTCGATGAAGCCCTGTTTCAGTTTCTCCTTCCCGCCGTTCCGCAACCACTCCCGCATCCCGTTGATGGTACTGACGAGTGCCTGGCCGACGATGCCCGGAATAGCGAGCATCTTCAGGATGGTTAGACGGATACCCGTCCCGATGGCCTTGAACCCCTGCTTGATGACGTCCGTCCCGTTGTTTCGGAGCCACTCCCGAACCATCGGGATTCCCTCTCGGAACGTGGTCAGGACCGCATCCTGAATTGCCAACAGCGCCGGGCCGATATTGCGACCGATTCCACGGAATGCAGCCTTGAACAGCTTGAGTCCGTCAGATAACAGCCAGTCAACGCCATCATTGATTGCACCGCGGATCGCAGGGATGATCTCGTCGTGGAGGGTGGCGAAACCCACCATCGACAGCGTGACGAGCTTTTGTAGCCCAGATTTGAGGATGGGAACGCCATTGTTCCGAAGCCACTGGCCAGCGCCAGTGAGCGCCGTTCGGACCTTCGGGACGATGTTCTGCTTCGTAAATTCGAACGCGTTGACCGCCTGCGTTGAGAGGAACGCGACTGCCGCCTTCAGCGTCGAGACACCGTTCTCACGCAGCCAAGTGTTGACGGCGTTGATCCCCTCCCGAATGCGGGGCTGGAGGTGCTTCTTCCCGAATTTGAACGCTTCGACCGCCGCGTTGCCGAGGAAGGTCAGCGCCCCTTTCGCTATCGTTACGCCTTCAGTTCGAACCCAGTTCCAAGCCCCCCGGATTGCCGTCCGGACCTTCGGGAGGATTTCCGATTTCGTGAACGAAAACGCGTTGAGCGCCTGTTGACCGAGGAAGACGAGTGCCTGCTTGGCAGCACTCACGCCTTCGGTACGGACCCAGGTCCACGCACCGTTGACTGCACGCCGGACCGGTGGGAGGATCTCCGCCTTCGTGAACGAGAAGGCGTTAATCGCTTGCTGACCGAGGAACGACAGCGCGGTCTTCGCGAGTGTGACACCCTCCGTCCGAACCCAGGTCCAGGCGCCACTGAGCGCTGTTTTGACGGTCGGGAGAATCTCTTCGCGCGTGAACGTGAACGCAGCCGTCGCCTGGCGAACGAGCGTATTCAGCGCTTGCGTCGCGAGAGCGACGCCCTTCGTTCGAACCCACTGCCAGGTCCCCGAGAGTGCAGTCCGGACCGCTGGGAGGATCTTCTCTCGGGTAAACGTGAACGCCTCGAGGGCGCGGCTCGCCAGGGTTCGGATGGCTGTCTTGAACCGCTTGACGCCAGTCGTCGCAATCCACTCACCGGCCTCGATGAGCCGTTGCCGGATCGACCAGATGGCGTCGCCAGCCGCAGAGGCGGCTTCGGGGAACTTCCCGGAGAAGACGGCGGCGAGCGTCCCGATGGTGCCGATGAGAACAGCCGCCGGGGCGGCGATGCCAGCCAGACCGGAGGAGATGATGGGCAGGTACGGCCGGAGGGCAGTGAAGGCGGTGAGGAGACCACCGACCTGACTGCTCAGCAGCCCGATGCGTATCTGAGCGTCAGAGAGCGACGACACCCAGTCGCTGATACCTCCAACGACCGTCGAAATTCGCTGGATGAAGTCCGTCAGCGGCGGCAACAGCGCCTCGCCGATTTCGATGGCGATGTTCCGCAGCTGGTTCTGCAATAGCTGCAGCTGGTTGTTGAACGTCTTCGACTGCGCTTCGAACTCTCGCTGCAGTGACGTTGCCTTCTCGAACTGCTGGCCCGAGAGCTCGATGGCGCTGTTGACGCCGTCGAGGTTCTTCGCGAGGTTCGACAGCGCCACCCGCGAGAACGAGGTGAAGGTCTTCCGGAGGGTGTCAGCCTGCTTCCCTCCGGACTGCATCGTCGAGGCGAGCCGCTTGATCGTCTTGACGGGAGCGTTCGACCGCATCCGCTTGAATTCGTCAACGGAGACGCCCAACCCGCGAGCGAGGTCGCTCACCTTCCGCGGGTCGAGCATCTCCTGGGCGACTCGCCGGAGCCCGCGCCCTGCTTTCGAGGCGTTGTTCGTCACCTCGTTGAGTGCAGCAGAGAGACCAGCAATCTCGACCTGCGACGCGCCGAGATTCGACATCGACGACGCCGACTCCATCATCGACGTCACGATCTCGGAACTGGACGTCGCGAAGTTGTTCGAGAGGCCGTTGATCGTCGACCCCAGGTTCTCCATCTTGGAGATCGGGGTGTCGGTGATGGTCGCCAACTTCGCGAACGCCTCACCCGCCTCGGAGGCAGCGAGGTCGGTCGCGGTCGACATCTTCGCGACCGTCTGCGTGAAGCCGACCATCTCGTCTTCGGCGACGCCGAACCGGCCCGCCTGGGCGACGAGGTCGGCGAGTTGGGACTGCGCCAGCGGGATGGTGTTCGCCATCCGCTTGACCTCCTCAGACATCTTCGCGGCCGTCTCGGCGGAGGTGACCTTCTCGACCTCCACCATCGCGTCCTGGAACTTCCGGGCGGCGTTGACGCCGACCCCGGCGAGGATACCCGACGCCGCAGCGACGCCTGCACCCATCACACCGACCGCTTTGCGGAGGTTCAGCGCGGCTTGCTTGACGGAGGCAAACGCGCCGGTGACCTCGCCAGCGCCGGATGAAGATATCTCTACTTGGAGGCGTTCGGCGGTGATTGCCATCTCAGAATCAGGGGGTGTCGCGTGCGGTCAACCGACTATGCAGCGTTGGACTGGGCCATCAGGTCGTCAATTCGAGTCTCGGCCTCAGGCGTCATCGCCTGGCCTGGCTTGGGCTCACTGCCCTGCTGCTTGGAGTGCTCGATCTCGAAGAGTTCGTAGTAGACGGAGAACCCGATGAACAGCTTCTCTTTCTCCTGGCGGGTCACTCGGCCAACGAGACCCTGAGGGTCGTACGTATACCCACAGTGGTGGAGAAAGTACTCGACGAAACACTTCTGCTCGTGTGGCGTGAACTGGTCGAGACTCGTTCGAGGAGTGCTACGGCGACTCATTCACTGTCGTTCTCGTCCATGAACTGCTCGAGGGCCTCGGGATTCTCTCGGATTACCTGGAGAACCTGCGTCGGCAGTTCGCCACGACTGGTCGCTCTGATCTGGTCGGCGAGTGCCTCTTCGCCGCTGGCTCTCAGGACGAGGATGAAGTACGCGTCCTGCATCGCCCCCGTCATGCCGTTTTTGACGAACTCCTCGGTTACCTGGTCGTCCGGGCACTCCGGGTGGTTGGTGAGGTCAGGGGCGACGACACACCGGTTGAAGATGTTCGCGAGGTCGCGGTCGGTGACGTCCTCGCCCTCGTTGAGTTTGTTTTCGATGTAGCGCTCACGCAGTGCGCCAGTCATCGGCTTCGCGATGGCGTCACCGCCGAGTTCTTCGACGTACTCACGCCGAGGGACGATCTCGCCATCCTCGTCGCGCTGGATCGTCGTCTGCTCGAGGGAGACGAGGTCGTTCTCGCCACCGGAGCCGTTGACGTGGTCTGGCGTGCGGGTCGGGTCGTCGGTCTTGGTCGTGTCGTCGGTCATCGGAACGTTGGAGATATCGCTGTCAGACATGGGTTAGGCGGGTCGGAAGTCGATGATGTCGCTGTCGTCGGTTGGTTCGAGTGCGGTGAAGGTGGTCTCGACCGTCGCGAACGCCTGGCCGGACTCCTTGGTCACGGAGCCACCACTGGAGCAGTACGCCCGAGGGTACGCTATGTCACCCCCAGTGAGCGGGATGACGAACTCACCCTCGTTGCCCTGGAAGTGGTCGCCGGACTTGTCAGTCGACTGCGTCTCGCCGAACACCGTCGCTTCGGTGGTAATGTCGCGACCGTCGGCGTGCTTGCTCTGGGCGAGGCCTTCCGTAGTGGCCTCCTCTTCGATGTTGTTCGTGACCGTGGTCGTCGCCTCGACGATTGTCTCGGCGATCTGACTGCCGAACCACTGGATATCCGTCCCGAGGACGGTCTGTGCTTCGCCGAGCGTCGAGCCGTCGCCGAGCGAGCCACTCCCGAGCGGCGGGACCCCCTCGTCGCCCTCGATAACGTCGTAGTCGTCCTTGCCGGCGACGACTGTCAGCAGCTGCCCGGGCTCGCCGGTCTGGTCGGTCGACTCATCGACGTACACCTCGAGCGTGCCGGTGAGTTCCTCAGCAGGTGCGACCGCCCCCAGCGAATCGTACTGCGACGTCGTGACGACCGCCGTGGTCGCGTCCGACCCGTCGAGCGTGATGTCCTCGACCGTCTGGCCGTCGACAGCCTCGATCGTGATCGTCGCGCCCGTGTCCGAGGCGTCGGTCGACCGGATGGCGAGATACGTCGACTCGCTGGGCTGGTCGAGCTGGTATTTTCTCCTCTTATCGAACATGTAGGCGAGTTCGACTGACGCCACTGCACTGTCACCTGCAGAGAGCGACAGCGCGGGCTCGGAGGGGCGACCGCCGAAGGCGTAGTCGACCATCCGCGTCGCGAGCGCCGTCGCCTCGGGAGCGTCGCCGGACGGGTGGGAATTGTCTCGGCCGTCGGCGAAGTACTTCGCGTGAACGGTGTTGCTCGCGATGATGGAGCTGTTCTTGACGATCTCCAGCAGCGAGTGGGTCGCTCGGAGGTTGTTGTCGATGTCGCGAAGCCAGCCGTCGGCCAGCGGATCGAGCGTGTTGCCCGACCCGTCGACTGGGAACCGCTCGAGGTCGTACGTGACCGTCACCTCGTGGGTCTCCTGCTGGCGCTTCTTGTCGATCGGGTCGACGTCGCCGATGGGCGTCCGCTCGTCGTGCGTCGCCTCGCTCTCGGGCTCGTAGCCCGTGACGACACTGGAGTAGAGCTTCCAGTCGGGGTCGGTCGGGGTCTGTGCGTCTCCGTTCGCGTCGACGGTCTCGGCGACCCAGTGATACTCGGTGCGCCGCGAACCGCTTTCAACGTTGAGTGGTGCCATTGATGGATACCTCTACTGCGTGTCGAAGTTGTCCGAGCGGAGTTCCTCCGCTGTCTCGGTGGCGGCCTCGATTGTGGTGCGCTCTCGGTCGCCCTGGCGCTGCGTTTCGAGGTGCAGCGTGCCGCCGCCGAGGCGTTCGAGAGCTCTGTTCGCGTCCTCGGCCGCTGCACTGAGTCGCTCCAGCGCTTCGGTGACTCGCTCGATTTCTTCGACCGCCTCGTCTGCGTCGGCGGTGATCTCTACCTCCAGGCCGTTGATGTTGTCAACCATTTCGGGTGTCCTCGCTCAGAGGAGTAACTGCAGGTGTCAGTTCGCCATCGGCAGCCGGTTCGTACGGCTCGACGGCGTGCGTCTCGCTGTCGATGAGCGCCTCGCCGACCGCTCTCGAGACCGGCTCGCTGGTGCCGGTCGAGAAGACAGTGACCTCCTGGCGCTCGCCATCGACTGTGATGGCGACGCGCCGGGTGGGGCACTCGTCGGCGGAGTCGCGTCTGGTGAAGTGAACTCGCATGTTTCAGCGCGAAGCGCTCGCCGGTCGATCGGCCAGCGCGATACGAAAAGTCAGCCCCAATGGGTCGATACCGGGGCTGGGTCGGTGTTACTGCGTGGGAGTGCGGTCGCGAAGCCACATCGCGCGCACCTCCGTCCGGAACACCGCCGGACCCTCGTCAGTGTCGACGAGGTCGCGGGCGTCGCCTGGCCCGAGCGTGTAGAACTCAGGAGGCGACTCGTCGAGCAGGATCTGACTCGCCTGCTCGTACAGCTCGTTGCGCAGCTTCTTCGGGTTGATGTCCCCACCGCCGCTGGTGAGGCCCTGACAGTCATCTCGCGTCCCGGCGACGCAGTTGACCAGTGCATACCCTGAGAGGCGCTGCATCCCCTTGCCGGTCTGGCCATCCAGGCCGGTGAAGCCAGTCGCTCCACTCTGATACGGCCCTTCGTCGGTGTTGGTGACCGTGAGACACGGCATGTCGCCATCACGGTCGTACCACCCAGTGTGACACACCGGCGCGCTCGTAATCGAGGTGGCCGAGACGTCCCAGTTGTCGACCAGGAGGTTGCGGATGACGACGTTCGGGTCGGGCATCTATTCACCCTCCTCGCTGTCGATGCCGTAGACACGGAGTCGGCCGTTCAGTTCGTCGAAGACGTGCGTGACGTGGTAGATCACGCCCGCTGGCGTCTCGATCTCCGAGGGGTAAGGGTGGCCCTCACGGCCGTCGTAGACGTCGACCTCATCGGGCAACAGGATCTCGGCGTCGACGGTCGTCGACTGCCCGCTCGCCGTCGACGTCTTGACCGGCTCCTGGGGCTGCTCGACCTGGCCGTGGGTCTGGATGGTCTCCTCGAGCGTCTTGCTCGTATCGCCGTACTCAGCGTCGCCTGCCGCACTGTCACCACCGTCAACGTAGTTTCGGACGGTTAGTGCCGTCTCGAACCAGTCTTCGAAGGCGTCATCGAGGGCGGCAAGGCGCTCGCCGGTGTTGGTACGGGCCATTAGGAGATGCGTTGGGCAGTGATGCTTGACTGGAGGTTCCCTGTATCGACGGGAACCACGTCCTTACTGATCGCCTCGACCTCGAGGGCGGCTAGCCGGACGAACTCCTCGACGCTGTCTGCCTGCGCGGCGATCTGGTCGAGCTGGCGGTTCGTCCGCTCGGCGGCCGGCCGGAGGTACGGCTGGGCCGCCATCTGGCTGGTGCCGAACTCGACGTGAACTGCGTACTCGACGTTCGTCCCGACGACGTACGTGACCTCGGTCGTCCAGCGGGCGTCGAGTGCATCGAGCGTGCCGACGAGACTGGCGACACCGGTGAGGTTCACGTCCGCCTGCATCGTCAGTCACATCCCCGGACGTTTGGCGTCCCGAACCGAATTGTCTGCTGTTCGAGCTGCGATAGTCGGCCCGTCGGGTCGAGTTGGAGCGCCTTCCGCCAGTGAGAGAGGGCCGAATCGCTGTCGAAGCTGACCGAGCGGTCCCCCTGCTGGAGTTGCGTGACATCACCGTCATCGTCGACGTACGCCGCCGCGATGAGCGCGCCCACCAGTTTCAACCGGTCACTCCGGTCGGTGTCGGTGTGGGGCTCGAGGTCGTCGTTGACGATGCTCTCAGCGAGCGACTTCTCGAAGGCGAGGTCGGGGTCGGGGTACTCGGAAGCATCAGCATCCAGCGCGCTTCGGATGTCATCCTCATCAACAGTAATCGCCATCAGTCACTCATCCCCGCTCTCTGGCGCCCCCCAGGAGGCGTACGGTGGGTCACCTTCGAAGTACGAACCATCGTCAAACCAGAGCCGGACGAGGCCAGCCTCTGTGTGTTCGACTTCCTGGACGGTGCGCCCATCGAAATGCTGGGGATCGACCACCGCTACTCCTCTAGTTCAGCGCGGCGCTCTTCGACGGCCTCTTTCGTGCCGTCGCGGGTCGCCGCCTCCTCGATCTCGTCAAGGAACTCATCGACCATGCCGTCCTTGATGTCGGGGACGACGCCGCTGCCGTCGTCCTCGTGGAGATTCCGGTCGAGGAACTCCTCGGGCTGGAACGCCTCGCCGACGTTTTCGCTGTCCGAGTCGTTGCTCTCGCTGTCCGCTCCATCGTCGCCGTCGACACGGTCGACGAGATGCGGATGGTTGGCGGCGAAGTCCTCCGAGACCTCGATTTCGTCGCCGGTCCGGTGGTAGAGACTCTCGCCAGCGTCGAAGAACTCGGCGGTCACCTCAACGCGGACCATCTCAGACCCCCGTCGAGATGCCGGTCATCCGGACGATCCCGTTGATGCCGTCAGGCTGGGCGCGGACCCACGGGATGCGCGAGGAGACGAGGCGGAACTTCCGGGCCGCGCCGCCGTCGATGTCCCACGCCGTGTTCGTGACGCCCTGGGCGTTCACGACACCGAAGTACCGCGGGTCGTTGAGCAGCATGATCGCCGTGTCGCCGTCGAGACGCGGCGCAGGCACCCAGTTGAGGTAGGGGTACTTGCGGTTGAGGCGCTCGATGAGCGGCTCGTCGGTCGCGCTCGTCTCGTAGTTCTGCCGCATGACGCTGCCCCACAGTTTGTAGGGCACCATCACCAGCGCGCCGACCTGCGAGACCAGCGGGACGTCCTTCGTGTCGACGACGTCGCTCTGCTGCTCGATGGTGGTGTGCAGCGCGTCGACGTCCGAGAGGACGTTGTCGGCGGTGCTCCAGCCCGAACTGTTCGGAGCCTGGAGCACCTTGTCCGTGTTCGTGCTGTCGAGGCCGCCGACGGTGAAGTCGAGGCCGTCGATGGAGAACGTGCCCCCCCACCCGTTGTAGAGAACTTCGTGCTCGCGGCGGTTGAGCGCCCGTCGGGCCTCGCGAGCCGGGCGCGCCTCAGGGTCCTCACCGTAGGCGCGCTTGACCTCCATCTCCCGACCGCCGAGCTCGTACGTGACGAAGTTCAGCGGCTGGGCGACGCCGTCGATGCCGTTACGATCCAGATCCTGTGTGGTCTCGCCACGGATGTCCATCGCCGTGTCGGCGTCCATCCGGCCGGACTTCAGCGTCCGGACGTAGACGTAGCTCGATAGGTCCGAGGAGACGCCGAAGCCCGACCCCGAGAGCACGTCCATCACCGTCGACCGGCGGAACTGCTCGTCGAGGCCCTCCATCTCGTAGTCGATGCCCATCCGGTAGGGCATCGGCGAGGCGGCTTCGATCTCCTCGCCATCCGCGTCGGTGGGGATGCCCGCCGCCGCGTCGAGGCTGTTCCACACGTCGGGCGACCAGCCCGACTGAGCGCGGATCTGCTTGAGCGCCCGCTCACGGTACGCCTTCATCGGGTTGAAGAACGCCGTGATGTGTTCGTCCGATGCGTCTTCCTGGAAGTCGTCGTGCGTGACGGTGTGTGCGTTAGAACTCATCAGTAGAACTCCACCACCGCGATGTCGTTGTCGAGATCTGCGTCCGAGATGAGCTCTCGGACCTGCCCGACGAACGTCGTCAGGGCTGTCGAGCCGTCCGTCTGGACGTCCGATATCTCACCGTTGCTGTTCCACCCCACGTCATCACCGGCAGCCGCCGTCGACGAGGAGGCGACACGGCACCGGGCCTGCTGGAAGCGGAGGAACCCGAACGTGTAGAGGTGGTCGTCTGCGTCGATGGTCGCGTCGATGGGGCTGGTGTCCATCGAGTTTAGCGACGCGGCGCTCATGGTCTGTGGCGGAACGCGGACCACGTACGTGGTCCGCGAGTTCACACCCGCGGGCGAGACGTCGTTCGCGTCGCCCGATGTGTCGAAGGTGACGCCCATGCCGGGGCGGAGTTCGGCCGTTGCAAACCCTTCTCGCTCCTTGGGTTCGTTGTCGAAGATCTCCGCCACGACCGAGTTCGGCGTGTCGTAGCTCATTCTGCTACCCCCGTCGAGAAGTCGTCAGCGTCGTACTCGTCGTCACTCCCGCCGACTGCCGCTTCGGCCGTGTCGCGTCCACCGCCGACACCGGGGATGGGTGCCGCACCGGGCGTGGTCGCCTTGGTGTGGATACGGTCGAGGAACGGCGAAGCGACGAGCTCCTCTTTGTCGTCCTCGCTGTACTCATCCGAGGCAGCGATGATCTCGTCGGCCTTCTCGGCGTCGGAGGCGTGCTCGTTGGCCGCCTCAGCGATGTCGCCGACGTCGTCTTCGGTGACGAAGCCCTGCTCTCGCAGCGCCGTCCCGAGTTCCTCGGGGGACATGTCGCCGATCTGGGTCGGCGTGTCGTCGCCGTCCTGTCCGGTTCCGGTGTCGTCTGCACTACCGGTCGTATCACCGTCCTCGTCGTCCACGAGGTCACGCGTCTGTTCCACTTCCTCGTCGTCCATCTCCGCCAGCATCTCCTCGCTGAAGTGTGAGTTGGCGGTGATGAACTCGATGTCGTCGTCTCTGTTTGTCATTGAATCACCGTCCGCATCCGCGTCGCGCCCGGATTCGCCGGCTCGACTGTCGCCCTGTTCTGCTTCGACTTCGACACCGTCGGGAGCCACACCGACGAACGCCGATTCGACGAAGTGGGCTCCGTCACTCGATGTAATCGGCTCAGACACCTCGCCCTCAGCGACGTATCGGAGCATCGCGAAGAGCCGCTCGTCCCCTGAAAGGGAGTCACTGAGGCTGACCGCGAGATCAGACTGGTAGTCACCCGCGTCCTGCGGGTCACTACTTCCGAGTGTCGGCCCGAGGCCGTCGCCGACGTCGGGGAACTCCTCACCCGACCGGTGAAGCGAGACGGCCCAGGGGGCGTCGTCAAAGCCGCTGCTCTTGACCGTCACCGTCTCGCCGTCGCTCGTCTGGTCGTCGAACCAGATGCGGCCACGCGTGTCGTTCGAATCGATAAGACCGATTCGGGTGGCGAGGCGGCGGACGAGCCCTTCCACGTCGTCGTCATCGTCGGCGTCGTTCAGTGCCCCCTCGGCGACGGCAGCCTCGAGGCCGCCCTCGTTAGCCCACGCCGCGAGATCCGAGCGGCCACCGAACTGCGCGGTGTTGCTCGGTGAGTCGCCCAGACTCACGACGCTCAGGTCGTGCAGGACGATGTTCTCGGCGATGTACGCGCCCGTCTCCGGGTCGCGTGGCCCCTTGTCGAAGTTAGCGTGAATCGAGACGCCGTACGTCTCGCCGTTCACGCCTGCCGCGATGTCCTCGTCGTGGGTGGTCGCGTCGTAGACGATGGCCTGCCCCTCCGAGGAGTAGTGCATCGAGTTGTTGCCGACGGTGTCGTCGACCGGCGGCGACCCCTCGTAGTCGGGGTGGTCCTTGGTGAGCTTCGAGGCGGCCTGGGAGTACTGCGCGTCGGCGAGGTTCTCCGCCGTCATCAGGATGCGCTCACCCCGATTATTGTGGAGAATGTCGCCATCTGCGACGGCGACGCCATGGATGGGCCACGGGCCGTTCTCCGGGTCGGCAGCAGCGATCGTTTCGCGGACCTCCGGATGGTCGCGGACGTACGTCTCTATGGTGTCTGAATCTGTCATGAGTTGATGGACCTCTCAGGTGACGACCGGGGCGATCGTACAGACGCAGTTCGGGTGGGACTGGTCAGGAACGATCGGTGTCGCCTCAACTGGCCACGGGTTCTGCGCCTCCAGTGCCGTACAGATGGAGCAGGGAGTGTGGGTCAGGACGTTGACCTTCTCAACGCCCATCTCACCATACCGACGTCCAGCAGCGCTATTGTGGCTGTGAAGCGTCTCCGTTCGCGCCAGGCGCTCAGCGTCGGTGATCCCGATTTTGTCGATGCGGTCATTGAGATTCCGCGCTGTCTTTCGGGGATTCCAGCCTTGCGAGAGCCCGGTCCCCAGTTCCCGCCTGACCGCCGTCTGCATGTCAGACGAGACTGTTGCCAGTTCGTCGTACGACCGCGTGTAGAGCTGTTCGAGCGTGGCTGCGTGAACAGGCTGGTTGAATGTCGCCTGAAGGCTGGCCTCTGGCGTCTCAACACCCTCCTCGTGCAGTCTCGCGTCGGCATACTGGACGCCGCGCGAATAGGCGCTCCGGACGTAGCGAGCCGTGAAGTGCTCGCCATTTCGAACCCGCTGGCGACTCGTCACCTCCAGAATCCCCCGATTGGCCTGCCGTTCCAGCCAGATGATGAACTCGTCCTGGGCCTCGGCATCCGTGTCGAACGTGAAGCCACTCGCCGGCTGGATGTCGTCAGCAGCTGCGGTGATCGTCGCTGTGCCACCGCTCGATGTGTCGGCCGCCCTACCCCCCGCCGCTGCAGCAACGAGCGCGTCGACGTCAGAGCCGATGCGCAGCGCGTCGTTGTCGATGACCGTCGTCCGGACCGCACCCTTCAGCCGGCGAAACGGCTTGGCCACCCGAACGCGATACTCTCCACGAAGCGTCTTCGTTCTCGTCGGTCCGCTCTCAGCCATCGTCGCCCGTGCCGTCCTGCTCTTCGCCGCCGTCGGCGAGCGCAGGCGGTGTCGCGTTCGGTGGCGGAGCGCCTGCATCCTCAGCAGGGTTCATCGGCGCGGGCTGCTGGCTCTCGTCCATCTCGGGGAACTCGCCCTCCTCGATGAACTCCACGATGGCCTTGGTGTCGAGCCCGGGAGCGTACTGGGCGATGTTCTTGATGACGGTCGACCGGTTTTCCTGGATCTCGGATTGCTCCTGCTCGTCCTGCTCGGCCAGCGGCTCGCGGTCGATCGAGTAGTCGCCACCAGCCGGCCCGGTGACGACCTGGTATTTGACGAGCCGGTCGGCCAGCTCCCGGACGATCTGCGGGTCACAGACCTGTTCGATGAGCTCGGCGACCGCACCGTAGAACTCTCGGAGGTCCTGGGCACCCGCGACCTCGCCGCTTTCATTGCCCTTGAGAATCTTCTGCGGAATCTTCGTGGCTTCGCTCAGCGACTCGATGAGCGCCTGCTTAACCTTCTCGGGGTCGATCTGCTCGCCCGCGATCCGGTTGACCTCTACACCCTGAGTCCGCATCATCGGCTGGAACTCGTTGACGTACGCGTCCGTCTCCGCATCGATCTGGTCCTCTGCGTCGTCGTTCAGGTTCGCGTCCTTGTCGACGTTAATGTGGAGCCCAGGACGTGCGATCGAGTACGCCGCCTCGGCCGCACTCCCCTCGAGTTTCTGCAGGTCGGTGACCGTGTTGTAGACCGGTTCGAGCGCTGGCGTGCCTCGGACTTCGTCGTCGAGGAGCCCGCCCGCGATGTGGATGACGCGGCTGTGGTGGACCCACTGCTCGCGTTGTCCAGCTCCGAAGATATCCTCCGTCCCGGCGTCGTTCTCATCCGAGAAATCGATACGGTAGTACTCGGGCTGACCCCACCGGCCGCTGTTGGCATCGGCCCACCGGATATCGGTGACCGAGATCTGCGATAGCGGTCGAAGCCACTCGATAGCATCGCCGGGGTCGTTCTGAGCGACCGCCGACTGGTCCACTGGGTCGACGAACTGCTGGTCCTCGCCGTCGGCCCACCCGATCATCAGCAGGCCGAACTGGCCGATGCGCGAGAGGAGATGCGCCCGCTTGCAGTAGTGCCAGAGCCGCGTCGAGCTGACGACGTCGGACATGTCCGACTCGAAGTCGGTGTCCGTGCCAGCCTCGGTGTTCTTCTCGTCGACGTACTCTGGGGGGTTACGCCATGCCGTCTCGGCAGGGATCGAGATGACAGCGTTCGCGTGGGGGTTCCGGAGGAACGAGGCGTAGTAGTCCTCGATGTCTGGGGAGCGGTCCCACGCGAAGTTATCGTAGTAGTCCCGCTTCCCACCGTACGCGATGCCGAGGGCAGCGGCGAGGACCGCCCGATTCCGGAGGCCGCCGAAGTCGTCCCGCGTCGGGCCGTCGCCGTCTTCAGAGTGTTCTATCGCCATCGATTCGACCTCCCTGTTGCTGGCGTGCCGAAGGCCCCAGCAGTTCCTTGGTTGTCGTCATCATCTGGAATGAGATCCTCCGCCATCAGCACGGCCTCGATAGCAGCGTCGAGGTGATCCGGCGAGTGGCCCAGGCGCTCTTCGACCTTCGACTTCGGATCGGCGACGTACACCTGGTCCTCCCGAGAGCTGTAGTAGCGCTCCTCGAGCGTCAGGGTGCGCGCCGCAATCTGGAGTTCCTTCCGGAGACGCGTGTCGGAGAACTGCCCGCCGCGCTCCATCCAGTCGCCGAGCTCGCACAGCCCCTCGGTCCAGCGGTCTTTGTACTCGTCAGCCTGGGCCGCCTCGGCCCCGTTCTTGAACAGGTCGACCTCGGGGTACCGGGCGTTGGTGTCGTCGGCCTTGCCCGAGCCCTCCCCGATTGCGTCGACGGCGATCGGCGCGTCGGGCTCCTCGTCGAGGAGGCCCCACATCGCGTTGAACTGGACCGTGTGGTCGGTGCCGGGCTGAGAGTACGCGACGACGAGCACGCCGCCGCGCTCGTCGATCTGGACGGTTCGGTCGCCCGACCGAGCGACGTCGATGCCGGTCCCCCGTCGCGGCTTGCTCGTGTCCAGGTCGTCGGCATCGACGTACGCTGCGTTGACGAGGTCGAGGTCGAACGGGCGGTTCTCCGCAGCGCCTGCGGGCGGCATGATGCCGGCGAACCGGCGATACCACCGCGAGTCGAGGTCTTCACGGAACTGCGGCGACGTCCGCGTCGACATAGCCCGAGCCTCATCGTAGCCCGGCCAGGCCAATCCGTTCAGTGCTTCCCACTTCGTCTTCAGTTTCTCAAGTCCGGTCAGACCCGGGACGACGTCGCCCTCGCGAGCACCGCGCTCGACCTGGACGTTGTGTGAGTCGAACGTCGAGTACTGGAGCTTCCGAGCCGGGATACCGATCTCGTCCAAGTTCGCGACGACATTCGTCTCGTCCTCTGGCGGGTTCGAGATGATGACCATCCGGTCGTTACTGTCGGAGATCAGCGAGTCCATTGAGTCGAGCGTCTTGTGCGTGACGTCGTCCTTGTCCGCCTCGTCGACGATGACCAGGACGTGGTCGTTGTGGACGCCCTCCAGTTCACCGGGGTCGCCCGGAGAGTGGACCTCGAACTGCCAGGTCGGCTCGCCGTCGATGTCGATGTGCGGGTTCGGCGACCACTTCCACTCGCCGAACAGCGGCGAGGACTGGTGGAGCGCCTCCGCATCCGCACAGAACGTCCGCTTGAGCTTGCCGTACGTTCCCGACGTCACGACGACACTCGACGGATAGTGACGTTTGTGGAACGCCAGGGCGAGCGCGACGATTGCGAACGTCTTCCCGAAGCCGTTGCCCCCCTCCAGGTGCGTGTACTGGTTGTCCGCGACGTGCTCGAGAATCTCCCGCTGCTCAGGTGAGAGCGTGATGCCGAACCACTCCTCGGCCGCTCGCCAGTAGCGTTCCCGACCGGTGAAGTTGCCCGGTAGGCGCTCGGCGACGTGATCAGGAAGGTCGGTGTTGGTACTCACTGGCTGTCACCCTGCGCGGAGGCTTTCCACGCGTCTTTTAGCGAACCGATGGCGTCGGCGGTCTGGGACTGCGGATCGTCCAGGAGGCCGAGGTCCTTCAGCCACGCTCGCCGATCCTTCGAGAGCCTCGACTGGCCCTTCGCGACGACCGTCTCCTTGTACTTGTAGTACTCCTCGCCGCTCTCGGCGATGCGTGTCTCCTTGTCGACCGTCGCGTTCCCGCTTTCCAGGCTCTCGGGTTTGTCGACCGCCCAGTTGTCGGCGTGGACGTGCTTGCCGTACGAGACGGCGATGCGGAACAGTTCCGCCTCCGTCCCGGTCGTCGCCTCGCCGTGGCGATCCTCGTACTCCTCTAAGTAGTCGGTGAAGATGTCGTCGACGAGCTGCTGCTCGTCGTCGGAGAGGATCTGCTGGTAGGTCGCGTTGGTGTCGACGTACAGGCCGTGCGTGGCGGCGTTCGTATTCTCCTCGGGAGCGCCGCCGCCTGAGTTGCCGACCGCGTTATCATTGCCCTCCGGAGCACCGGCGTTCCCGCCGTGGTGCTTGCAGAGACCCTCGCCGAGGTGATCGGTCCCCATCCCGGCAGTCTGGCCGCAGTACCCGCCGTCCTGGGTGTTCGTCGAGTTGCACTTCCCCTCGACTGGCTCGTCGTTGGTCATGACACCTCCATAGGATTGAGTTTGTTTTCGCGGTCAGTCGGTCACTGCCCCGAGGAGGGTCTCTGCACGCCGAGAGGGTTCGTAGCCGGTGATGAACGCTCGCCGGTGAGCAGTCGCCCACGGGATGTGCTGACCGTCGGCGGCCGTCGGCAGCGAGAGATCGATGACAGTGTCGCCCATACCGAGAAACCAGTGCGTCCCGCTGTACGTGGCGTCGACGTCGCCCCATGACAGGCAGTAGATGTCGAGTCCGGAGCCGACACCACCCCGAGCGTGGAAGTACGCTTCGGCGGCGACGTAACACGAGCCTTGGAGGGCGTCATCTGCGGTGGCGTACTCCTGCTTCCTGATGTCCGGGTGGGTGCGAATGTACTCGCGGATGCGCCCTGCGGTGTCGTCGGGGCGAGCAATGACGGGGCTGTCATCGCGCACGGTGGTCATGGTTACAGAACGAGCGGCGTGGCGAGGATGGCGATAATGAGCCCGGCGGCGAGCGCCAGCCCGTAGTACCACGGTTCGTTGCGCGTGACCCGCTGGGCGACGAGGCGGTTGTTCGGCGCTCGCTTCAGGCCCAGTACTGCGGCCACCGACAGGACGAGCAGCGGGACGGCGACGTCCGTGTAGCCGGTGGCGATGGCGACGCCGAAGACGAGGCCAGCCACTGCGCCCAGTTCGAGGGCGTGCGCTTCGTCGTAGGTGAGGTCACTGGCCACTTTCCGAAGCGGGTCCGGAAGCCAATCAGGAGGTGATTCGAAGACGTAGTCGTCGCCGTGGAGTGGTTTGCGTGTCATTGGTCAGTCACCCTGGCCGTGATACTCTGCGACTGGTTCGGAGCCGAAGACGAGCCACGTTACACCGACACCGCCGATGACGGCGAACATGACCGCGCCAATCGCCGTTACGAGCGGAGCGAAGCCTCCCGCCGAAAACAGGACGACCGACGAGGATGCCATCTGGGCAACACCCAGCGCGTAGAAGGCGACCCAGACGCTGGGCCGCCAGTGTCGCCACGGGTTGACCTGAATGCAGATGGCCACGACGATCCAGATCGCTCCGACGAACATATTGAGCTGCCGGGCGAGTTCGAGAGCGGTCGTCATGGCGCTACCGTTGTGCGAGTTCGTTGACCCCCAGAAGCGCTCCGATGAGGGCGACGACCGGCCAGAGCAGCTGGCTCGACACGGAGTAACTCGGCGTCGCAGCGGCGTACAGTGAGAGAACGACGATCGTTACCGACAACATGACCGCGATGCCGACTTTTGCGACGGCTTGGAGGTTCATTCATAGTCATCGACGTCCTCGAGGTCGACTCGGAACGTCCCGCCGTCATCGAACACGACGCGGACGAACAGCCCCGACTCGGCCTGGTCGACGTTCGGCCGAAACACTTCACCGAGCACGTGACACGGCGCTCGGGAGGCACGAAGCGGATGCACTGCTGAGGTCCGTGTTCCAGGCGCGGTACTCATCGCTCACAGCACCCGGAACTCCTCGATGGTGTCATCGAACGCTGCTTCGTACATCTCGGCGACACGCTCGCGGATGGCCTCGTCGACAGCGCCGTGATCCATCGGTGCGGAGGCACAGACAGCCTCGAGGCGGTCGACGGCTGGGCGGAACTTGACTCGCGACGCACAGTGTGGACACCGGGCGTTGACGTGATCGAGCATCCACGCCACCCAGTATCCCTGTCGCGCGAGGTATTCGGCGAGCGCATACCAGGTGAGCGCGTCGATCGTGTTCGGGCCAGCTTTCAGTCGCTTCAGTGCGAGTGCGGCCGCCCGGTCGAGCGCCGGGTCCGGCTCGCGGACCAACCGGTGGATACGTCGGAAGTACCCCAACAGCCCCTGCTGGGCTGACCGGAGTTCGCCGTTCGTGAGCGCGCCTTCCCGTGAGCTGGTCCAGTTCGACAGCGGGTGTGGGATGGGCGTTCGAACGCCGATACGGTACGAGCCAGGGTAGTGACGCTCCTCGGTGAGAGGCGCGCCGCTCTGCGGGTCGAACGCTTGTTCTTGAATCATGTGAACGAGGAGAGAGGCAGTGCTGGACGGGCACCATCACACGCCGACCGGCGTCAGGTGGCCGAAGCGAGACACGACGACAGAGTGGTCGTCTTGCGCGAACGTACGCCGAGGACAACTTAAAGCGGAGCTTCGAACTGATATACGGCTCATCCGTCACCATTACAGACCACGTACAGCGGGCGACGGAGGTCCTCGAAGTTGTGGCGCATCTCGATGACGCCGAGCTCGGTCAGTCGCGCCAGCGCATCGCCACCGGTCGAGCCACCCTGGAAGTAACAGCGCTCGTCGATCTCCCCGCGCGTGAGGGGGCCGTCATCGGCGAGCTCCCGGTAGACGAGCTTGACGCTGGGGCGTTCGTCGGCGAGCGCCGGAGGGAGTGTCGGAGAGTCGGAGTCGTTCATGTTGTCGCTTACAGTTGTCGTAAGCGGGTCCGGCGGTGGGTCTGTGAGAGATAGCCGCCAGACGCCGCCAGACGCCGCTTACTGCTAATTTACCCGCTGCTAACCATACCACACAACACAACCACACACTACCGCAACTCAACCGCGGTTGTGGAACGGGGGCGGTTTCGGCGGCTGCGAGGTGTGGCGACTTACAGCTTCACCCTCTTGGCCACTTACGACAGTTGTAAGTGAGAGCATCAGGCCGAGTCACCTCCTGGCTCGGTCTGTTCGAGCACGTAGCGGCCTTCTTCGTCGTTTCCTTCTCGAAGCGTGATGACGCCGCCGGAGTTCTCCGCGACCCACTCCATCGCGCGGTACACCTGGTTCCACGCGATGCTCTCGTCGTTCGCGTCCTCGAGGCGGGTCTTCAGGTCGTCACGCTTCGAGGCGAGCACACGCTTGCGGCCGTACTTCGTCCCGTGAACGGTCCCCCAGTCCGACCAGCGCTCGGCGATCGCCCTGGCACGGTAGTGCTTCGCCGTTGGCCGCTCGAGAGCGCCCTCTGGTCCGAGCTTGATCACACGGCCCAGCGGCGTCATCCCGCCGCCCTCGCCGCCAGCAGCGATGGTGAGCACTTCCTCGGAGTCCATCCCGAGCTCGTCCTCGACGGCGGTGAGCCGACGGGACATCCGACCGTCTTCCTTTCCACGACGTGAGGTCTCATCGCGCAGCTTCTCCTGGAGCGTACCGACCAGTTCTTCGAGTTCACCGACGCGCTCTCGAAGCTGTTCGTTCTCTGCTTCGAGCTCCTCGACGCGTTCGTCGGTGCCGTTGTAGACGTGCTCGGCGAGGTCGAATAGCTTGTCGTCGAGCTTTTCGATGCGCTCGACCGCTTCCTCCCGCGTCATCGACCCTTGGTCAGCGCGGTGTGGCTGGTCAGTGCTCATTCGTCGCTCACCGGTTCGACCGTCGTCCGCGTCGGCTCGATCTCGACCGGGTGGTCGGGTGCACGGCCGAGGTGCATCTCTCGCAGCGACTCAGCGACCTCGCGATTGTGCGTCTCGCCTTCGAAGCCGCACGTTGGGCAGGTAATGCGGAACGCCATCAGGCGACCACCCCGTCTGGCACCTCACCCTCCCAGACGAGCGTCGCAGTGACGAGGTCGATAACGCGGAACGGGTCGCAGGTGGGGACGGGACAGTGCCACCCGCCGCTTGGCGGGATGTAGCAACCGCGATGCCCTCGCTGACAAACCCGATGAACCGACCAGTCGGGGCGGTCGGGGACGTTCATCGCTCGTCCCTCCCTGCAGATTGCTTCTCATCGCCAGCCAGATCCTTGCCGCACTCCGTGCAGCGATAGATCTTCTCGCTCTCCTCACCGCAGGCGGAACACGTGGTCGTCATCGACTGATCACCTTCCGGCACCGCGGGCAGGTGTCAGCGCTCGCCGGGACGGTCGCACCGCAGCACGGACAGAAATCGGCGCAGATGCCGCGCTCGAGGCTCACTGTCGGTTACCCCCAGCGACATCATCCGCACCCGGGCCGGTCCGAGTCGTCGCAGCGTACCCCTCGTCGCGCTCGTTGGTCTTGTGACGGACCGGTCCCATGTCCAGGACGTCGTGGACGTGCTCCTCGCACAGCAGGAGCGTGAACTCCGGGGTGATATCCTCCCGGTCGTGATACCGGACTGGCTGCTCGATGGTGATCGAGTAAAGCTCGCTGGGCGAGACGTCGAACACCGAGCAGTCTTCGGCCTGGCAGGAAACGCGCATCGGGCTCACGCCACCACCCCCTGGGCCGCACTGTCAGCACTCGGGATTATGTAAGAACGTTGAGTAGTCCCGGGCGGATTCGAACCGCCGTCAATGGCTCCAAAGGCCATTATGATTGGCCACTACACCACGGGACTTCGCTTCGCTCGTCCCGCGTACCTCGTCGTCCGTCACGGACGACTCACCACCGCGGGACTGCGTGGGACTGCGGGCGGAGATTGCGGGGTCGCGCACAATAGCGTTACCGTTCGGTCCGACCGCGACCCCAACGATTACCGACACGGGCGCAGGCCACTCCGTATGTCACGCCGCGCCCGTCTCGACACGTTCCTCGACGCGAACGACCTCGCCGCCGTCTGGTTCGCCCGCCCGAACAGTTTCGCGTGGCTCACCGGCGGCGACAACGTCGTCGACCGCTCGGGCGATACGGGCGTCGCCGCCGCGGGCTACGACGGCGACCGTCTCCGCGTCGTCACGGACGACATCGAAGCGCCGCGCCTCCGCGACGAGGAGGTCGGCGACGACGTCGCCGTCGAGTCGTTCGAGTGGCACGCCTCGTCGCTCGCCGAGGAGGTGGCCGACCGGACTTCGGAGCCGTTCGCCGCGGACTTCGACGTAGCCGGGGCCGAGTCCGTCGACGCGAGTGCGCTCCGTCAGCCGCTCTCCCAGGGAGATATCGAGGACTACCGCTCGCTCGGGCGCGACGCGGCCGAGGCCGTCGAGTCCGTCTGTCGGGAGGTGACGCCGGGGACGACCGAACGCGAGGCGGCCGTCGCGCTCCGGGCCGAACTCGGCGAACGCGACTGCGAGACACCCGTGGCGCTCGTCGGGGGGGCAGAGCGCGCCCAGCGGTATCGGCACCTCACGCCGACCGACGCCGAACTCGGCGACTACGCCATCGCGTCGGTGACGACCGAGCGCGGCGGGTTGCACGCCAGCGTCACCCGGACCGTCGCGTTCGACCCGCCGGAGTGGTTCGACGAGCGCTACGACGCGGCGCGGCGGGTCGAGGCGTCGGCGCTCGCGGCGACCAGGCGCGTCGGGAGTGCGGACGAGAGCGTCGGGAGTGACGGTGGTGGCAGGACCGCTGGCGACGTGTTCGACGCCATCCGGGAGGCGTACGCCGAGGTGGGCTTCGAGGACGAGTGGCGACAGCACCACCAGGGCGGCGCGGCGGGGTTCGCGGGTCGCGAGTGGATAGCGACGCCCGACCACGACGCGACGGTCGAACTGCCGATGGCCTACGCCTGGAATCCGACCGTGCAGGGGACGAAGAGCGAGGGAACGCACCTCGTGACGACGGACGGCGTCGAGACGCTGACGCTCGGAGCGGGCCACTGGCCGACGAGCGAGGTGGAGAGCGTCGACGGGTCGCTCGCCGTCTCCAGACCAGACCCACTCCGACGCTGAGGTGGGTTCGGGCAGTTCGTTCGAACCACGCCTGCCCGTCGATGCGAAGCGCCTAACATCGCATCGGCTAACGCTACGCCAATGACCGGCGACACCTTCGACGTGGTCACGTTCGGCGAGACGATGATCCGCCACTCCGTCGCGCCCGGCGAGCGCCTGGAGACCGCTCACGAGACCGAGATGCGGGCGGCGGGCGCGGAGAGCAACGTCGCGGTCACGGTCAGCCGACTCGGCGGGTCGGCGGCGTGGCTGTCGAAGCTCCCCGACTCGGCGCTCGCCCGCCACGTCGAGGCGTCGCTGCGAACCCACGGCGTCACGCCCGTCGTCGCCCGAAGCGACGAGGGACGCGTCGGCGTCTACTACCTCGAACCCGCTGGCGAACCGCGCGGGACGAACGTCGTCTACGACCGGGCGGGCGCAGCCATCCGCACCGCGACGCCGGAGGACCTGGCGACCGACCACGTCGAGTCGGCGCGGGCGTTCCACGTCAGCGGCATCACGCCCGCGCTCTCCGAGACGCTGGCCGACACGACCCGGACGCTCCTCGACCGGGCCGTCGCCGCCGACACGCACACCGTGTTCGACCTCAACTACCGCGGAAAGCTCTGGACCCACGACGAGGCCCGCGAGACCTGCGAACCGCTGCTCGACGCGGTCGACACGTTCGTCGTCGCCGAACGAGACGCGAGTGCAGTCCTCGACTACGACGGCGAGGCCTCCACCGTCGCGGCCGACCTCGCGGCCGCACACGACTGCGAGACCGTCGTCGTCACCCGCGGTGCTGAGGGAGCCGTCGCCGTCCACGACGGTGACGTCATCGACCAGGGTGCGTTCCCCGCGGACACGTTCGACCCCATCGGGACTGGCGACGCGTTCGTCGGCGGCTACCTCGCCCGGTGGCTCGACGGCGCGAGCGTCGAGGAGGCGCTGGAGTACGGCGCGGCGACTGCGGCGCTGAAGCGCACTGTCGGCGGCGACGTCGCGACGGTCACGCCCGAGGAGGTCGACCGCGTCGTCGCGAGCGACACGAGCGACATCACACGCTGAGGAACTGTCACGCAGGGGGTCACAACTTTTTACTCGTCTACGGGTGAGTTCTCGCCATGACACCCGACGCTGGCAGTTCGCTCCAGGCACCGTCGCTCGCCCGCATCGAAGAGACTGGTCTCGTCGCCGTCGTCCGCGGGGCGGACCCCGACGGGGTCGTCCGAGTCGTCGACGCACTGGTCGAAGGCGGCGTCCGGGCGGTCGAACTCACCGCCGACTCCGACGGCGCGATGGAGATGCTCCGTGACGTCGCCTCGACGCTCGACGACGACGTCTCGCTGGGCGTCGGGACCGTCCTCGACGCGGCGACCGCACGCAGCGCCCTCCTCGCGGGGGCGGAGTTCGTCGTCACGCCGAGTCTCGACACCGAGGTCGTGACGGTCGCCAACCGCTACGGCGCGCCCGTCGCCCCGGGCGTGTTCACCCCGACCGAGGCCGTCCGGGCGTACGAGGCCGGCGCTGACGTGGTGAAACTGTTCCCCGCCGCGACCGGCGGTCCGGGCCACCTCAGCGCTCTCCGCGGGCCGCTCGGTCACATCCCGTTCGTCCCGACGGGCGGGGTCACGCTGGACAACGTCGACGCGTTCATCGAGGCCGGTGCCGTCGGCGTCGGCGTCGGCGGGTCGCTCGTGGACAGCGACGCCGTCGCGGCGGGCGACTACGGTGCCATCACCGACCGCGCCCGCGCCTTCCGCTCGGCCATCGACGAGGCGCGCGCCGGGTCGAACTGACGACCGACTCGACGCGCTGAGGGACCACCACGACGACCCCGAGGGGTGCGACGGGTGAGCCAGGGAGCGGTGATGGAACGATGGTGTCCGACGCAGTCGCTCGACGACGGTGTCGCGTGAGGGAATGTGTGTCGGAGGCTCAGGTGCTCGACTGCTGGCAGATGCTGACGGAGTGGCCGGTCGCCGACTCGTGAGTCGACGCCATCGACTCGGCGAGGTCGCGGCCGGACGTCGCACTCTCGAAGGCGCAGTGAGTGCAGCTAAGTCGCCAACCGCTCGTGGGCATGGTTCGACCGTCGGTCGCCCTCTTGATAAATCGTGCTAGTAGGTGTCGAGTGCATCGACGGCACCGGGGTGCAAGCGTGACGACACTCACGAGTCGTGCGCGACGGTCGCCGTCCCCGTCAGCACCGTCTCGCCGTCGTCGGTATCGACCGCCACGTCGAGCACCAGTCCGTCGGCGGTGGCGTCTCTACCGTCCGCGTCGACGCCCTCCGCTACGGTCGCCCGCGCGGTGACGGTGTCCCCCGGCCAGACCCGAGACTGGAAGCGGACGCCGAACGACCGGACCCGACCGAGTCCCACGGAGTCGGCGACGGCCTGCGCGGCCACACCCGCCGTCAGCATCCCCTGGCCGAACACGCTGGGGTGGCCCGCACCGGTCGCGTACGGTTCGTCGTAGTGGACGGGGTTGAAGTCGCCGCTGGCCCCCGCGTAGCGGACGAAGTGCTGGCGCGCGAACGGACCGACGCGCACCTCGGGACCGACGTCCCCCGCCGCGAGCGAACCGGGCGCACTCGGCTCGGGGACGGTCGGCTCACCCCCCAGTCCGGCGTGTACCGGGAGGCCCACCAGGTCGTCGGCGGTCGCCCCGCCGTCCGTTCCCGACGGCGGACTGGGGTTCGCGAACCCGTCCCCGTCCGTTGGATGGCCGCTGAACTGGCGCTCGGTGGTCTCGTCGGGGTCGTCGTCGGTCTCGACGGTGTCGTCGGACGCGTCACCCTCGGCTGCTGCGCCCTCCGTCTCGATGGCCGTCGCGCGCTCCGTCAGGACGTGCTCGCCGTCTCCCGTCCGGTACTCGGTGGCGAACTCCGCGAACGTCATCGTCCCGCCGCGCCGCCCGTCGCGCTGGTAGACGTCGGTCAGCGTGGTGTCGCCGTGGAGGTCGTCGCCGACGAGCAGCGGTCGGTCGTACTCGTAGCGCTGCTCGCCGTGGAGGACGAACTTCGGGTCGAACCCCAGGTCGAACCGGTCGGTACGGTAGCGCGGGAAGGAACTCACCCGCGGGAACGTGAGCGGGGCTGGAATCGCCGGGAAGCCCCGTTCCACGGCGACGTCCGACGAGCGGTAGAGCGGGTCGTCGTCGCCGACCGCGCGAGCGAACTCCTCGACCTTCCCCGCCTCGACGACGAAACCTTCGACGGTGCGTCTCGTCTCCCCGACCGTCGATTCGAGGTCGGCGAGCGAGCGACCGGTCACCCAGCCCCCCGGCGGTCCGCCCACTGCTGCGTGAACACGAACACGGTAGCGAACCGACCGCCGCGGAGACGATTAATTGCTAGGTCACTGATTCCTCTCGCGCTACCACTCGCCCTCGACCGGCGGCGTCTCGAAGGCGGTCTCACAGTCCGAACAGCGAACGACGGTGCGTACCTCTTCGCCGCGCCGGAACCGCAGGTCGTCGCCGCCGCAGTCGGGGCACGCCGTGGGCGTCCGCGTCGTCTCACAGGCTGGACAGACGAACTGTGGCCCTCCGTCGTCGGTCACCAGTCGCATCTCGCCACGACCACAGTCGGGACACGTCGTGGGGAACCGCAGGTCGATGCTGTCACGCGGCGCGCCCACCGCGAGGACGTCGAGAGGCGACGTTCCAGCGTTCCGTCCGGACTGGAACTCGCCGGGCGCGAAGCGAATCGCCCCGCCCGCCTCGACGACGTGACCGTCCTCCTCTGCGTCGTCGTCGGAAGCGTCGTTCCCGTCAGAAGCGCCGTTCCCGTCGGATGCGTCGTTCTCGTCGGACACCGCCGGGAGCGTCTCGAAGGCGACCGTCCCGTCGAGCACGTAGAACACCTCCTCCTGGTCGGCGTGGGCGTGCAGGCCCGCGGGGAGTGACTCGCCGGGGGCGACGCGGTAGCGGGTGAGTGCGAGTCCGGTCGCCCCGAGGCGTTCGGCCAGTCGGTGGCGGTCGACACCCGCTTCCGCGGCGTCCGAAGCTACGTCGTCGACCGTGACTCGCTCCATGCGACGACATCCGGCGCGTCCGGAGAAAGACGTTCGCCTCACCGCTCGCCCTCAGCCGACGTAGGACGCGAGCAGGTCCGTCGCGGTGTCGCCGAGTCGCTGCAGGTCGGACTCCACCTCGTGGAACTTCGGCTCCCAGTCCCCGGTCCCGAGGTAGTCGCTGACGACGAACATCGACCCCACCTCGACGCTCCGTGCCTCGGCGACAGCGAACACCGCCGCCGCCTCCATCTCCACGGTCAGGACGCCCTCCTCGGCGTAGCGCTCGACCTCCGCGACCGTCTCGCGGTAGATGGCGTCGATGGTCCACGAGGGGCCGACGTGGTACGACGCGGCGCGGTCGGTCAGCAGGCGTTCGGTCGCCTCGGTGAGCGACTCGCTGGCGTGTGCGAACCGCGCCGACTCGACGTAGTGGTGGGAGGTGCCCTCGTCCCGGATGGCCCGGTCGCAGACCACGAACTCGCCCAGCTCGATGGTTTCGTCGAGGCTGCCCGCCATACCGACGGAGAGGAACGTCTCGACGCCGTCGGCGACGAGTTCGTCCATCAGCATGGCCGTCGTCGGCGCACCGATGCCGAACCCTCCGAGGACGCCGACGCGGCCGTCGTTCTCGTCGAACACGTAGAGGTCGCCGTAGTAGTGGTCGACGTGTGCGCCGTCGTACGTCTCGGTGAGGTACGCCATCAGTCGCCGACTGTAACAGAGGACGACGGCCGCCGGTGGGTCGACCGCCTCGGCGTCCTCGGTCTGCCGTCGGTGGTACTCGTTGTGGGCGTCCGGCGTGACGAACGCCTCTCCGAGGTGTTTGCCGGGGTGGTTGGGGAAGGGCATTCGAGAGATCATCGGCGGCGGCGACAAGACGGTATCGGAGCGACTCCCAGGCGACGCGACGCCGACCCGGACCCCTCTCGTCACAGGGTGAGAACGCCGCTACCGATTTATCACGGCCTGCTCCCTCGACCGCAGTATGGCACGTGATCCGCTCCTCTCGACGGAGACGAAGATTACGCTCGTGTTCATGGCCGTCGGCCTGACGGCGTGGTACCTCGCGGGCGAGTTCGGCGACAGCAGCGAACTGGAGTTCGTCGCGCTGTTCGGTCTCGGTATCGTGGCCCCGACCTTCGTCAACGAGGCCCGACGTCACATCGGGGACGGACGGTAGCGATTCCGACGGCCGACCCCGCGAGCGACGGTAGCCTTACACGCACAGAGGACACACCTGTAGTATGAGCGAACGAACCAGCGAACGGACCCGGAGCAGCGACGAGGGCATCCGTGACCGGACGGCAGACCGTCTCGACTCCATGACCGGGATGGACCGGCCGGGACGGACGAGCGACAAGACCGACCGCGTGATGCGCCACGGCAAGTACGCGCTCGTCGCTCTGGCCATCGCGCTCGTATTCTCGTTCGCTGGCGGCATCATCGAACTGATACCCATCGTCGGTGGCCTCGTCGGCGGGCTGCTCGGCCTCGTCAGCGGACTGGCGTGGCTAGCGTTCATCGTCTTCGCCGTGCTGTTCGCCTACCCGCTCGTGAAGGCGATGCTGCGCTGAGTCTCGGTCGGAGCGCGGTCTGTTCTCTTCCACCTCTACTCGCATCGTCGCTCGGTCCGTCTCACCCGCGAGTGCCCCGGCTACCGGTCGACCGGCGACCCTGATGCTGTAGGCGTCGAACGCGGGGGCTCCCGATCGAACCCGGTTGCGTCGCTCCACTCTCTCCGACCGGCAGAAGAGGCGTCGTCAGAGTAGCTGGTCGAGTGCGGCCGGGTCCGGGGTGACGAACACACCGTCGTCGTCGTCGATGGTGACGAGGTCGGCGTCCGCCAGCACGGGGAGGTGACAGTGGTACAGCGAGACGAGCGTCCGGTCGAACTGGTCCGACGGGTCGTCGTGGTCGGCACTACCCTCCGCGTCGACGACGCGCTCGGTCAGCCGGTCCAGTTCGACGCGCCCCTCGCACGACGCGAGGACGCGGAGGAGCGTGCGGCGGCGCGGGTCGGCGAACAACCGCCCCAGCGTCTCTTCTGTCTGCAGGTTCGGTTCGTCCGCGAACGGGGAAGTCGTGCTATGAGTTGACATCGGTTGTCTCTTGGCCGAAGTAACACCGCCATCGGGGTTATGCGCTACACCTAATCAGATAGGCAAAGTTATCGCGCTATACACTATCGAATCAAAGAAAGTGGCTGCGTCGTGCGGTTCTGCCTCTCGGGACGGCCCCTGTGCTGTCACACCCTCCAGGACGTACCCAGCGCGTGCAGCGTAGAAGGCGAGTGCCCGCGCGACTCCACGGACACCGTCGGAGTGTACCGCAGCGAGCGTCGTGATGTCCCGTCGGTATCGTGCGTCGGTCGTCGAGAGTCGGGGGGTCCCTGTTCCAGAGGGGACCGGAGAGGGACCACCCGAGCAGGGGAACCGCACCGCGACCCCTGCCTCTACCTCTCGCAAATACTCCATATTGAGAGTTTCTGTTTTTCGAATATAAATTCGGTGAGCGAGTCGTCGTGCGCTCCGGGGACACTGCCCCTGGGGCGGTAGTCGGCGAGTCTCGGTGAATCCCGCGCTCTCTCGGTGAACTCGGGGGCGTCGGCGAGAGGAGTCGCTGATACCAGCCGGTCCAGTCGGTCGTCGGAGAGGGAGAGTCAGCTACGGAACTGGTTCTGGACCGCGGCCACCGCCTGCCGGATGACGGACGCGGGTCCGCGCGTCGTCTCGACCGGTGTGACCGGGTCGACGTCGCCCGTCCCGTCGCCGTCGGGTGCGATGGTCTGCGCGTCGTCCCCACGCTCGGCTGCTTCGGTCGCCCGGTCGGTCGCCGCCGGTGCGTCGAGCAACTGGTCTACGACGGCGTCGTAGAGGCAACCGGTGGTGAAGGTGTGTCCGCTGTCGTCGCCGACGAGGCTGTACCGTCCCTCGCGCGCGAGCGTGTCGCGGACGGTCGCCTCGTCCGTCGCGTCGAACCCCGTGGCGAGGGCGTGTTCACCGACGAACGTCGGCGTCTCGACGCGGACGTGGTCGGTCTTCACCGTCACGGACGGCGTCTCGTTACGCAACGCCTCGGCCGCGAGGGTGTCCGCAAGTTCATGTTTTCCCTCCGCACGGAGCTCGTGGAGGCGACTGGTCACTGCCATGCGGACAGGTACGAATCGGACATAGTTCAGTCTTTGGGGCAGTCACGCCGCCGGGTACGATTGTGTTTTATTACCACGGGCGGCGAACGCTCGGCACGTCTCTTCCACCGACGATGCCAGTGTACAGGCCGTCCTGACCCGGTATCTGGCCATCGCGGGCGGTGCCACGGGCGACGAAAAGTCACTGTTAATGACAATTTATCGTGGCGAGGGCTTAAGCCCTTCAAATGTTCATAACGATATGAAATGGAATATCCCACTCGTCAGCGCGAGCGTGAGCCCGAATCGGAGGCCGAGGAGCAGGCTGAGGGCACCGAAGGGGAGCGGGTGTGCGACGAGTGTGAGTCCGGTCAACTCGTCAAGTCCGACGACGGCCGCGAACTCGTCTGCGACGAGTGCGGTCTCATCGTCGAGGAGACGAACATCGACCCCGGTCCGGAGTGGCGGGCGTTCAACCACTCGGAGCGTCAGAACAAGTCGCGCGTGGGTGCGCCCACGACGCAGACGATGCACGACAAGGGACTCACCACCCAGATCGACTGGAAGAACAAGGACGCCTACGGTCGGTCGCTGTCCTCCGAGAAGCGCAGTCAGATGCACCGCCTGCGCAAGTGGCAGGAGCGCATCCGCACGAAGGACGCCGGCGAACGCAACCTCCAGTTCGCGCTCAGCGAGATCGACCGCATGGCCAGCGCACTCGGCGTCCCGAAGTCCGTCCGCGAGGTGGCGTCGGTCATCTACCGCCGCGCACTGAGCGAGGACCTCATCCGCGGGCGCTCCATCGAGGGCGTCGCCACCAGTGCGCTGTACGCCGCCTGTCGCAAGGAGGGCATCCCGCGCTCGCTCGAGGAGATCTCGGAGGTCTCGCGGGTCGAGCGCAAGGAGATCGGCCGCACCTATCGCTACATCTCCCAGGAACTCTCCCTGGAGATGGAGCCCGTCGACCCCAAGAAGTACGTCCCCCGATTCTGTTCTGAACTGCAACTCTCCGAGGAGGTCCAGTCGAAGGCCAACGAGATCATCAACGTCACCACCGAGAAGGGCCTGCTGTCGGGCAAGTCCCCGACGGGCTACGCCGCCGCCGCCATCTACGCCGCTTCCCTGCTCTGCAACGAGAAGAAGACCCAGCGCGAAGTGGCTGGCGTCGCGCAGGTGACCGAGGTCACCATCCGCAACCGCTACCAGGAGCAGATCGAAGCGATGGGGATCTGACCCGGCGAGACGACCGACTACAGACGACAAACGCGGCCAGCACGTTCTCCCGTACGCTACTCCAGCCCGAGTCCGTCGCTCATCGAGTTCCCCGGCTTCGGGACGCCCTTCACGGTCACCGTCTCGCCCGTCATGAACGAGGCGGCGGGACTGACGAGGAACTGGACCACGTCGGCTATCTCCTCGGTGTGACCGATACGCCGGTCGGCCTGCTCGCGTGGGGGCATCTCCTCGCTGTCGATACCCAGCGTCTCGGCGACGCCGGGCGTCTGGATGAGCCCCGGCGCGACGCAGTTGACGCGGATACCGTCGTCGGCCCACTCGACGGCGAGCGTCTCGGTGAGTCGGATGATGGCCGCCTTCGCCGCGCCGTAGTGGCTCTCGCCGGGCGCAGCGTGCTGGCCGTTGACGCTGGAGAGGTTGACGACGTGGCCGCCGTCGTCCTCGCGCATCACCTCGCCCGCTACCTGCGTGCAGTGGACGGTCCCCGTGAGGTTGAGGTCGAGGATGGCGTTCCACCCGTTCGGCGAGATGTCCTCGAACGGGGCGACGAACTCGCCGCCAGCGTTGTTGACCAGCACGTCCACGCCACCGAACTCCTCGACCGTCGCCTCGACGAACGCCTCGACCTGCGCTCGCTCGCGAACGTTACACTCGACGGCGAGGGCGCTCCCGGCGGCGTCCTCCTCTATCGCCTCCGCCACCGGGTCGACGCGCTCTTGCGCGCGCGAGCAGATGGCGACGTTCGCACCGCTGGCCGCGAGCGTCTCCGCGATTGCCTTCCCGATTCCCTGGCTCGCTCCCGTCACGATTGCCGTCTTCCCGGCGACGTCGTAGTCCGGTTCGTGCATAGATAACACGCGTTCCAGTTCGTGATAATCGTACCGACAGCGTCCGTTCCGAGAGACCACCGCGTCGCGGACGCTCACCGTCTCCCGTCGGGTACGGGCCGTATAGGTGCCACGTAATAATAGGCTGGCGTCCGGTGGCAGACGTATGGGAATCGACGTACCGGAGTCGTGGGACCCGGACGATCTCTCGGCGGACGAGGCGCTCGACCTCATGTCCCGGCCTCGCCGCCGGAACGTCGTCTACGCACTGCTCGAAGCGGACGACGAGACGCTCACCCGTGACGAACTCGTGAACATCCTCGCGGCGGGTCGACGTGAGAAGGCTCCCGACGACGTCGAGGACCGCGTGTTGCGCACTATCGCCGAGTCCCTGGACCACAACCACCTCCCGAAACTGGACGAGGTGGACGTCGTCGACTACGACCGCGAGTCGAACCACGTCGAACTCGGGTCGGCCGCCGAGGACGTGGCGCCGCTCCTCCGGTTCGTCCCCGAGGACGAGTGACCGCTCGCTGGGAGAACGGAGTCGGCCGCCAGGACGAGTGTCACGGGGTCGATTCGTGGACGCTTACTCCAGCAGGACCGTGAACCCCCAGGAGTACGTCGTCGGGTCCTCGGTGGTCGCGGAGGTGGCCGCCCCCTCGGTGGCTGGTCGGACCTGGTAGGACGTCTCGAAGCGGTACTCACCGACCGGGAGACACGCGTCCTCCCCGACGGCCCCGTAGAGGTCGAGCGCCTGTGTGGTGGTCTCCCCGGGGGCGAGCGTGGTCGTCCGGTACTCCTGTGTGACGGCGATACCGTCGGTGAGTCGCCAGCACCCGGCCTCGGCGGGATACTCCCGGTCCGCGTCCGAGGGGAGCAACAGCAGGTGCTTCTCGGTGTCGTGCCGGTACGCGAAGACGACGGCGCGACTCTCTCCGACGGCGAGCGGGTCCTCACCGGTGTTGGTGACGGAGACGCGGAGGCCGGGCGGAGCTTCCTCCGTCGCCGCCTCCCGGACGAGTTCGACCGCGTGCTCGACCGGTCCGTCCTGCTCGTCGGTGCGGACGATGGTGACGCCCGGACCGCCCGTTCCGCGGAGACGCGTCCCGCCCGCGTCGCCGCTGTCGTTGTCCCCGTCGCCGGGGCCGCCACTGTCGTTCCCACCGGGGAGGGCGTCGGTCGTCGCGTTCCCTGTCGGTTCGGGTGTCGAGGTGTCCGTCGGCGCTGGTGTCGTCGACTCCTCTCCCGTCCCCGAGTCGGCGTCGCCGAGACAGCCGGCGAGTGAGAGGGTCGTCGCGAGGGCACAGCACTTCAGGACCGTCCGTCGGTTCGTCATCGTCTCTCGATAGGTGTCTCCGGGGATAACGACGCCGGAGCATCAAAACCCGGTTTGGTCCTTCACGGGACCGGTCGGCGCCGAGACGGAGTTCAGCGCTCGGCGACCGGCCGACTCGCCTCCGCGACGTACGTCTCGTGGCCGACGCTGTCCCTGTGGCCCGCGGCCTCGACGTGGGCGATGAACGACGTCGTCCAGCAGGACGACCGGAATCCACACTCCCGACACCGTGCGCGGAACCCACCGTTGCTCGTACCTGGCATCGTCACCACGCTACGGTCTCGACGTATCTTGTAACCGGGGACCTGCCGGAACGAAACTCCCACCTACCGGCCGACGGCACCCGGCCGAGCGTGCTCGGTTCGTGGTCGACCGACCGAGTCTCGGACTGACCACGATGCGACTCGGCGGTGTAGTAAGGGGAACGGCGTCCTCGAGGTCTGACCGACCCCGGTTGGACGCCGACATGACAGGTACGACGTGGATGAGCGGTGACACCCCGAACCCCCACGTCACTCATCGCTACGGGTAATTGGGGCATAGTTATCCGGTGGCTGCCGGGGCTATGAAACAGTCTAACGTCGGATTACCGGTCGACCGCCGCCTCGCTCTCGCCGCGTCCTCGGAGGCCAGTCGACCGAACGCCACCGGTCGTACTCACCGCGTCCGGAGCGTCGGAACTCCCGTCGCCGTAGCTCTCGGACCCAGAGGAGGCAGTCGTGAGGGGTCACCGGTAGCCACGTCCCGACGCTCGACGGCCGAAAGGAGGGCCTACCGGTGGTCTTCGGGGAGAGAGGACGCCCCGTCTCCGTTCGGTGCGTTACTCCTCGACGCCCTCGATGCACGCGCGGAGTTCCTCGCAGAGTATCTCGGCGCGGAAACTCAACTGGTGACGGTCGTCCTCGGTGAGCGCGTCGCGGGCGGCCACGTTCTCGATGGCGGTCAGCAGGTCCTGTTCGCGTGCGGTGACGGCGTCGACGGTGGGTCGGTCTTGTGTGTCCATACACGTCCCTACCGTCCCGTCCCCAAGGGCGACTCCGGTACAGACGTTGAGCGAGCGACGCGACGCGGCTACAACGATAGCGCTGCCGGCACCGACAGTCACGGTCGTCGAACGGTCCGAGCGCGGAACCACAGCCGACGGCCGTCGTATTCGGCCGCGAGGACGCGTAGAACGCAGTATTCGGCGCGTCGGACCAGTCGGAGTCTCGAACTGACTGTCGGAGAAGCGCTTTTTGTATCGACGGTGTACGGTAGAGTATGCGCGCGCCAGGTCGTCGGTGGAGTCGGGCCAGTGTCGGGGGATGGGCCACCGCCGAGGCGGCCGCCGGGCGGGTTCCGTCGCGGTGGCGAGGATGAGCCGTCTCCCCCGACCCACGGCGTCGACGGTGTTCCTCTGGGGCCTACTGGCGGTGTTCGGTGTCGTGACCGTCTGGCTGTTCCTCCCGTACCTCCAGTACGCCCTCCTCGCGGGGTTGCTGGGCTACGTCCTCTACCCGATCTCCAGCCGCCTGTCGCGGTATCTCGGCCGGACGCTCGGCGCGGCGCTCACCGTCGTCCTCGCGACCGTCGCCGTCGTCGCGCCCGTCGTGTTCATCGTCGGCATCGCGGTCCAGCAGGCGACGTCCATCCTCCAGGGCGTCACCGAGTCGATGGTCATCGACGCGGGCGACGCACTGCTGGCGAGGCTGGGAGTCGGCGCCGACACGATGGACGTCGTCGACATGCTGGTGGCCTCGATGCAGAACGGGTCGCGCGGACTCGTCGGGAACGTCTTCACCGTCGTCGGGGCGACGGCGCAGTTCCTCATCGGCCTCGTCGTCTTCGTGTTCCTGTTCTACTACCTGCTGCGCGACGGCGACCGCCTCGTCGCCTGGACGCGGACGGTGTCGCCGCTCGAACGCGACGAGATGGACGACCTGCTCGAACGCTGTGACCGACTGCTGTGGGCGTCGCTGGTCGGCACCGTCGTCGTCGCCGCGGTGCAGGCGGCGCTGACGGGCGTCGCGTTCGCCGCGCTGAACTTCAGCAACTCCGTCTTCTGGACGCTGGTGACGTTCCTGCTCTCCTTGCTCCCCGTCATCGGGGCGTCCGTCGTCTGGATTCCGGCGAGCATCTACCTCCTCGTCGTCGGCCGGACCATCGACGCAGTCGTGCTGTTCGTCGCGGGGACGTTCATCATCAGCGGGTCGGACAACCTCATCAGACCGTTCGTCGTCCAGCACAGCGCGCATCTCAACACCGGCCTCGTCGTCGTCGGCCTGTTCGGTGGCCTCGCCGTGTTCGGGTTCCTGGGACTGTTCATCGGACCCGTCGTCGTCGGGATGGCGAAACATCTCGCCGAGGTGGTCGCCAGACGTCACGGTGCGGACGCTCGCGGGCAGTGACCCGCGAGTATCCGAGCGTCGCCGCTGTGTCGTCGAGTGATACGAGAGCCCGGTTCGGAGTCGTCCGAGCGGTAGAGCGACGACGCTACGCGGTCGGCCCGACGGACGGACTGCTCAGTTCAACGCCTCGACCGGTTCGGCGAGGTCCTCCCGACTGTCGACCGGGCCGTTGACGAACAGGCCGTGGCCGATGATGACGACGGCCAGCAGTCCGGCGGCGGTGACTGCGGTGGTCGTGGCGATGGCCGTGAGCGCGCCGACGACGGCCCCGCTGGCCATGCTGAGAAACACGCCCAGCAACACCAGGTCGTAGTACTGCCACGTGTAGTCCATGCCTACCGTTAGCGTTCCGACACCAAAAACCACGGGGACAGGGCCACAGTACGTCGGTTCCGTCTCGGAGAACGCGCCCGGTGCGTGACCGTCGACGAAGCGAGCCGGTCGGAGACCGAACGTACTCGATTCCTGATTTTCTGCCCCATCGGGTCCGATACGGCCGAATCTACTAATGCGCCGACGCTCAGAGTGATAGTGAGATGACGTGTTATGTCGTCGCCGAGGCGGGGGTCAACCACGACGGCGACGTGAGTCAGGCGGAGCGACTCGTCGACGCCGCCGTCGCGGCGGGCGCGGACGCCGTGAAGTTCCAGACGTTCGTCGCGGACAGACTGGCCACCCCCGACGCCCCCAAGGCACCGTACCAGGAGGAGACGACCGGCGAGCAGTCCCAGTACGAGATGCTCCGCTCGCTCGAACTCCCGCGGTCGGCCCACGAGCGACTGCAGTCGTACTGTCGGGACCAGGGCATAGAGTTCCTCTCGACGCCGTTCGACGTCGAGAGCGCGACGCTGCTGGACGACCTGGACGTCCCACGGGTGAAACTCGGGTCGGGGGAACTCGACAACCATCCGCTCCTGCGGCACGTCGCACGGTTCGGGCGGCCGATGGTCGTCTCGACGGGGATGGGGACGATGGGAGAGGTCCACGACGCACTGGCCGCCATCCGGAACGCGAACCCCGACGTACCCGTGACGTTCCTCCACTGTACGACCGCCTACCCCGCCGCGCTGGACGAGGTGAACCTCCGGGCGATGGTGACGATGGCCGACGAACTCCCGACGCCGGTGGGCTACTCCGACCACACCACCCGAGTCGAGGTGCCCGCGCTGGCCGTCGCGGCGGGGGCGACGGTCGTCGAGAAGCACTTCACGCTCGACCGGACGCTCCCCGGCCCCGACCACCGCGCCTCGCTCGAACCCGACGAACTCGCGGCCGCGGTGTCGCTCGTCCGCGACGCCGAGACGGCCCTCGGGAGTCCCGAGAAGCGACCGACCGGGACAGAGCGCGAGAACCGGCCGGTCGTCCGCAAGAGCCTCCACGCCGCCACGGACGTCGCTGCTGGCGAGCGGTTCACCGCCGACAACGTCTCCGTCACGCGTCCGGCCGACGGACTCCCGCCACGCACGTACGACGCCGTCCTCGGGGCGACGGCCAGCGTCGCACTCGACGCGGGGGCCGCCATCACCGATGCCGCCGTCGGGGAGTGGGACGGGGGTGAGCGCGGCTGACGACCTCGGTGTCGCGACCGACGACGTTCGACGACACCTACGAGGCGTTCCTCGCCCTCGAGGACGACCTGTGTCCCTTCGACGTGGTTCGTGACGGCGTCCGCGTCTGGGAACTCGTCCGGTTCGAGGTGTTCCGGCAGGTCGTCGCGGCGCAGGGGGAGTGGGGACAGCCACACACGAACGTCCAGCGGAGCGGCCGAGTCTACCTCGAACTCGCCTCGCTGGCGGCGAGGAACCTCGTCCGCCGCAACCCGTTTCTCGGCGGTCGCCACGACGTGCTGTTCTGGGGGCACCCGCGCCGGAAACGCCTCGACGACGGCTACTGGTGGGACGTCTACTGCGACCCCATCACAGACGGGCTGTCGCTCGACGCCCTCCACGTCGAACCGCCGCATCTGAACCGGCACTACACGCCAGCGAAGACGGAGCGACTGCGCTACGTCGACGCCGTCGAGATACTCGGGCAGGCGGGCGAACTCGTCGGCGCGACGCTCGGCCGACCCTCGTTCGACGCGTTCGACGACGTGGAACGGTACCTCGGAGAGGAGTTCGACGCCGACGTCCGGGTCGCCGACCTCGCCCAGCGTCGCCTCGCGTACCGGCGGGCCGTCCGCCCGCTCTACCGCCGACTGCTCGCCAGCGTCGACCCGGAACTGGTCGTCGTCGTCGTCAGCTACGCGGGCCGAGAGCCGTTCGTCGAGGTGTGTCACGAACTCGGCATCACCGTCGTCGAACTCCAGCACGGCGTCATCGACCGGTACCAGGCGGGCTACTCGTTCCCCGACTGGCGCACGAAGGAGACGTTCCCCGACTACCTGTTCACGTTCGGCGAGTTCTGGACCGACCAGGCCGACCTGCCCGTCCCCGACGACCACGTCTACGCCGTCGGCTACCCGCACCTCGAAGCGAGCGTCGAGCGGTACGCGTCGGTCGAGCGACGCGACCAGGTCGTGTTCGTCTCCACCGGCGAGGTGGGTCACACGCTCTCGAAGCAGGCCGTGTCGCTCCACGAGCGTCCGGACCACGACTGGTCGGTCGCCTACAAACTCCACCCCGGCGAGTCCGACCGCTGGCGCGAGGAGTACCCGTGGCTCGTCGACTCGGGCGTCGAAGTGGTCGACGAGAGCGGGCGGCCGCTCCACCGCCTGTTCGCCGAGTCGCGCGCGCAGGTCGGCGTCTACTCGACGGCGCTCTACGAGGGCGTCCGGTTCGGCGTCGAGACCTACCTCGTCGACCTCCCCTGGATGCCGTCCCCACCGGGCCTCGACGGACTGGCGACGGTCGTCGAACCGGGTGACGACCTGGGGACCGTCCTCGGGAGCGCCGACCCCGCCGCCGACACGACCCGGTTCTTCGAACCGAACCCGTTGTCGGCCGTTCGGCGAGCCATCGACGACGTCCTCGACCGACCCGGGTACTGACAGATTTCTGATGATGTCACGATATCTCCACCGTCGGCGAGCAGAGTATCACGTTGCAGTCGGTCGACTGGTGGGCCAATGCATTTAACCTACTGACATGTGTATTCGCTGAGAAGAAGTGAGACCTCTGAACCTGTTCGACGGCCCGCGAGTGCGTTCGGTGCGGCTCATCGCCGCGTACAACCCGTTCCTGACGGGCCTCATCGTGCTGTTCGGCAGTGCGACGGCGCTGCTGGAGGGCGTCGGCGTGAGCCTGCTGGTCCCCATCATCGACGTCGCACAGGGGTCGACGCCGTCGGCCGAATCCGGTGGCGTCGTGGGCCTGTTCTTCGATGCGTACCGCTTCCTCGGCGTCCCGTTCACGCTGGAGTACATGATCCTCGGCGTCAGCGTGGCGATGACGCTGCGGTACCTGTCGAGTTTCGCCGTCGACTGGTCGCAGGGCTACCTCCAGACCAACTACATCCGCGACGTTCAGACGCGCACGTTCGAACACGCACTCGGGGCACGGGTCGGCTTCTTCGACCGGCGCGGATCCGACGAGGTGCTCAACGCGGCCATCACGCAGACGAAGTACGCGGGGTACGCCATCCGCGACCTGGTGTTCGTCTTCGAGCAACTGCTGCTCAGCCTCATCTACCTCGGCTTCGCGTTCTACATCTCGCCGTGGCTCACCCTCGTCGCCATCGTCACCATCGGGGGGTTGACGTACCTCGTCCGGAACGTCGTCGAACCGGGGTTCAGCGTCGGCGACCGGGTGGCCGACGCGAACGAACGCATCCAGACCACCATCCAGAGCGGGACGCAGGGCATCCGCCCCGTGAAGCTGTTCGGCGTCGAGCGAGAGATGCGCGAGGAGTACCACGAGGCGGTCGACGCGTTCGCCGAGGCGAACGTGACGTACTACCGCAACGACTCGTTCGTCGGGAACATCCACCAGTTGCTGGTGGCGCTGACGGTGTTCGTCCTCGTCTTCCTCGCCCTGCGGTTCTCCTCGCTGACCTTCGCCGGACTGGCCGTCTTCCTCTTCGTGATGTTCCGACTGGCACCGCGCGTGAGCACGCTGAACCGCCGCATCTACACCATCGAGAGCGAACTGCCACACGTCGCCCGCACCGAGACGTTCATCGAGGAACTCGCGGCCAACGCGGAACCGACCGGCGGCACCGTCACGCCGCCCCAGCAGTTCCGGTCGGTCGTCTTCGACGACATCGAGTTCTCCTACCTCGACGACGAGACGGTGCTGGACGGCCTCTCGCTGGAGGTATGTAGCGGCGAGTTCGTCGCGCTCGTCGGCCAGTCCGGGTCGGGAAAGTCGACGGTCGTCTCCCTGTTGACCCGTCTCTACGACCCCGACGGCGGCGAGATACGGCTCGACGGGACGCCCATCGAGGAGTTCGACGTGGACGCGTGGCGCTCGCGCATCGCCGTCGTCCGGCAGGACCCGTTCATGTTCGACGCGACCCTCCGGTACAACCTCACGCTGGGCCGACGCGACGCGACCGACGCCGACCTGGACCGGGTCAGCACCGTCGCGAAGGTCGACGAGTTCCTCACTGACCTGCCGGCAGGCTACGACACGCAGATCGGCGAGAACGGCGTCCAGCTGTCGGGGGGGCAGCGCCAGCGCGTCGCGCTGGCCCGTGCGCTGCTGAAGGATGCCGACATCCTCGTCCTCGACGAGGCGACGAGCAACCTCGACTCCGACCTCGAACGCGAGGTCCAGCGCGCCATCGAGCGCATGGATGGCGACCACACCGTCGTCGCCATCGCCCACCGCCTCTCGACGGTTCGGAACGCAGACTGCATCTACACCGTCGAGGACGGGCGCGTGGTCGAGTCCGGCTCTCACGAACAGCTCGTCACGCAGGAGGGGACGTACGCGCGCCTCTACGCGACGCAGGTAGGAGACTGACAGCCATGGACAGCGATACCCACACAGGAGGAGCGAAACAGAGCGGAGACGACACCGTCCTCTGTATCGGTGCACACCCGGACGACGAGGTGCTCGGGGCGGGCGGGACGCTCGCGGCACACGCCGCGCAGGGCGACGAGGTGCACGTCCTCGTCGTCACGGAGGGCTCGACCGCGCAGTACGACGACCCGTCGATGGTCGAGCAGAAACGCGAGGAGGCGCGGGCCTGCGCGGACCGCCTCGGGGTCGGAGAGGTCCACTTCGGCGATCTACCGGACATGCGCCTCGACGACGTGCCCCACGTCGAGGTGAACGCCGTCGTCGAGTCCGTCGTCGAGCGCGTCGAACCCACGGTCGTCTACACGCACGCCAGACAGGAGGTGAACCGCGACCACCGCGCCGTCTACGACTCGACGGTCGTCGCCACCAGACCGGGCAGCGGCGTCGAACGGGTCCTCGCCTACGAGACGCCCTCCTCGACGGACTGGGTCGGTGGCGGGGCCGACCAGTTCGAACCGACGCTGTTCGTCGACGTCACCGACCACCTCGACGCAAAGGTGGCCGCCTTCGCGGAGTACGAGTCCGAGACGCGGGCGTTCCCGCACCCGCGGTCCGAGGAGAGCCTCCGCGCTCGCGCGAGGACGCGCGGTGCGGCCGCGGGCGTCGCCGCTGCGGAGGCGTTCTGTCTCGTCAGGGAGGTGCGCGAGACGCCGTGAGCGAGTCGAGCGAATCGAGCGAGTCGGGCGAGTCGAGACGCGTCGTCGTCGTCACCGGGACGCGCGCGGAGTACGGGCTGCTCTCGTCGTCGATGCGGGCCATCGAGGACCGCGACGACCTGACGCTCGACGTGGTCGCGACGGGGATGCACCTCTCGCCGCAGTACGGCCACACCGTCGACGACATCCGGGCCGACGGGTTCGCTATCGCCCGCGAGGTCCACTCGCTCGTCGACGGCGACACGGGGACGGCGATGGCGAAGTCCCTCGGCGTCTGCGTCGCGGGGATGGCCGACGCGCTGTCGAGCCTCGACCCGGACGTCGTCCTCGTGCTCGGCGACCGGGGCGAGGCGTTCGCCGCGGGCGTCGCCGCCGCCCACGCGAACGTCCCCGTCGCGCACGTCCACGGCGGCGACTCGATGGCGGGAGCCATCGTCGACGACAGCATCCGCCACGCGCTGACGAAGTTCGCCCACCTCCACTTCCCCGTCACCGACCGCTCGGCCGAGCGCATCCGCCGACTCGGCGAAGAGCCGTGGCGAATCACGACCGTCGGCGCACCCGGTCTGGACGCCGTCCTCGCGGGGGAGTACGACGACTCGACGACCGTCCGCGACCGGTACGACCTGCCCGACGACCGGTCGCTGGCGCTCGTCGTCCAGCACCCGCTCACGTCCGCACCCGAACAGGCGGGCGAGCAGCTGGCCGCGACGCTCGACGCGGTGGGGAATCTCGACGACGTCGACCCGGTCGTCGTCTACCCGAACGCCGACGCGGGCGGGCGTCGGATGAACGCCGAAATAGAGTCCCGTGAACACCTCAAGGCGTTCCGGAGCCTCCCGCGCGAGGCGTATCTCGGGCTGATGGCGGCCGCCGACGTGCTGGTCGGCAACTCCTCCAGCGGTGTCATCGAGGCCGCGTCGCTCGACCTGCCGGTGGTCGACGTCGGCCCGCGTCAGGAGGGCCGCGAGCGCGCCGACCACACGCTCCGGGTCCCACACGACCGCGCGGCGATTCGCGAGGCGGTCGAGCGCTGTCTCACCGACGACGGCTTCCGCCAGCGGGTCGCCGACTGCGAGAACCCTTACGACCACGGCGGCGCGGGGGCGGCCATCGCCGAGCGACTGGCGACGGTCGACCTGGACGGGCGACTGCTCCGCAAGCGTCTGACGTACTGACGACTGCGTGGTCGCTCTCCGGGACTGCCACTTCTCACCGGTAGCCCAGTCGCCGGAGTCGGGCCGCCGTCTCCTGAGACGGCGTCGGGGAGGCACCTCGCTCTTCCTCCCAACGGTCCACGACGGGCGTCGAGCGGGCGAACTCGCGAGCGACGGCGAGCAGTTCGGCGCGGTACGCGTCCGACGGGCTCACTTGCTGGACCTCGTGAGGGTGCTGTCTGACCTCGGCGAGTCGGTAGTACTCCTCCGCGACGGGGCCGGCGTCGACCTGCTCGGCGGTCGGTCGCCTCGGGAAGTCGCCCTCGAAGGTGAAGATTGCCTTCAGCCTCTCGTCCTCGACGGCGACGTTGTAGCAGTCGGGGGAGATGCGCTCGGTGACGCGCGGCCCGGAGGGCGGGTCGTCGTGCCACGCCCGCCCCTGGCACTGCGCTGGGGGGTCGACGCCGAGTTCGCGCGCCACAGTGGGGAGCACGTCGAGGTGGTCGACGGGGTCCTGCGGCGACAACGACGAGTCCGCGGGGGGCTTGACCGCGAGGAACGGTCGGACGTTCGCGTCGCCGAGACTCGTGTGGAGGTAGAACCCTCGCTCGCCGAACTCCTCGCCGTGGTCGCCCGTGACGATGACGAGCGCGTCGTCGAACCGGTCGAGGCGCTTCAGTCCCTCGACGAGACGGGTCACCTGCTCGGCAGTGTAGTCGACCGCCTGCGCGTAGTAGCCCTGGAGGATTTTGACCGTCTCCTGGCTGACCGGGAGGTCGGACCGTAGCTGTTCGAGGTACCCCCGGTCGGGGTCGTCGGCCACCTCTGCGATGGTCCGGTGGTACGCCTCGATGGCCCCGAACTCCACGTCGCCGACGTCGTAGCGGTCCAGCGGCGGCAGGTACGGGAAGTGCGGGTCGAACAGGTGGACGAAGTAGAACGCGCGGTCCTGTCCCGCCCGTCGGTCCGTCGCCATCCAGTCGAGCACCCGGTCGACGGTGGTCGCGGCGTCGACGGGACGCCCCACCCAGTCGGACATGTCGTCGAACCGGAAGCGGTGGAACCCCCGGCCGAACCCGGACTCGGGGAGCACGCGCGTGTGACTAACGGCCGCCGAGCAGCGGTAGTGGTGGTCCGCGAGGAACTCCGGGAGGGTGACGAGGTCCGGGTGTATCTGCGAGTCGCGGTTCTCGTCCAGCCAGCCGACGTAGCCGTGGTCGCCCGGATGGACGCCGGTGAACAGCGAACCGTGAGCGGGCGCGGTCCAGAACCCCTGCGTCCGCGGTTCGTCCGGAACGAACGCGTCGTCGCCCAGTGCGTCGAGGAGCGCCCCGCACTGCTCGCGCGCGTCGAACCGGAGCGTGTCCACCGACACGAGGAGGACGAGCGGGCCGTCCGCGTCGGTACCGAGCGAGGGGTGGGTCAGGGAGACCGACCGACGCGGTTCGAAGTCGCGCTCCGAGAGGCGGTCGTACGCGCGGGTGGCGACCGTCGCGAATCGGTTCCGTCGGGTCGTCGACTCGACGGTCAGCAGGCCAGCCGTCGCGGGTGAGTCCAGCCGGAACGAGACCGGAATCTCCGCCTCGCCGTCGAACCGCTCCCGGTCGAGGTCGGCGAACCGCTGGACGTGGGTCTCGGTGCCGTCGCTCGTCTCGAACTGTCCGACGACCCGCACGTCGCGGGCGAGTTTCCCGTTCAGGAGCGAGCAGTCGACGCGCTCGAACGGCGTCCGCGACTCGACCCGCACGCGCGGCGGCCCGTCACGGTCGAGCACCGAGTAGTACCGCGAGTCGTCCCTGACGTGCCGGACGATGGTCGCGGTGGCTGGCTCCGTCACCCACGTCGGCGTCTCCTGCTCGCCGACGACGAGCGTTCCGTCGACGGCGACCCGCCAGAGCGGTTCGACGACGGGGAGCGCACGCCCGAGGACTCGGCCCGCCCGACGTTCGACGCCGTCCACCACGTCGGCCCGCGAGGGGAGAGAGCGCATCGGTCGTCCGACTCGCAAAACGTGTCAATAATACTTGTCGAAGCGAACGTGAGCGTCACGAGTAGGTGCCCGTTTCGCCGGGTCGGTAGACCGTCGTCGGCAGCCATTTGCAATGTGCCTCGTCGTCCATCGTGAGGCATGCGCGTCGTCTTCGTCACCCACAACGACCTCGGTCTGGCGTGTCTGGAGGAACTGGTCGCCCTCGGTGCGGACGTTCGCGGTATCTTCACACGCCCACAGCAGCCGAGAATCAGCGACCAGACCGACCTTTCGGCGTTCGCGACGGCCCACGACGTCCCGCTCCACGAGACGGACGACGTGAACGCCGAGTCGGTCCGCGAGCGCATCGCGGGGTACGACCCGGACCTGCTGTTCGTCGTCGGGTGGTCGCGCCTCGTCGACCCGGCGGTGTTCGACCTGGCGACCGTGGCGGCGCTCGGCATGCACCCGGCACCGCTCCCGCGCGGTCGGGGACGCGCACCCATCGCCTGGAGCCTCGTCACGGGTCTCGACGAGACCGCCCTCTCCTGTTTCCACCTCGTCGCCGAAGCGGACGCGGGGGACCTCGTCGGACAGGTGCCCATCGACATCGCGGTCGAGGACGACGCCGCTTCGCTGTACGGGAAGGTCGTCGCGGCGGGCCGGGAACTGATTCGGGAGTACTACCCGCGCTTCGAGGCGGGCGAGGTGCCCCGCGACCCACAGGACGACGACGCGGCCACCTGGTGGCCGAAGCGCGTTCCACGGCACGGCCTGGTCGACTGGACACGCCCACCGCGCGAGGTGTACGACTGGATTCGCGGGCAGACCCACCCGTACCCCGGCGCGTTCTCGTCGCTGAACGGTCACGAGGTGCGGTTCTGGGCCGCGAACCCGCCGAGCGGGGCGCGCGCGTTCTGCGAACCGGGCGAACTGCTGTCCGTCGAAGGCGACGCGCTCCGGGTCGGTACGTGGGAGGGGCGTCTCGACCTGACGCGCGTCGGCGTCGACGGTGAGGAGATACCTGCGAGTGCGCTCCTCGACTTCGAGTGGGCGTCGCTCGACGACCGGTTCGTGAACGCGCGTGACTACCTCGCGGAGTGAGAAGCAGGGACGGAGATTGGAGACGAACGCACCCGCTCAGTACGACGAGAGTCGCCCGAGGTCCTCCGAGTCAGCATCGTCCTCGTGGGTGAGCGAGACCTCGACGTAGTACGTCTCGCCGTCGACGTCGACGTGGGCGTTGTCGAACGGCGGGAAGGTCAGGGCGCGCAGGCGGTCGAGCAGGTCGCGGACCGGCAGTTCCTCGTCGGGGTCGAGTTCGCAGAGGTCGACGAACTCGCGTTTGACGTGCGTCGTCGCGAGCGCGTCGTCCTGCTCGCGGACCTCGACGGCCCCCTCCTCGACGCTCGGCCACGTCTCGACGAACAGGTCGTACGCGGCGCGTTCGAGGCGCTCGTAGAGGTCCTTTCCGGTGTCGTCGAACCGCGTCTCCACCTCGCGGGTGGCGACGATGGGGCCAGTGTCGACGCCGTCGTCCATGTAGTGCAGGGTCACCCCGGCTGGCAGGCCCTCGACGATGCTCCAGACGTTCGGGTTGTAGCCGCGCGCGTACGGGAGCAGTCCGGGGTGGAGGTTGAGACAGCCACGGTCGGGAACCGCCAGTACCTCCGGCGGGACGACGTGGGTGAACCCGCAGGCGACGACGAACTCCGGGTCGAGGCGCTCGACGAGCGACAGCTGGTCGGCCTCGGTCAGCATCGCCAGCACGTCCACCGAGTCGCGGTCACAGAGCCAGTCGTACACCTCCAGCCCGACGTTGTTCGCGCCGAGGAAGACGACCGTCCGGCGGCCGGCCCGTTCGACCGACGTGGCGTCCGCGGTGAGGACGTCGTCGCTCATATCCCGAGGTCCGCGAGGGCGACCGGTTCGCCCGTCTCGCGGGCGCGGCGGCCCGCTATCAGGGTGCGCATCACGTCGAGCGTGTCCTCGGGGTCGACCACCGGGTCGCCGGTGTGGACGGTGTGGAGGAACGCCCAGAGCGTCCGGCGGAACGCGGTGAAGTTGTCCCGGAGTTCGTGCGTCGAGTGACCGCCGTCGCCGTAGAACCCCACGTCGAAGACGAACGGGCCGTCGCCCAGCGCGTCCACCTCGACGAGCGTCCCGCCGTCGAGTTCGACCGCGAAGGCGTCGTGGGGCACGTCGAACGGCGAGACGCGAACCGGCCGCTGGTCGAGGACGCCGAAGACGGCGTCCAGCATGTGGACGCCGTAGTGCTCCCAGTCGTTGACGACCGTTCCGCGCGCGACGCGCACCTCGCCGCTCTCGGCTAGGGTGGCCCGCGGGTCGTCGAGTTCGCGCGCGAACCGCATCCCCGAACAGGAGACGAGCCGTCCCGATTCGAGGTGCGGGCGGAACCGGTCGAGTTCTCCGGCGTCGAGCGCGAGCGGCTTGTCCACGAAGACGGGCGTCCCGTCCTCCAGGAACGGCAGGGCCATCTCGGCGTGACGCTCGTAATCGTCGCGCAGGAGCAGGAGGGCGTCCACCTCGCCGTGGAGTTCCTCCAGCGAGTCGACGGGGGTCGGAACGCGCGCCGCGGCACAGAGGCGGTCGGTCTCGGCGCGGTCCTGGGTCCACGCGTGGGTGACGTGTACGCCCTCGAAGCCGAACTCTGCGGGCGACTTCTCGCGCAGGTAGTCGTGGATGCCGTCCCACTCCGACTCCGCGAACCCCGCGTCGGAGTAGCCGTTGACGATGGACGCGAACGAGTAGGGGTGGCCGTTGCCGGGCGTCGTGCCGACGACGCCGAGCGAGAGGTCGGCGGCACTCGACTCCGCCTCGACCCGGATACCGTCGTCGCGGACGACGCTCACCATACCGTCCACCCGCCGTCGAGGACGACGTTCTGCCCGGTCATCCACTTGCTCGCGTCCGAGGCGAGGTAGACGATCAGGCCCTTCAGGTCGGTGTCGTCGCCCATCCGCCCGAGCATGGTTCGCTCCTCGTAGTTCGGGACGAACGTCTCGGTGTACCCCTCGACGTCCTCCATCGCCTCGCTGTAGAACCCGCCGGGGCTGATGGCGTTCACCCGGATGCGCTCCTGGTGGAGGTACGACGCCAGCCAGCGCGTGAACTGGATGAGGCCCGCCTTCGCGGCCCCGTAGGTGGGCGGATTGTTGATGCCCGTGTCGCCGTAGACGCGCTGGTCCGGCGGGACGACGCCGTAGTGGCTCCCGACGTTGACGATGCTCGGCGCGTCGCTCTCCCGGATTTCCGGCAGCGCGGCCTGCGTCGTGACGAACGCCTGCGTGAGCGTGCCTTCGAGCGTCTCGGCCCACTCCTCCTTCGTCAACTCCTCGAACGACCGCCCGTAACCAGTCGCGTGGTACGCGTTGTTGACGAGGATGTCGATGCCACCGAAGACGTCCACGGTGGTCTCGACCAGTTCCTCGACGGAGTCCTCGTCGGTCACGTCGGCGGCCACGGGGAGCGCCTCGCCGTACTGCGAGGAGAGTTCGCGCGCCTTCGCCTCGCAGTCCTCGTACGTGCGCGAAGTGACGACGACGTTCGCGCCCGCCTCCGCCAGCGCGTCACAGAGCTGCGACCCGAGCTGTCCGGGACCGCCGGTGACGACCGCCGTCCGACCCGTCAGGTCGAACAGGTCCCAGACGGTCGGCGGCTCACTCATGGACGCCCTCCGCGAGCAGTGCCTCGGCGACGGCGAAGTCCAGTTCGGTGTCGAGGTCGACGCTCCGCTCCCGCGGCAGCAGGACCGCGCCGGGGCGCTCGAACAGCAGCGAACTGCCCGCCTTCGGCAGGGCGTCCCTCTCGAACGCGTACACCGCGCCGGTCAGTTCGTACGACTCTGGGAGCGACTGTCGGGGCTGCCACGGGTCCGCGCCGGTGAGGAACGGGGTGGGGTCGCCGTCGTCGTCGAACCGCCACGCCCGGTGGGGGTTGAGTCCCGCCTCGGTGAACGTCGCCACAGAGTCGCAGTCGCTACTGACGAGGCGGTCGAGACACTGCTGGACGTCGCCCGGCGTGCGCAGCGGGCAGGTCGGTTCGAGCATCACGACGACGTCGGCCGTCTCGCCCTCGTCTCGCAACTCGCCGAGGACGTGCCTGAGCGCGTCGGCGACGAGCGCGTCGTCGGTCGCCAGGTCCGCGGGACGCTCGACGACCTCCGCGCCGTGGTCGCGGGCGACGGCCGCGATGCTCGGATCGTCGGTCGTGACGACCGTCCGGTCTATCTCGGGCGTCGCCTCGGCCGCGTCGATGGGCCACGCGACGAGCGGTCTGTCCCCCAGTCGTCGCAGGTTCTTGTTCGGGACCGTCGTGCTCCCCCCGCGTGCCGGGACGACGGCGACGACCCGTCGGTTGTCAATCATCTGAATCGAGCGAGTGTTGCGACGCGGGGCGCATAAGTAGCAGTCGCGAAATAGCTGTAGCTCAGCCCTTACAGACCGTCTGACGGCGGTTTATCTCTCCGAAGGCGTGGCGAACTGGGTCGCCCCGTCCCTCAGCAGATGGTCCATCCGCCGTCGACCCGGAGGTCGTGGCCGGTGACGTACGCCGAGGCGTCCGACAGGAGGTAGACGACCGCTCCGACGAGGTCCTCGGGGCGGGCCATCCGACCGAGCGGGGTCCGGCGCTCGTACTCCTCGACGAACGTGGGGTGTTGTTCGTCGAAGACGCCGCCGGGGCTGACGGTGTTGACCCGGACGCCGTCCCGTCCGAGGTACGACGCCACGTACCGGGTGAGGTTGCGGACGCCGCCCTTGATGGCCGCGTACTCGACGGGACTCGTCATCTCGGTGCCCTCGTAGACGGAGAAGTCGGGAGCCTGCACGCCGTACGTCGAGCCGAAGTTGACGACGCTCCCGCCGCCCGCCTCGCGCATGACGAGCGACGCGCGGTGCGTGACGAGGAAGTAGCTGTTCAGGTGCAGGTCGACGTTCTCGCGCCAGTCGGCGTACGTCACGTCCTCGTAGCGCCGCCCGTAGTTCGCGTTGCGCGGGTACGAGCAGTTGACCAGACCGTCGAGACCGCCGTGCTCCGCGACGACGGTCTCGAACAGCGACTCGACCGACGCCTCGTCGGTCACGTCCGTCTCGACGAACGCCCCGTCCACGTCCTCGGCGACCGCCCGACCGCGTTCCGGGGCCGCGTCGGCGACGACGACGGTGGCACCCTGCTCGGCGATGCCCGCAGAGAGCGCCGTCCCGATGAGTCCCGCGCCGCCCGCGACGACCACGGTCCGACCGGTCAGGTCGAACAGGCCCCTCTCGTCGGCGTCCGAGTCGCGCGACTCGCGGGATTCGGAGCGCGACGGCATCTCAGTCACACCGCGCCACGACGACCACGTAGTCGCTTCGCTCGTCCTCGTCGACGACTCCCTGGAACTCGTTCAGGTGGTCCATGAGGTAGTCGTACAGGTCGGTGTCGCCGAACCCGTCGAGTTCGAGGCGGAGGTGGGTGAGGAACTCGTAGACGTCGAGGCCGAAGTGCCAGGTAGCGACGCCCTCGAACCCTGCGGCCTCGAACATGCGCTCGATGGACTCGCCGGTGAACTGGTGGAGACCGACGGGCGGGATGGAGTGTCGGAGCGCCCGGTCGGGGAACGCTCGATGCACGAGCGACGAGACGGAGTCGTAGTGACCGTCGCCGACCGCGACGAACCCGTCGTCCCGCAGGAGGTGGCGGACGTGCCGCAGTTGGCTGACCGGGTCCGGCGTCAGCACGAGGATGCCGAACAGCGAGGCGACGTCGAACGAGCCCGCTGGCTGGTCGGCGGCGTAGGCGTCGAGCGACTGCTGGTGGAGGTCGATGCCGAGCGTCTCTCGGGCGGCGCGCACGCAGTCCTCACTCGGTTCCAGGCCCTCGGCGTCCCAGCCACGCTCTCGGAGGTAGTCGACTGACTCGCCCATCCCACAGCCCACGTCGAGCCAGCGGCCGTCCGTGCGGTCGACGTGGTCGAGCACGAAGTCGAACTTCGGTTCGGTGATGTGCTCGCGCCGGTACGCTCGCTGGCGCTCGTCGGTGTAGAGGTCCGCGAGGTCCTCGTTCTCCTCGAAGTAGTCGAGGAGCGCCGCTTCGGTCGGTCGCTCCGTCAGGTAGACGTGCGTACAGTCGGCGCACTGCGCGTAGTCGTAGCCGAACATCGTCCGGACGACGGTGCGCTCGTCGGCGTCGCAGACCGGACACGCGTCGGCGGCGACGCTCTCCCGTTCGCGGAACGCCGCGGCGCGCTCGCGGTTGGCGTCCACGCCGCGCTCCAGGTCTGCGAGGTCCCGTTGCTTGAACTGTCTCGGGTCGACTGGTTTCCCGTGGCGTCTCTCCATCGCTCCTCACCACCAGCGCGCGACGTAAGGTTAGGAACTGCTACGACGAGAGCGGAGAGCGGTCGGGCGTCGAGAGCGTCACCGGGGGATGGCGTACACCGGTCGGAAGTCCGAGGAAAGCGTCTGAGAGCCGGTTAGCGGCGGTGTAAGCGTCACTCGCCCGAGACCGACACGTCGAACGACGCGTCGCCGTGGGGGAACTCGTTGCAGTCCTGGCGGGGAAGCGCGAACGGCCGGTCCCGTACGTCGTCACCGTCGAAAGCCCCCGAGACGGTCGTGAACGCCACGTCGCAGTCGGCGTCTGCGAGCAGTTCCTCCGTCGCGTCCGTGAACGTCTCCGGACCGCCGTAGGGGTACGCGAACGGGCGCACGTCGAGCGGTCCGACCACCTCCTCCAGTCGGTCGAACGAGTCGCGTATCTCCCGGCGCTGGGCGGCGACCGAGAGCCGTGAGAGGACCGGGTGCGTGACGGTGTGCGCGCCGACGACCATCCCGGCGTCGTCGAGGTCCCGCAGTCCCGTCTCGGAGAGGTAGTACGCGTCCGCGCTCGGCGTCGTCGCGCCGAGACGCGACTCGACCGCGTCGAGCAGTCCGGGAACCGATTCGGGGGGCAGTTCGAAGTTGACCAGCCGCTTGACCGCGGCCGCGTGGGCGGCAGGGTCGTCCTCCACGTCACGCACAGCGTCGGACCGGTACGTGTCCGTAGAACCACCTCCGTCGGCGGCGACGCCCCGCTCGTCCATCGTCGCCAGCAGCGCCTCGCGGACCCGGTCCGTCGGGTGCGACCCGAGCAGTGAGTGGACCCGGTGGACGGGGAGGACCTGGCCGTCGAGCGGCCCGGTCGAGACGAAGAAGACGCCGCACAGCCCCCGTCGCCGGAGTTCCGGGAACACCCACTCGTGGTGATCGAGGAGGCCGTCGTCGAACGTCAGGACGAGGCCGTCGTCCGGCGGTGGGGCGTCGCCCCGGAGGACCGCGAGGAGTCGGGTACGGTCGAGGACGTCGAACGCTCGCTCCAGGCGGTCGAGTTGACGTCTGAAATCTGATAGTTCGAGTCGATAGTAGCCGTTCGGCGGACGGTCCGCGACCGGCCTGACGTAGTGGTACATCACTGCTCTCATCGCTTTACCGTACTCGTACGCGTCTCTGTGGGGATAAGTACCGGCGACGTTATCGGGGGCCGACCGGCTATCGTTTCGTGAAACGGAGGTGATAAATTCTCATTTCAACGGCCCTGTTCCCGGCGGAAATGTATCATCTGGCCATAACTAAACGTTCGATTGCCGACGGACAGAGGCACGTGATAGAAGATGGGTGAGACCATTCCACTGTTCCGGATCGACACCGACGAGGAGGACGTAGCGAACGCGACGGCCTCGATTCGCCGGGGGAGCCACTGGGCGAACGGCCCCTTCGTCGAGGCGTTCGAAGAGCGTATCACCGACTACCTCGGCGTCGACCACGCCGTCGCGGTGAACTCGGGGACCAGTGCGCTCGTGACGGCCCTCGTCGCCCACGACGTCGGTCCGGGCGACGAGGTGGTCGTCCCCTCGTTCACGTTCATCGCCACCGCGAACGCGGTTCGACTGACCGGTGCGACGCCCGTCTTCGCGGATATCGAACCCGACACCTACGGTCTCGACCCTTCCTCCGTGCGCGACTGCGTCGGCCCCGACACCGCCGCCGTCCTGCCGGTCCACCCCTACGGCGGGGCGTGCCGCATCGAGGAACTCGCCGCGCTGGCCGACGAGGAGGACCTCCTGCTCGTCGAGGACGCCGCAGAGGCGCTCGGCGCGGACGCGGACGGCGACCTCCTCGGAACCGTCGGCGACTCCGCCGCGCTGAGCTTCTGTCAGAACAAGGTGGCGACGACCGGTGAGGGCGGGGCCGTCGTCACCGACGACGAGGAGGTGGCGCGACGCGCTCGACTCTACCGGTCGCACGGACGCGCGTCCGATCGCTACTTCGACTCCGCGCGGACCGGCCGGTACGTCTCGCTCGGGGCGAACCTGCGGATGGCGGACGTGGTGGCGGCCATCGGCTGCTCCCAGCTGGACCGTATCGAGGAGCTCGTCGCCCGCCGTCGTGAGGCCGCTACACGACTGAACCGCGGGTTCGAGGGCGTCGAGGGCGTCCGTCCCCACTCGTCGCCGACCGGTCGCCACGTCTACCAGCTGTACACCGTCGAACTCCCGCGCGGCGTCGACCGCGAGGCGGTCGTCTCCCGACTGGCCGAGCGCGACATCGCGTCGAAGGTGTACTGGGACCCGCCGGTCCACCGGACGGAGTACTACCTCCGCGAGCACGACGACCCGCGGACGCCCTTGCGGGTGACCGAGGACGTGTCGAGTCGCGTCCTCACGCTCCCGATGTTCCCGGGGCTGACCGAAGCGGAGACCGACCGCATCGTCGCCGCCGTGGACGCCGCGGTCACCGAGCAACGGCGGGTGGCCTGACGATGGAGGGAACGGCTCGACGCGACGTGCTCGTCCACCGAGGCACGTCGCTGGAGGAGGCGATGTGCAGCATCGACCGGTCGGGACTCGGACTGCTCGTGGTCGTCGACGACGGCGACCGACTCGTCGGGACGGTCACGGACGGGGACATCCGCCGGGGCATCCTCGACGGCGTGAGCCTCGACGCACCCGTCGAGCAGGTGACGAACGACGACCCCGTGGCCGTCCGTGACTCGTGGGACCCAGGCGACGTCGCTCGCCGGTTCAGTCCCGAACGGCTCGAACGCGCTGCCCCGGAACACCGCCGCCTGGTCGTCCCCGTCGTGGACGCGGACGGGGGGGTGACGGACGTGCGCTTCCTCACGGAGGGCGGGGAGGGCGTCGGCCCGACGCGCCCCTCGAACGGGAGCGTCGACACGGTGCTCGTCATCGGCGGTGCCGGGTACGTCGGGTCCGTGCTCTGTGGCCAACTGCTCGAACGGGGCTACACGGTGCGGGTGCTCGACCCGTTGCTGTTCGGCGACGAGAGCATCGCCGCGTACCGGGACCACGAGCGGTTCACGCTCGTCGAGGGCGACATGCGCTCCATCGAGACGGTGATGACCGCCATCGAGGGCGTCGACGCGGTGGTCCACCTCGGTGGACTGGTCGGCGACCCGGCCTCCAGCCTCGACCCCTCGCGGACGCTCGCGCTGAACCTCCACGCCGTGAAACTGGTCGCGGACGTCTGCAAGTACCACCAGATAAACCGGTTCCTGTTCGCCTCGACGTGTAGCGTCTACGGCCGGAGCGAACACGACGACCTGCTCACCGAGGAGGACCCGCTCAATCCGGTGTCGCTGTACGCCCGGACGAAGATCGAGTCCGAACGCGCACTGCTGGAGATGAACGGAAACTTCGCGCCGACGGTCCTCCGCATGGCGACGGTGTACGGCCTCTCGCCGCGGATGCGCTTCGACCTCGTGGTGAACATCCTGAACGCGAAAGCGCGCACGGAGGGCGTCGTCCCCGTCTTCGGCGGCGACCAGTACCGCCCCAACGTCCACGTCGCGGACGCTGCCCGCGCGTACGTCGACTGTCTCGAAGCGCCCATCGAGGCGGTCGAACACGAGGTGTTCAACGTCGGGTCGAACGAGCAGAACTACCGCATCGAAGAGGTGGGGCGCATCGTCGCCGACGGCGTCCCCGGCGCGACGCTCGACGTCGACCACAGCAAGGAGGACGACCGGAGCTACCGGGTCGACTTCTCGAAGATACGCGACGTGCTCGGCTACGAGACCGAACACACCATCCAGAGCGCCTGCGAGGAGATCGGCAGGGCGTTCGAACGCGGCGAGTTCGACGACTACACCGACTCGCGCTACAGCAACTACAAGACGGCCGTCGAGGAGTCGGAGGCCGAACCGGAGGCGCACGCCGACTGACGCTCCGGCGGCGGTCGCCGTCGTCTCGGCGGGAATCGCGCGAACTCAGTCGCGCCAGTAGACGACGACGGCCGCGACGACGTACGCGCAGGCGACGGTCACGAACTGCGGGACCGGGTCGCTCCCCGACAGTTCGATTCCCGAGAGGAGCACGGCGAAGAGCCCCAGCACCCCGAGGGCGAGCGCCGACGCCGCGAGGGCGAACACGAAATCGCCCAGGCGGCCGAGCGACCAGTCGCCCGCGACGAACGGGTACGAACCACCGAGTGCGACGCACCCCACCAGCAGCGACACCTGCGACTCGGTCAGCGGCGTCCCGGCGACGGCGTTCGCTACGCCCGCTAGCGGCCAGCAGACCAGCCACAGACCGAAGGCAGCTAGCAGGACGTCGACCGTCGCCCCCAGCGTCGAGACCGACTCGCGCTCGCGGTCCTGCTCGTGGCTCGTCCGTTCCATGCGTTGACAGTCGGTTCATCGACGTAATAACGGTTCGGGGCGAGACCGCCGTCCGGCAGGGGGCCGCCCGCGATTTAACAACACAGTCGCGATAGGTTGTTAAGAACCATGCAGAGAGCCGGGCTCGATAACAGCCGAATTAATAAGCGGCAGTCGACTACGTTCGACTATGAGCGACGAGCGTGGCGAGGCCGGCGGGACGGCCTGCGACGGCCCGTGTGCTGGGTCGGACGACGACGGCCACGACGACGAAGACACCCGCGTCGACGCGTCCGGCCCGGCCGCTACGGCCGACGAGCGACGCGACCGGACTACGCCCGCCGACGCGAGCGCGTCGGTGGAACTTTCGGTCCCCGAGATGGACTGCGCCTCCTGCGCGACGAAGGTCGAGTCGAGCGTCCGGCGACTCGACGGTATCGAGTCGGTGGACCCGCAGGTGACGAGCGGTCGGCTGCTGGTCGGCTACGACGAGTCGCAGACCGACGCGGACGCCATCGGCGAGCGAGTCGAGAAGGCGGGCTACGGCGTCGCGTCGACCAGCGGCCCTCGCACCGAGCAGTTCGGCGTTCCCGACATGGACTGCGCGTCCTGTGCGGGGAAGGTCGAGAACGCTCTCGTGAACGTCGAGGGCGTGAGCGCCTACGAGACGCGACCGACGAACGGGACGGTCCGCGTCACGTTCGACGAGGGGAGCGTCTCGCGGCGGCAGGTCGTCGACGCCATCGAGAGCGCGGGCTACGCGGTCACGAACGCCGACGAGGACGACGAGGAGGGGCACGGTCACAGTCACGAGGTCCCCGACGGAGGGAGCGTCTGGCGGAGTCGACGCGCGGTGCTGACCTGGGTCAGCGGCGCGTTCGTCGCCTTCGGCCTCCTCTTCGAGTTCGTGCTGGGCGGGTCGAACGTCGAGGTGGCGCGGCTCCTCGGCAGTGAACTACTCCTCGCCGACGTGCTGTTCCTGGCGGCCGTCGCGTTCGGCGGACAGGGCATCCTGCGCAACGGCTACTACTCCGCGCGGAACCTGAACCTCGACATCGACCTGCTGATGAGCGGGGCGATACTCGGCGCGCTGGTCGCCAGCGTCGGGTTCGGCGAGTCGCTGTACTTCGAGGCGGCGACGCTCGCGTTCCTGTTCAGCGTCGCCGAACTCCTCGAACGCTACTCGATGGACAGGACGAGAGACTCGCTGCGCGAGCTGATGGACCTCTCGCCCGACGAGGCGACCGTCCGCCGAGAGGGGGAGGAGCAGACCGTCCCCGTCGAGGACGTCGCGGTGGGCGAGGTGGTCGTGGTCCGCCCCGGCGAGAAGATACCGATGGACGGCGAGGTGGTCGACGGCGACAGCGCGGTCAACCAGGCCCCCATCACGGGCGAGTCGGTCCCGGTGGACAAGACGGTCGGCGACGAGGTGTACGCGGGCACCGTCAACGAGGGCGGCTACCTCGAGGTCGAGGTGACGTCCACGGCGGGCGACAACACCATCTCGCGGGTCGTCTCGATGGTCGAGGACGCCCAGTCGAACCGGACTGACCGCGAGCAGTTCGTCGAGCGGTTCGCCGACTACTACACCCCCGTCGTCGTGAGCGTCGCCATCGCGGCGATGGTCGTCCCCCCGCTGGCGTGGGGCGCGGACTGGACGACGTGGTTCGTCCGCGGCCTGACGCTCGTCGTCCTCGCGTGTCCCTGCGCGTTCGTCATCTCGACGCCCGTCTCGGTCGTCTCGGGCATCACCAGCGCCGCGAAGAACGGCGTGCTCATCAAGGGCGGCGACCACCTGGAGGCGATGGGCGAGGTCGACGCCATCGCCCTCGACAAGACCGGGACGCTGACGAAGGGCGAACTCGCCGTCACCGACGTCGTCCCGCTCAACGACAACAGCGAGGAGGACGTGCTGCGCTGTGCGCGGGGACTGGAGACGCGCTCGGAACACCCCATCGGCGAGGCCATCGTCGCACAGGCGACCGACCGCGGCGTCGCCGACCGCGAGGTCGAGGGCTTCGAGAGCCTCACGGGGAAGGGCGTGCGCGCGGACCTCGACGGGACGCCCCACTTCGCGGGCAAGCCGGGCCTGTTCGAGGACCTGGGGTTCGACCTCTCGCACGTCCACGCGACGACCGACGGCGGGCAGGTGACGGCCACCACCCAGCAGCTCTGCGAGCGCAACGACTGCCTCGACCTGCTGGAACACACGGTCCCGCGCCTCCAGTCGGAGGGCAAGACCGTCGTGCTGGTCGGCCGCTCCGGACGGAGCCCGGCTGGAAACCGGACGGAGTCCGGTGAGACCGAAGACGAACTGGAGGGCGTCATCGCCGTCGCCGACGAGGTGCGACCCGACGCGGCCGCGATGGTCGACCGCCTCCACGACCTGGGCGTCGAGCACGTCGTCATGCTCACCGGCGACAACCAGCGCACCGCGAACGCCATCGGCGAGCAGGTCGGCGTCGACGACGTGCGCGCCGAACTCCTCCCCGAGGACAAGGTGAGCGCCGTCGAGGCGCTCCAGGCGGAGTACGGCACGGTCGCGATGGTCGGCGACGGCATCAACGACGCGCCCGCGCTCGCCACCGCAGACGTCGGCGTCGCGATGGGTGCGGCGGGTACCGACACCGCCCTGGAGACGGCGGACATCGCGCTGATGGCCGACGACCTCTCGCGGCTGCCGTACCTCTATGACCTCTCGCACCGGGCGAACGGCGTCATCCGGCAGAACGTCTGGACGAGCCTCGCCGCGAAGGCCGCCCTCGCCGTCGCCGTCCCATTCGGTCTGCCGATCTGGGCGGCGGTGCTGTTCGGCGACGCGGGCATGACCGTCGGCGTCACCGGCAACGCGATGCGCCTCTCCACCGTCGAACCGACGCTGGACGGGGCGGCCGCGTCGGCGGAACGACACTGATCACCCGGCGTCGCCGACTGTCGTCGCGGCGGCGACGGTCACCGTGTGGAACCCCTCCGCGTACCGGACCGTTTCGGAGGGAGCGTCACGGAATATCGGCTATTAACCCGAACAGTCGCCGCGCGTCGAGAGTCAACTATCCGGAACGGAGAATCGTGTAGTTACGATAACACCTCGGAGAGTCGTCACACCGTCGAATCGACGTTTCCGCTATCGGTCGAGTTTCGGAGGCGTCGATTCCGAACGCTGGAAGCGTCATTCCGGCTGTATCGTCACCCTTGCCGAGCCTTCCCGCCCCGTAAGTTGCAGATACTTATGTCACTCCGATTTCACTAGAGAGCACGGCATGATCGGACACTCGTCGGAGCGGACGACACCACTGTACAGTCACGTCGACAACGAGGGCGAACGGGGTCACGTGGGACAACTCGTCGGGGGAGACGATGAGTGAGGTCTCCGACGTCGACGCCGAACGGGAGCTCCCCCGCGTGGGGTCCCGGACGGCGACGGCGTTGTCCACCGCGAAGGTCGTGAGCGACGACGGGGCGTCGGAGACGGCCCCGCCACCGCAGTCGGCCGTCTTCTCCATCCTGAAGAACAGCAGGCGTCGGCACGTCCTGAAGTTCCTCCTCGAGGAGCAGCGACGCGTCTCGCTGGCGGAACTCGCCGTCCACATCGCGGCTCACGAGAACGACATCCCGACCGGCGCGGTGACGTCCGCCCAGCGCAAGCGCGTCTACGTCTCGCTCTACCAGTCACACCTGCCGAAACTGGACGAGGTCGGGGCCGTCGACTACAACGACGCTCGCAAGTACGCCACCGCCGACGAGCACCTCGACGCGTTCAGGCCGTACCTGCACGACGACCCCGACGACCACCACTGGAGCCGGTGGTACCTCGGCCTCGGCCTCGTCGGTGTCGCCGGGGCGACGGCGGGGTACCTCGGAAACGTCCGGTCGGCACTGTTCGCCGACGGACTCCTCTTGGTGCTCGCCGTCGGCTTCCTCACCGTCGCGCTCTACCAGTCGTACCACGCATTCGAAGGAGCGTAATCGGAGCGAACCGGGAGACCGAACCCACCCACACCGTTCTTCACCGCGTCAGATGCTCGCCGCGCCAGTTACCCACTGGCCAGTGGTTCAGTTCGCCAGTCACTCACTTCGCGAGTGGCTCAGTTCGGACCGCGGCCGACGACGTAGCAGTCGTGGCGGTCCGGCAGGTCCACCAGGGCGTCGCGACCGTCGACACACACCAGCGAGTCGTACGACTCCCAGTCGAGGTCCCCGAACTCGGGGTGGTTCGTGACGAGGACGGCCGCGTCGAGGTCGGTCCGTTCGAGTTCCTCGATGGGCGTCAACGGGTAGTCCGCGCTCGCCCCGTCGAGCACCGGGTCGACGACGAGGATGCGCGCACCACGCGAACTGAGGTCCTCGACGAGGGGTATCGCCGGGGAAGCGCGCGTCTCCGCGACTCCCGGCCGGTAGGCGAGACCGAGCACCGCGACCGTCGCGTCCTCGATGGCCGTTCCACGGGCCTGGAGGCCGTCCACGACCGTCTCGGCGAGGAACCTCGGCATCGAGTCGTTGACGTCCCGCGCCGCCCGTGAGAGCGGCATCTCCCCGCTCACGCGGTCGAAGACGAAGTACGGGTAGTAGGGGATGCAGTGCCCGCCGACGCCCGCCCCCGGCGTGTGGATGTCGCAGTACGGCTGGGTGTTGGCGACGCTGATGGCCTCGACCACGTCGACGTCCAGGTCGTCGCGCACCAGCGCCAGTTCGTTCGCGAGCGCGATGTTCACGTCGCGGTAGAGGCCCTCGAACACCTTCACGCACTCCGCGGTCGTCGTGTCGCTGACGCGGATGACCTCGTTGTCGACGAGCTCGTCGTAGACGAGCGCCGCCGCACGCGTACTCTCCTCGTCGACGCCGCCGACGACCTTGGGGTACGACCCCCGGATGTCGCGCAAGGCGCGCCCGCTGGCAGTGCGCTCGGGGCAGAACGCGACCCCGAACTCGTCGGGGTCGAGTCCGCTCGCCGCCGCGAGCGTCGGTTCGACGAGGTCCCGGCACGTCCCCGGCGGGACCGTCGACTCGACGACGAAGAGGTCCCCCGGCGAGAGCCCGTGAGCCACGCTCTCGACGACGGCTTCGAGCGCCGCGAGGTCCGGGCGCCGCTCTTCGGTCAGCGTCGTCGGGACGATGGCGACGTGGAGTCTCGCGGCCTCGGCGGCCTCGGACGGGTCGTTGACCGCCTGGAGACTGCCGTCGGCGGTCACCACCGAGACGAGGTCGGCGAGGCCGGGTTCGCCCGTGACGTGCGTCCCGCCGGCGTTGACGGTCTCGACGACCTGTTCGTCGATGTCGACGCCCGTCACGTTCCCGGTCAGTTCGGCGTAGACGGCGGCGAGCGGGAGTCCCATCTTCCCGAGACCGTAGACGGCGACCGGGACGCGACCGCTCGTCAGCGCTCGACGCTGTCGGTCCGCGGGAGCGTCGGTCCCGTAGAGGCCGACCACCTCACTGGACCTCATCCCGACACCTCCTCGGCGAGCGCTTCGACCAGCGCCGCCCGCTCGACGCGCTGGGCGAGTTCGACCGCCCGGAGACCGTCGGTCCCGTCGACGAGCGGTAGAGTTCCGGCCGCGACGGTCTCGACGAACGACTCCAGTTCGCGTCGGAGTGGGTCGGCCTGCTGGACGCTGGGCCGCTCGACGACGCCGTCGCACTGGTAGAGACGGTGGCCGTTCATGCTCTCCTGCAGGCCCGAGGAGGTCCGGTGGACCTCGACGGACTGGTCGATGCAGTCGGCGAGCAGACAGCCCGACTCCGTGACCACCTCGATGGTCCGCTCCTCGCGCTGGGTGACGCGGCTGGCGGTCATGTCGGCGACGACGCCGTCCTCGAACCGCAGCGCAGCGGTCGCGTGCTGTCCGTTGGCCGTCGAGACGCTCGTCAGGTCGTCGAGCGGCGCGTCGACCATTGAGAGCACGATGTCGATGTCGTGGATCATCAGGTCGAGCGCGACGCTGTCGGTGAGCTGTCGGTCGACACCCGGCCCGACCCGGCGCGTGCTGAACGCGATGACGTCGAGGTGCGAGGCGATGTCGGCGAGCGTCTGGACGGCGGGGTTGAACCGCTCGACGTGACCGACCTGCAGCGTCAGCCCCGTCGCCTCGCTCCGTTCGACGAGCGCCCGGCCGCGGTCGAGGTCGTCGACGAACGGTTTCTCGACGAGGACGTGGACGCCGGCGTCGAAGCAGTCGTCGATGAGGTCGGCGTGGTGCTGGGTCGGGACGGCTATCGAGACGGCGTCGACGCTGTCGAGCAGGCCCTCGACGGACCGGGCCTCCGTGTCGAACTCGCGTGCGGTCTGGACGGCGCGCTTCTGGTCGCGGTCCGCGACGCCGACGAGGTCGACGTTCGGCAGTTCACTGTACTGTCGGGCGTGGTTCCACCCCATGTAACCGACGCCGATGACGCCGGTTCGAGTGGTCTCGGTCATTGTTGGTGGGTCTCGTAGTCGAGTACTGCGGTCGCGATGCGGTCGACGTCCGCGTCCGACAGTCCGGGGTGGACCGGGAGCGAGAGGACGTGGTCCGCGAGGTGCTCCGTGATGGGAGCGCTGTGGTCGACGTGGTGGTACGCTGGCTGCTCGTGGATGGGCGTCGGGTAGTACACCGCCGAGTCGACGCCCGCCTCCGCGAGGTGGTCGGCGAGGCCTGTCCGGTCGTCCGACCGGACCGTGTACTGGTGGTAGGCGTGGTCGAACCCCGGCGGGGTGGACGGCGTGAGGATCGAGCTATCGGCGAGCGCCTCGTCGAGGCGCGCCGCGTTCGCCCGGCGGATGTCCACCAGCGTCGGGAGGCGGTCGAGCTGGACGCGGCCGATAGCGGCCGCGAGACTCGTCATCCGGAAGTTGTGGCCGACCTCGACGTGCTCGTACCCCTCGGACGACCGGCCGTGGTTGACGTACCGGGCGGCTCGGTCCGCCACGGTCTGGCGGTCGGTGACGACCATGCCGCCCTCGCCCGTGGTCATGTTCTTCGTCGGGTAGAACGAGAAACAGGCGACGTCGCCGAACGACCCGACGGGGTCGCCGTCGTAGCGTGCGCCGTGCGCCTGTGCGGCGTCCTCGACGAGGGGGACGTCGTACTCGTCGGCGAGTCGGCGGAGCGGCCCCACGTCGCTCGGCAGGCCGTAGAGGTGGACCGTGAGGATGGCGTCGACGGATGGTCCCGTCTCCAGCCGGTGTTCGACGGCCGTCGGGTCGAGGTTGTACGTCTCCGGGTCGACGTCGGCGAACACCGGCGTCGCACCGACCAGCCGAATCGCGTTGGCGCTGGCGACGAACGAGAACGGCGTCGTCAGGACGTAGTCGCCCGGCCCGATGCCGAGCGCGTGGAGGGCGGTGTGGAGCGCGGTCGTCCCGTTCGACGTGGCGACGCCGTGTTCGACGCCACAGAACTCGCTGAACTCCTCCTCGAACGTCCGGACCTCGGGGCCGTCGGCGAGGCGGCCCGACTCCAGGACGTCCCTGACGCGGGCGACCTCCTCCGGCCCGACCGACGGGTCTGCGATGTCGATCATCCGAGCCTGTTCTCCGTTCCGAACCCGTCGGGGAGTGGGCGGACCTCGCCGGGGGCACCGACGACGAGCGACCCGGGCGGCACGTCGCGGGTGACGACGGCACCGGCGGCGACGAACGCTCCCTCCCCGACGGTGATACCCGGCAGGACGGTCGCGTTGGCGCCGATGGAGACGTCGTCTTCCAGCGTCGGCCCGACGAGTTCGACCTCCTCCCTGATGGGGTACGGGTCGTTCGTGAACACCGCACCGGGACCGACGAACACCCGGTCGCCGAGCGTGGAGTTCCGCGGGATGTAGACGCCCGTCTGGAGGCTGACGTTCGAGCCGACCGTCGAGTCGCCGTCGACGACCGCGTTCGTCCCGACGAGCACGCCGTCGCCGATGTCTGTCTCCTCCCGGACGAGCGCGTTGTGACCGGTCGTGAAGTCGTCACCGGCCGCCACGTCGGTGTAAATCACGCTCCCGCTCCGGACGGTCGCGCCGTCCCCGAGTCGGGCGGGGTCCGTCCAGCCGTCGTACGGATGGCCGACGGTCGCCGATGCTGCTATCGTACACCCGCGGCCGATGACGCGTTTCGTCAGGTGGTCATCACAGGATCCGAGCCAGTTCGCTTCCGCCCGGTCGTCGTGGCTCGACTGCTCCGCGGCCGCATCGTCGTGTCGGTTCTCACTCATGGTTGGTCTCATCCCCAGACTCGCGGAGATGTTCGGATGCATGATGGCAAACCGTCAGGATTGTAATTCCGTACCTGTCAGACACACAACATTGTTTCCAGCAGATGGAGCGATATGGGACTCTTGAGCCGGTTTCTCGTCCAGATGCCGACGTGTATAGGGCCCCGTTTCAGTCGGAAAATAGACGAGTAACTAATACCCACTTGCGTGACATATCTCCCGATGTTGCGTTCACGACTATCCACACGCGACGGCGGGACCGACGGGGAGGAACACGCGGCGGGCGTGACCGAACACGAGATGTTCACCACGCTCAGCAACGCGCGGCGACTCTCGGTACTCCGGTATCTCGTCGACGCCGACGAACCGACCGACCTCGGGACGCTCGTCGAGTCCGTCGCGTCCGCGGAGTTCGGGGTGCCGGTCGCGGACCTCGAACGGAAACAGGAGCGGCGCATCTACGTCGCGCTCCACCAGAACCACCTGCCGTATCTGGAGGAGATCGGGCTCGTCGAGTGGGACCGAAGTCGCGGCATCATCTCCCTCCGGGGCGGCGAGACGGTCGAACAGTACCTCGGCGCGACCGACGCGCGGTCCGGTCGGTCGTACGGTCCCCCGCTCGCGCTCTCGATGTGCTCGCTGGGCCTCGTCGCGGGCTACCTGATGGAGTTCACCGGCGGGCTCGCCGTCTCCTCGCTGGGCGCGCTGACGGCGGTCACCGCGGCCGTGTTACTGTCGGCAGGTGCGGTCTGGACCACCGAACGACCGCACTGAGTCGCCGAGTACGTAACGAGACCGGTAGACCCACGACTGACATCGCTCCACCTGCGAACACAGCACTACAGCAGAGCTACCGGTACGAGTTCGGCGACCACGCGAGGGTACCGATGCGTCACTGCACGGCAGTCTCGTGCGCGGACGCGACGTCGGCACAGGCGGCGAGCAGGCGTTCCGCCGTCGCTCGCCAGGTGAACGACTCGGCGACGGCCCGGCCCGCCTGACCCAGTTCCCGCCGCAGTTCGGGGGACGAGACGACGGTGTCGAGCCGAGCCGCGAGTCGCTCGACGTCTCCCGGCGGGACGAGCAGCGCCGACTCGCCGTCGGTGGCGTACTGCCGGACACCCGGCAGGTCGCTCGTGACCACCGGCGTGCCGCAGGCCATCGCTTCGAGGTTCACCATGCCGAACGTCTCGTTGTGCGTCGGCAGGCAGAGGACGTCCGCCGCGCGGTAGTACCCGGGCAGGTCGGCGTGCGACACCTCCCCCGCGAACGTCACGCTGTCCTCGATACCGAGCGCGCGCGCTGCCTCGGCGACCCGCTCCTCGTTCCCCCGACCGACCAGCACGAGTTCGGCCGCCGTCGACAGCGAGGCGAACGCGCGCACCAGGTCGAACACCCCTTTAGCCTCGGTGAGCAGGCCGACGAACAGGACGACCACCTCGTCGCGCTCGAACGCGGGCGCGACCGACGGCGAGAACGTCTCGACGTCGACGCCGGGGTACGCGACGCCGTCGACCTCGACGCCGAGTTCGCTCGCGAGCGTCCGCGCGTTGACCCTCGAGTTGGCGACGGTCGCGGCCGGTCTCGACAGTCGACCGACGAGGTTCCCGCCCGCGCCCGCCCCGTCGAACGAGTGGTAGACCCGGACGACCGGCACGTCGAGGCGGTTGGTCAGCAGGAGCGTGTCGATGGCGTCGTGGGTGAGGAGGACGTCGACCTCCTCCTCGACGCGTTCGAGCGTCCCGTCTCCCCACGCGTCGAGGAAGAACGCGACCGACTCCGCGACGGACCAGGAGGCGACCCGCTCGGAGAGGTCGACGGTGGCGGCTCCCGCCCGGCTCCGTGACGTCTCGCGGGGGACGGTCACCAGGTCCGCGTCGGATGTCGCGAGCGCGCGCGCCGGGTCGCCGTCACGAGTGACGAGCGTCGTCGGCCGGAGCGCCGCGAGTTCCGGCACCGACTCCTGGACGAACACGACGACCCCACCCGAACTCCGGACGCCGGCAGCGGGGTGGTACACCCCGACCGTGAACTCGTCGTCGACGCTCCCGGCCGTCGCGCTCCGTGTCATGGCCCTCCCTCGCCCCGACGGGAGTTCGTAACGACCCTCCTACAGGAGCCACGGCACGTGCGGTCGGTCGGGGAGCGAGAGGGAGACCGAAGGAGGGAGAGTCGGCGGGGAATCCGTTGTCGGAACTACGTGGAGTGCAGGGACGAGACGCCGAGGAACCTCAGTCGGCGAGTTCGGAGGGGTCGACCTCGTCGCCGTCGAGCGTGACGCTCGCGCCGCGGGAGACGTCTATCGACGTCACCTCACCGGTGAACTCGTAGCTGTCGACGCCGCCCGCGACGAGTCCGCGCGCGGTGGAGCCGTCGATGGAGTCCTCGCTGTCCTTCGTCGCACTGTTGGCGGCGCTCTTCGAGAGGTCGCCGCTCACGGTGAAGGAGTAGTTCGCCGGCTGCCACCACTCGTCGCCGTGGACGCTGAGGACGTGCGACTCGGTGGACGCGTCGTCGTCCTCCAGGTCTGCGTCGTCGGATGCATCCTCCTCGCCGTCGTCGCTCTCGTCGCTCTGCTCGTCGTCCGACTCGTCCGCCCCGGAGTCGGACTCCGACGACTGCGCGTCGTCGGGGTAGCTCGACGGGTCGAGCGACTCGCCGTTGCGCGTCACGGTCGCCTCGTCGTCGAGCGAGAACGCCGTGAGGTCGCCGGTGAACTCGTAGCTGTCGACGCCACCGTTGACCGTCCCCTCGGCGGTCGTCTCCGAGACGTCGTCGTCGGAGTCGATGGTCGCGTCGTTGGCGGTCGTCCGTTCGAGCGAGCCACCGACGCTGAACGCGTACTCCGCGTGCCCGGAGTCGCCCGCGATGGAGAGCGTCTCGACGGCCTCGCTCCCGGCACCGCCGTCGTCGTCGTCCTCGGGGTCCTCGCCGCTCGCTTCGCCGGAACGTCCCGAGTCGCTGCCGCGGTCGTCTCCGGAACCGCTGGAGTCGCCGTCGTTGCCGTCGTTGCCGTCGCTGCCGCCGGTCTCGCCACCGCTGCCGCCCGAGCCACCCGACCCGCCGCTGTCGTCGCCGGCGGTCGCACCGGCGGCCTCCTCCGCCGACGTGGGGACCGGACCGGGGACGGACGAGTCGGGGCTACTCCCGACGTTGCTCCCGATCTGGACGTTGTCTCCGCGCACGTCGCCCCGGACCTGCGAGTCCGCGACGTCGAGTACGGTGAGGTCGCCGTACGTGCCGTGGGTGCCCGAGACGAGCGCGCTGGCCGCGCCGTTCGTGTTCGAGTCGGTGATGTCGATGTCGCAGTCCCGGACCGTGATGGTCTGGGAGGGGTCGCCGTAGCCCGTGTAGATGCCACGGGAGTTGACGACGCCGCTGTCGCCGCTCGACGTCGACGGGTGGGGCGGCACGTCGCCGCTGTTGACGAAGGTGCACCCGAGCACCTCCGTCCCGCCGGAGGCGATGCGCAGGTGCGCGATGTTGTTGTTCTCGAAGTGGCACGTGTCGAACGTGTAGCTACCGCCGCCGCCGTCCGTCTTGCCCGGTCCGCTGAGGCGGCCCGCGCCGGCGGCGTAGACGGCGTTGCCCGTCCAGCGGGCGACGTGGCAGTTCCGGAACGTGACGTGGCCGCTGTGGCCCGCCGACGAGCCGATGGCACCCTTCCGGACGCCGTCGTCGTGCCCGTCCCCGAGGTAGAAGTTCTCCACGAGACCGTTCCCCTCCGCGGAGAGCACGTTCGAGTACCCCCCGGAGTCGGACCCCACGTCGAACGACCCCTTCACGCCGACGTTGCGGATGGTCCAGTCGTCGCCGCTCGCGCTGAAGTGGACGTCCGCGCCGGACGCGCTCGCGTCGACGAGCAGGTTCTCCAGCGTCTCGCCACTGCCGACCGAGTACGAGCGCTCTTCGCCGCTCGACAGGGTGACCGTCTCGTACTCCGCCGCGCTCGCGGTGTCCGTCATCGTCTCGAGTGCCCCCAGCGACGCCACGGCGGCGCCGACCGTCTTCAGATAGCCGCGCCGAGGTAGTGTCGTTTGCTTGTCTCTTCCATCACTTTCCGCTCGTCGTGACATAGCAGAACGGAAGCTGCCAATAAAATCAGAGTTATTGCTATTTTGTCATCAACTGCTGGCCATTTGGTTACCAGATTCGAACGTGTCGGGCGATTAATGGAATTATTCAATCATTTCAGCATATCGAACGATGAACGTCGAGTCGGGACGGCGAAGAACGGTCGGCCTACAGCCCCATCGTTCGCCGTGAGACACCGATTCTGCGGTGGCGCGGGAGCCGGGACGATCCATCGCTCCGCGGTCGGCAGTCGCTCCGCGAACCCCGTTCCTGACCGGTGGACCACGTAAACGAACCACGGGAGTCGCGTAGCCCCGTAATTACAATTCGACGACGAATCGTCCCCCCGCTGAATGCCCGGAACTAGCCTGCTCCGCGGAGCGGTCCCGGCGGAGACGGAGTCGCTCTTCGAGAGCCTCCACTTCTCCGCGGAGTACGAGACGCGACGACGGTGGTCACGCGACGGAACGTTGCTGGCGACGACCGGCTACCCCACCTACCCGACGACGGGGTACGAGTTCGACGACGCGCGGGTCGTCCTGGAGGGACGACTGTACGACGTCGAAGCGCCCGAGCGGGCGCTTCGGTCACTGGTCGACGCCCTCCTCGACGGCGACCGCGACGCCGTCACCGACTGGGTGCTCGACAGAGACGGCGACTTCCTCGTCACCGTCCACGACGAGGCGCGCGACGCCGTCTACCTCCTCAACGACACGTTCGCCCGGCTGCCGACGTACTACGCGACGCTGGGCGACACCGTCGTCGTCTCCCGGGAACTGAAGTTCGTCCGCGAGGTCGCCGCCCGACGCGGGGCGGCGCTGGAACTCGACTCCCTGGCCGTCGCCCAGCAGCTCCTGTTCGGCTACTGCCTCGGCCAGCGGACCGTGTTCGACGGCGTCACCTGCCTCCCCGCCGGGAGCCTCCTCACGCTCGCCGACGGCGACGTCCGGGTCGAACGCCTCTACGAGTACGACTTCGAGGAGACGGCACACGCCGATCGGAGCGTCGAGGAGAACGCGACCGAACTCGCCGACCGGTTCCTCGCCGCCTGTGAACGGCGTGCGAGCGACGACGCGACGGACGTCCTCTCGTTGAGCGGCGGCCTCGACTCCCGGGCGGTCGGCGGGGCGTTCACCGCCCTCGACCTGCCGTACGTCACGGCGACGTTCGACAACTCCGACGAGGGCGAGAGCGACGACGCGCGCGTCGCGCGGGCCATCGCCGAGCGACTCGACGTCCCCTGGACCCGCTACTCGACGAGCGCCACCGACCGCCATCGAGAACGCCTCGTCGAGGCGAAGCAGGGGATGAACTACCTCGGGATGGCGTTCATCCTCGACTTCTTCGACCAGTTGCGCGAGGACCACGGCGCGATGCAGTACGTGACGGGCGACGGCGGCGACAAGATTCTCGTCGACCTGACGCCCGCGAAGACCCTCGGCAGTCGCGAGGCGCTCGTGGAGTACGTCGTCGACTCGAACGCGCAGTTCTCGCTCGACAGGGCGGCGGACATCGCGAACGTCTCCGCCAGCGACCTGCGCGACTCCATCGAGGAGCGACTCGACGCCTACCCGGAGTCGACGACCGCCCAGCAGTACGTCCACTTCCTCGTCTACGAGCGGGGCATCAACTACCTCAACCACGGCGAGGACCGCAACCGGTACTTCTTCTGGAGCGTCTCGCCGTTCTACTCGCGGCCCGTCTTCGCGTACGCGATGGGTTGTCCGGACGGACAGAAGGGCGGCCGCCGCCTCTACCGGGCGTTCATCGAACGGTTCGCCCCCGACCTCGTCGACCTCGAGTACCCGAACTTCGGCGCGCCCATTACGAGCGTCGAGTACCGCCTGAAACAGACCGCGTTCGATCTGCTGTCGCGGTACCCCGCGCTCCGCGAGTCGCTGCTCGACCGCGAGAAGATCGACGCCGACCGCAATCTGGAGGTGCTCTCGATGATCCACGCGCACCTCCTGCAGAGCGACGTCACGCCGCTGTCGCGACGGGCGTGCATCGAGGTGACGACGAAGCCCGCGGCCTACCGGCGCACCCAGTTGCTCGAACTCCTCACGGTGCTCGCCCTGCGGAGCGACCTCGAATCGGAGCGGGAAGCGAAGCGTTCGGCCGTCTCGCCGCGGGACTGACGATGGTCGGACCCGTGCGAACACGACCGGTCGAGAACAGCTCCGTCGAGAGTCGCCCCGTCGAGAACCGCGCCGCGTGTGGGTGTGAATGAGCCGGAATCGTCCAGTTCGGAGGGAGCGATGAGCGACCGGGACGCCGAACTGTCGTCGCTGCTCTCCAGCGCCTCGCTCGTCGTCGTCGGGACGGTGCTCGGAGCCATCGCCAAGATGGTCGAACGCATCATCATCGGGCGGTCGCTCTCGCTCGACGCCTACGGGGAGGTGAGCATCGGCCTCGCTATCCTCACCATGGCGACGACGCTCTCCGTCCTGGGGTTCAGCCAGGGTATCCCCCGGTTCATGTCGCGGTACGACGACACGCCCGCCAAACGGGGCGTCTGGGTGACCGGCTTCGTCGTCACGCTCGGAGCCGCCGTCGTCGTCGCCGGGGCGCTGTTCGCGGCGGCGGGGACGCTCACGCAGTACCTCGGGGGGACCGACTCCGTCTGGCTCCTCCAGCTGTTCTTCCTCAGCATCCCGCTGACCGTCGGCCTCCGGGTCGGCATCGGCGGGTTGCAGGGGTTCGAGAACACGCGCTACCGCACGGTGGTGCAGGACGTCCTCCACCCGCTCTCGCGTATCGCCCTGCTCGTCGGCTTCCTCTGGGCGGGGTACGGGACCGTGGCGGCGGGGTACGCGTACCTCGTCGCCGCCGGCCTGGCGTTCGTCGTCTCCCACCTGCTGTTGAACCGCCTGCTCCCGCTGCGGGGGTCGTTCGTCACCCGCCCGCGCGAACTGCTCCGGTTCTCGCTCCCGCTGGTCGTCTCGGGGTTCCTCGCCATCCTGCTGTCCCAGACGGACACCGTCATGCTCGGCTACTTCCGCCCCTCCAGCGAGGTGGCGCTGTACAACGCCGCCTACCCCATCGCCATCGGTCTCGGCACGCTGCTCGGCGCGTTCAACTTCCTCTACCTCCCGGTCGCCTCCCGCCTCGACGCGCAGGACGAGCGCTCGGAGGTCGAGGCCATCTACGCCGTGACGACGAAGTGGGCCTTCTTCCTCACGTTCCCGGCGTTCCTGACGTTCGCCGTCTACTCGGGCGACGTGCTCGCCATCTTCTTCGGCGAGCGCTACCGCGACGCCGGACCGGCGCTGACCATCCTCACGGTCGGCTACTTCTCGAACGCGCTGTTCGGCCAGAACCTGCGGACCATCTCGGCGCTCGGCGACACCGGCTACCTCATGCTCATCAACGGCGTCGCGTACGCCATCAACGTCGTCGCCAACCTGGTGCTCATCCCGCAGTACGGGTTCGTCGGCGCGTCGGTCGCCTCCGCGGCGTCGTATACGGCGATGAACGTCGCGGCGAACGTCATCCTCTGGCGGCAGTTCCGTATCCACCCCTTCTCGCGGTGGTCGGTGCGGACGTTCGCCTCGCTCACGCTGGTCGGACCGCCGGTCGCACTCGCAGTCGACCCCTGGGTGTCGCTCTCGCTGCTCACGCTGGTGCCGTTCCTCGCCGCCGTGGGCATCGCGTCCATCGTCGTGGCGGCACTGGCCGGTGGCCTCCAGTCAGAGGACCGCGTCGTCGTCAGGTACGTCGAGCGCTACGTCGGCCTGCGCGTTCCGCTCATCCGTCGGTACATCCCGTCGGAGTCCGACGACACCTCCCTCCTGTCCTGAGCGCCGTGACCGACGCGTCGCTGACCCGCTCCGGCGGGTGGTCGACGTCGTCCGCGGAGACAGCGTCGTCAGAAAGACGCCGCGTCGAGGACGGCAGCTACGCGGTGTAGGGGTTGGCCTGGGGCGTGGCCCGGTCGGAGACCGTCGACTCGAAGATAGAACGGAGCTGGTCGGTGGCGTGCTGTGCGCTCAGCTCCTCGACCGCACCCCGACCGTTCGACCTGGTATCGGCCTCGAGAACTGCCGCGAGTTCGTCCGTCAGTTCGTCGTCCGTCCGACAGACCGCCGAAGGAGTGACGCCGCGCAGTCGCTCGGCGACGTCGCCGACGTCCGTCGAGACGATGGGGACGTTGCACGCCAGCGCCTCCTTGATGGTGTTGGGCGAGCCCTCGCTCGTCGAGGTGACGAGCAGCGAGTCGGCGGCGTTCATGTACGTCGGCACCTCCTCGTGGTCGACGCCGGTGACGGCGTGGAGGACGACGGGCCGCTCGAAGCGGTCGTCGACGGCGGCCACGACCCGCTCCGCCCGCGGGTAGTCCTTCACCGGACGGTCCGGGTTGTACGGGAACAGCACGTGGTACGCTCTCGGGTCCCACCCGACCACCTCCTGCGCCTCGCGCTGTGACTGTGGCGCGAACTGGTCCAGGTCGACGCCGTGGGGAATCACGAAGCAGTCCTGGTCGAGGGCGTCGGCCATCTCCTCGCTCATCACGACGACGGCGTCGCAGTAGCGGGCACAGAAGCGACTCACTGAACCGTACTTGCCCAGCAGGTCGGACCCCCACAGCGAGAGGACGACCGGCAGCTTCGGCTGGGCGAGGGCGAGCGGTGCGGTCAGCCCGTAGTTCGCGTGGACGAGGTCGTACGACCCGAACGAACGCCGGAGCAGTTCGGGGTACAGCCCCAGGTAGTCGGTCACCGAGCGTGTGCCGCCGTCCGTCGGGTTCGGTGGGCTGATCGTGGTGACTTCGATACCGGACTGCCGGAGCAGTTCCACCTGCTTCTGGTAGAACGACGCCCGCTCGGTCGTGACGAGACTCAGAACCTTCATCGTCGTCCGTCCTGACAGAGGGACGATGCTTTGTAATGTCCGGTCTATCCTACAGTCAGTCGAACGGGACCCGACGCGCGTACTCCCGGCAGATCAGCGGCCCCCACGAGGAGCCGTGGGGAGCGGCCTACAGCGGTCCGCCGAGGGGAGTGTCACGGCGGGCGACGGTATCGTCGGTCAGACAGGTGTGAGACCGAGGGGGAGCGGGTCGCTAGCAGAGGTTCTCCGACTGAATCGTCGACCACGTCAGGGTCCCTCTGTCGGTGATACCGTAGACGCGACCCTTCCGCTGTTCCTCCGAGACGAGCAGTTCGACGAGGTGCCGTCGTCTCAGTTGCTGTATCGCACGCGAGATGTGCGCCAGTCGGAAGTCCGACCGGTCCGCTATCCGCGTCGGCGTGAGTGGCCCCTCGTCGAGGCGACCCAGCACTGCGATCCGATATCGTGAACTAATCACGTAGCTGATGAGGTCCCAGTCCGAACCATCACATTTCTGTCGTTTACTCACCATTCTGTCTGTCTATCTCTCCAACACGGTGGCACTGGTAAATGGGTTCCGAATGTTTATGCTGAGCTTAAAAAAGTGGATAATTTCTAGAAATAGAGGAGTAGTTAAAACATACAGGTCATTCACCCGCGCCGTACTGTGGTTCTCCTGTCAGCGAATCCGTCCGACGAGAACGGCTAGGTGGACGTCCACTGCTGTAGTGTTCGAATTCTATCATAGTTAGAAGACGGGAGTATGAGACGAATTAACACACTCTGGTGGGCGGTCGTGTCACCTCCCGATATGGCACAGGTTCGACAGGTACAGCGGTCGCGATTCGTCCCGTTTCGGACCGGTCAGTACGAACCGGGCGAGAGCGACTATCTCGACACGACTCCGTGACACGTAGCTTAGCAAACGCTGGGCTACTGGGTGTCCCCCGTCTGAACACGACGCATTACAACATGTAATCCGGTCGAGGACTCGACCGAACGGGTTGATTTCAGTGGCAGACAAACAAACACAGAACGAACGTAGCGTCCGAACGAACGTCGCCCTCTCGACCGTCGACCAGTTCGTCGACGTGGTCGCCATCCTCCTCTTCCTCGTCGTCCTGCAGGCGGCGATTCGCTCGGTCGAACCGACCGGACTGTTCGGCCTCGGTGGGCCACTGCGCGTCGCCGTCACCCTCGTCGCGTTGCTGTTCCTTCCGGGGTACGCCCTGACGACGGTGCTGTTCCCCACGCACCCCCGACACGGTCACGAGGACCGCCTGTGGATATCGCCGACGTTCGAGGGTCGACTACCCGACGCCCCGGCGCTCGGCGAGCGACTCCTCCTCTCGTTCGGACTGAGCCTCGCGGTCGTCCCCCTCGCGGGGATGGGCCTCTCGGTGCTGTCGCTGGGGTACGACCCCCAGACCGTCGGCAACGCGACGACGCTGCTCGTCGTGCTCCCGCTCCTGCTCGGGACCATCCGACGCCTCCAGATGCCCGAGGAGCGGCGCTACCTCGTCTCCCTGCAGTACACGCTCCGGCAGGTGGGCGGGGGGCTGCGCGGCACGACCCGTGCGGACACGCTCTCCAACGTGGCCGTCGTGCTCGGCGTCGTCGCCGTCGTCGTCGTCTCCGCGCTCGCCATCACGGCTCCCCAGAGCGGGGCCGGCTACACCGACTTCTCACTGCTCTCCGAGAACGGGCAGGGGGAGTTCGTCGCCGACGACTACCCCGCCGAGTTCGTCGCGGGGGAGAGCCAGGCACTCACCTTCCGGGTCGCCGACACCGACCCGGGCGAGACGAGCTACGAGGTGGTCGTGGTCCTCGAACGAGTGGACGATAACGGTGGCGTCACCGAGCGCGCCGAACTCGACCGCTATCGACACACCGTCGACGACGGGCCGTGGGTGCGTCAGCACAGCGTGACGCCGAGTATGACCGGCGACGACCTGCGACTGACCTACCTCCTCTACGACGGCGAGGCCCCGTCGAACCCGAAGCAGGCGAACGCGGACCAGTCGCTGTACGTCTGGGTGTCCGTCTCGAACGGTAACTGAACGGTCCCTCCGTCGGTGCGGTCACTCGGACGAACCGACGCCCCGAACCGTCGAGTCCTCTTCCAGCACGAACCGCTGTCCGGTGACGTCGACGTCCACGTCACGGACGGCGTTGTCCCTCGACCGCCGGAAGAGGAACCCGTCCCGGTCCTCGCCGCGCTGCGTGACGGTCACGCCGCTGAACCGGGAGCCGTCGCGGTCCGTGACGCTGATGGCGACGTCACCGGACGCGTCGCCGGCGACGACACACTCCTCGCAGCGGAACGTCGCGTCGCCGTCCACCCCGTCGGAGAGCGAGACGTCGATGGCTCGCAGGTCCGCGTCGACCCTGACGTCGGTCCCCCGGACGGTCGCCGCTCCGGTGTGGCCGCCCAGGACGATAGCCCCGTCGCCGTTGGCCGGCGGAGCCAGGAGAATCGTGCAGTCCTCGACGAGCATGTCGCCGCCGCCGTGGAGCCAGACGCCCCGAGAGTTGACGACGCCGTCCGAGGTGGGCGGGATGTCGTCGTCGACGACCACCGTCGCGTTCCGGACGTAGCTCCCGGTGCTCCCGAGGCGGACGTTGGCGATGTTGTTGTTCCGGAACTCGCCGCCCTCGACCTTGACGACGCCGTCTCCGCCGCCGGGGACGCTGGGTGGCGAGCCGTACAGACCGTTCCCCTTGAACCCCTCGAACCGGCAGTCCCGGACGATCAGCTCCCCGGCGTGTCGTTTCGCGACGAGCATCCCGCCGGACTCCGGACTGCCGTCCCTCGCGGTCAGTCGCTCGACGACGCCGCTGCCCTCGGGGTTGCGCATCTCGAAGACGAACAGCCCCGTCGCGGCGTTGACGCCGACCACCTCGACGTCCCGACAGACGAACTCGTCGTCGCCGAGTATCTGGACGCGGCCGCCGTACCCGTCGCCCCTGATGTCGACGGTGAACCCTTCGACGTGTAGCTGGCTCCCGATGAGCGAGAGCAGGTACTCCTCGTCCTCCTCGACGGGGTCGGCAGGAATCAGCGTCGCGTCGTTCCCGACGAGCGCGAGGTCCGAGACGTCCTCCAGGAGAATCGACCCCTCGACGACGTACTCACCGGGGGGAAAGTACAGCAGTGTCCCGTCCTCGGCGTCGCGGACGATGCCGTCTATCGCGGTCACGTCCCGCTCTTCTCGGACGGCCTCGACGTCGACGCGCTGGGAGACGTTCGCGGTCACGTCGACGTCCCGGATGCGGTCACGTTCTCGCGTCGAGTCGAACAGCCCGGAACACCCGGCGAGGGTGGAGACGGCGGCGACGCCCCCGGCACGCAGCAGGCGTCGCCGGGACGCGTTCGTCATGGCATCGCGGCCCTCGGCACGCCGACGGAGCGACCGCCTGCCGACCGGTGGTGGCGTTCCGCCCGGTCGGACGCCTCGGAGACGGGCCGGTCCCTGACGAGGTACGTCGCGAGGTCGCCGTTCGAGTAGACGCGGTTCACGCCGGGGTGCTCCTCCAGTCGTTCGAACCCGTCGACGGTGTACCGCAGTCCCCCCCAGAGGTCGCGTTCACGCTGGACGTCGCCCGTCGTCACGACCAGGTACTGGTCCTCCTGGTAGTAGGCCGCGTACGCACCGCTGTTGAAGACGTCCGGCGTCACCCCCTCGCCGACCGTCGGGGACTCGCCCGTCGTCCGCCCGACGGTGCCGTACAGCGCGTCGATGGCCCGGTCGGGGCCGCCGCGAACGCCGAGGTACGGGTGGTCGGCACCGTGGTCGAACGAGTACGCGTAGCCCTCGAGTTCGGCCTCGCTCACCCCCTCGGTCGGCTGGAACATGTACGGCGAGGGGTAGAGCACGGCGGCCGACAGGACGAGCGCCACAGCCAGACCGACGCCCAGACCGGCGGTGACGGTGCGCGTCGAGTAGCGGTTCGAGAGGTACGACGCGCCGCGCACGATGGCGACGGCCCCGAGGATGGTGACGAGCATGACGATGAACCCGATCTGGCGGTAGTGCTGTCGGGTCACCCCCGAGAGGAAGTAGAGGAGGAACAGCGCGCCGAGCGGGACGCCCGCGAGCGTGAGGTACTGGACGAACGACTCGCCGGCGCTGTCGGTCGAGCGCCAGCCGCGGAAGCTGACGAGCGCGAGGGCGGCGGCCAGCACGACGTAGACGAACGTCACGAGGAACAGCTTCAGGAACAGCTCCTCGATGCTGCCGCCGACCTGCGCGAGCGAGGTGCTCTGGTGGGTGACGGTGCCGCCGGCGTCGCCCTCTCCGGACAGGACCTGCCCGACGACGGCCTCCACCGCGCCCGTCGCCCGGACGTGGCGCGGCAGCCAGAACAGCACGAGCGCCCCGAACAGGAGCGTCTGTGCGTACGGCGGGTTGACGTGGAACCCGCGCTCGTGGTCGACCCGCCGGAGGACGGCCGTGACGAACGCGACGGTGAGGAACACCAGCAGCAGGCTGACGGCCTGCTGCGGGTGGACGAACAGGAACGAGGTGGTGGCGAGCACCAGCGGCACCCCCCACGCGCTCGCCCGCCCCCACAGCGGTCGGTCGGCGACGGGGAGCCGGAGGTACCGGAACAGCAGGTACAGGACGAACGGGGCGAACAGGATGGCCTGCGTCGTCGGGTGGGCCATCAGGTGGACGCTGACGTTGTTGATGGGGAGTAACAGCAGCGCGCTGAACAGGCCGACCGGGACAGCCCAGCGCAGGTCGGTGAACTGGCGCATGCAGAGGGGGACGAAGACGAACGGCACCAGCGCGTAGGCGAACACCATCAGCAGGATGGCCCGCCGGGCCGAGATGCCGGCGGCCTCGCCGAGGAACACCGCGAGCAGGTGGGTCGCGGGGTACATGAACCCGAGCGGGTCGAGTCGGCCCGCGACCATGTCCTTCACCCAGCCGAGGTGGGTGAGCGAGTCGCCCGCGCCGAAGAAGTAGTACCCCCGGACGAGCGGGAGGCCGACGAGCGCCGCCCCGCTCACCACGCCGAGTCCGAGCGCAGTCGCCCGTATCCACGACGGAACGGTTGGGAGCAACGAGAGGACCAGCGCGACGAGTAACGAGAACGCCAGCGCCGCCCAGAACGCGAGCGGCGTCGCCGCGTAGATGGAGAGTTCGGAGCCTTCGGCGGGGTGGCGATACGCCGCCAGGATGCCACCGGCGAGGACGAAGAAGCCCAGGGCAAGGGCGAGTTTCGCCAGCAGCGCCGTGTCGCGGTCGGTCGTCCAGTTCGTCAGTCCGTGTCGGATGGAAGTAGCGTGTGTCGTCATAACTAGGTGGTGGCGTCAGTCGACGTAGCCGAGGCCGCGGAGGCGCTCCTCGACGTCGTCGAACTCGTCGGAGTCGGTCTCGTGCGCGTCGTCCGCGTCGTCCCCCGCGGCGACGGCTTGCCGGTCGGTCTCGTCGCGGACGCGCGGTGACCGCTCGGCCGGTGGGGTCTCGGGGGCGAACAGCTCCGAGAGGACGCGGCCGTCGGTCCGCTCGGGAATCGCCTCGCCGACGCTGTGCAACAGGGTGGGAGCGACGTCGACCACCGACGCGTCCCGCGGCGTGCTCCCGGCCTCGACGTGCGGTCCCCAGGCCATGAACAGACCCTCGGGGCGGTGGTTCGCGACCACCTTCGTCGAGTCGCCGAACACGCCGTCGGCGAGGCGCGTGCTCACCGTGTACTCGCCGCGGGGCTGGACGGTGAGGTCCGGGGAGTCCGGGTCGTCGGGGAACACCTCCGCGCCGTCGTAGACGTCGAGCACCGGGTCGTCGGACCCCGGTGCGGTGAGGTCGGCGAGGAGCGTCTTCACCGACTCCTTCACCGCCTCCACCTCCGCGGGCGGGACGATGCCGTCGTCGAACCGGCGGGTGTCGTTGACGTAGACGCTCCCGAGGCCGTGGAGGAACGCCTTCGTCTCGCCGTAGTCGACGTCGTAGAGGCCGTGGCTCCCCGGCATCTGCTTCGCCACCGAGTCGACCACGCCGCGCGGGAGTCTCTTCGCCAGTGCGTGGACGTCGAGTCCGGTCGACGACGCGGTGTCGAGCACCCGTTCGCGCGTGATGCCGAACGACGAGAGCAGCGACTGACTGCTGGATTGGGACCGTTTCGTGAGGAGGCCCGCGTCGGCCAGCACCCGATTGACGAACACCGTCTTCGACACCGGGCCGAAGCCGTGGTCGGAGACGACGAACAGGGTGCTGTCGCGCTCCTCGCAGTACGCCATCACCTCGCCCAGGACGTCGTCGAGGTAGCGGTAGTGCTCCAGCAACGCCTCGTCGTCCCAGACGCGGTGCTGGAGGCGGTCGGGTTCGGTGTAGACGAAGAAGAAGAGTCGCCAGTCCTCCCGCTCCATCAGCAGTCGCATCAGTTCGCGGCGCGTCCGGACGAGCGAGTCGAGGTCCTCGCGGAGTCGCTCGTCCGCGTCGGCGTACTCGGTCCAGTTCAGTTCGATGCGGTAGTCCTCGATGCGGTCGAGGAGCGTCTCCCGGAACTCGGGCGGGTGCGTGAACGTCTCGTCGACGCTCGGCGTCATCATCCCGGAGACCATCGTCCCGTCGACGTCCCCCGGCGGGTACGTCATCGGGACGTTCCCGACGACGGCCGGCGAGAGGACGTCCCAGAGCGCCGGCCCCACGAGGTCGGTCCGGTTGTACGCTCGCTTCGAGTGGTTCGACCGGAGTTTGTAGAACTCGTAGAGTCCGTGACTGTCCGGCGAGGTTCCGGTGGCGATGGACGGCCACGCGACGGGCGTGTTCGCCGGTTTCGAACTCTCCAGCGCTCCCGACGCCCCCTCGTCGACGAGACGCTGGAAGTTCGGAAGCTCTCCCGCGTCGGTCCACCGTTCGACGAGGTACCACGGCACGCCGTCGAGGCCGAGGACGAAGGCCCGCGACGGCACGCCCTCCTCCCCCTCGCGTCGTCCATCGCTCATGCGCCGGCCCTCGCGGCAACCGGGATTCGACACCGACTACGTCTCTCTGGTCCAGTCATCGTTTCGTGCATGTCTGAATCGCCTCGTAGCTGTCCCGACGAGCGGTCGGACGGGGCTTTGTTAGCCACGTGTTGACAGGTTCCCGACATTTACTCGGAAGCCCGGACTGTCCGTGGGGGCGACCCTTCACCGCGACCGCTACGTCCGGACGGGGAGCGCGTGCGTGTGACGAGACTACCGTCGGCACCGTCGATGCGACTCGCCCAGTTCGGCCTTCTCGCGGCCGTTCGGACCGGTTGCCCTCGAACCCGTCAGCCGAAACACGTCGTGGGTGGGCGACGGAGTACGTAGTAAATCGAGCAGTGACGCGGAGTACGGTCGGATTTCACCAGCGGGGCCAGGCCTCTCGACCCTCGAAGTGCCGGAAACGGACCGACCGACTCCGGTCACCCGCAACACCCCGGACACGCTCTCCCACGGCAGTCGAGCGGGTCCGACTGTGGCAGTCGACCGACCAGCGCGGAGCCGATGCACGCTCCACATTACTTACCACCGAACCGTCATATCGACGGCCGACACAGCCGTCCCGGTCGACCGACCGATGCGCCGCCGAGGGCGTGGTCGGGGGTCGAACCACTCCGACACTCATGATGCCGAATCCAACTCACACCGCGTTCGAGGACCGAATCGAGCCACAGCTCCACCCCGCCACCGTCCGTCGGGTTCCGCTTCGGGACGGCGAGGGGCGATGACGCTGTACGAGAAGTCCATCGGCGTCGTCGTCCCGGCGTACAACGAGGAGCAGTTCGTCGGGGGCGTCGTCGAGACGATGCCGCCGTTCGTCGACCGGATCTACGTCGTCGACGACCGCTCGACCGACGACACCTGGTCGGTCGTCACCGACTACGCCGACCCGGAGGCGATAACGGTCGGTCGGACCGACGAGTCGACGCCGCCGGACGTCGGGCGCGTCGTCCCGATTCGTCACGAGGAGAACCGCGGGGTCGGCGGGGCCATCAAGACGGGCTACAAACGCGCGCTCGCAGACCGGATGGACGTCACCGTCGTGATGGGCGGCGACGGTCAGATGGACCCGGACTACCTGACGGACCTCGTCAACCCCATCGTCAGCGGCTACGCCGAGTACACGAAGGCGAACCGGCTCTACTCGTCGGGTCACAGCGAGGGGATGTCGCGCTGGCGTCTGTTCGGCAACCAGCTGCTGTCGGGGCTCACCCGTATCACGAGCGGCTACTGGCGGCTCTCGGACCCGCAGAACGGCTACACCGCCATCTCGCTGCCCGCGCTGGAGACGGTCGACGTCGACTCGATGTACGAGTATTACGGCTACTGCAACGACCTGCTCGTGAAGCTGAACGTCCACGGGATGCGAGTCGCCGACGTCCCGGTGCCCGCGGTGTACGGCGACGAGGAGAGCAGCATCACCTACCCGCAGTACATCGTTCGCGTCTCGTGGATGCTGTTCCGCAACTTCGTCTGGCGCCTGCGCGTCAAGTACGTCCAGGACCAGTTCCACCCGCTCGTCGTCTGCTACGGACTGGGTGGACTACTGGTGCTCCAGAGCCTCCTGTTCGTCCTCGCAACCGTCCCGTGGCAGGCCACGTCGCTGCTGTTGAGCGTCGTCGGCCTCGTGCTGGTCGGTCTGGCGATGGAACTCGACAAGCGGGCGAACCGGAACCTGGAGGTGACCATCAATGCGTGAGTCGTTCCGGGCACGGCGCGGCCCGGCGACCATGGACGATGCGCCGTCGCCGGACCGGCGACGGGCGTCCGCGTCCACGACCGCACACAGACGAGAGGCAGGTCGCCGACGGGGGACCGACCCGGTTCGGGTCCTGTTCGACGTGGGGCACCCGGCGCACGTCCACCTGTTCCGTCACGCTATCGACGCACTCGAGGCGCGAGGCCACCGGACGCTCGTCACCTCGCGGGACAAGGAGTGCACGCAGGAACTGCTCCACGCCTACGGCATCGACCACCGACCGCTCTCGACGATGGGGGACGGCGCGCTCGGCATCGCCCGCGAGTGGCTGACGCGAGAACGCCGCCTGCTCGGCGTCGCGCGCCGGTTCGACCCCGACGTGGTCGTCGGCGTCCTGAACCCGGCGGTGGCGCACGTCTCCTCGGTGCTCGACTGCCGGAGCGTCGTCTACAACGATAGCGAGGCGTCGCGTGTCGCCGGATGGCTCACCCACCCGTTCGCGGACGTCGTCTGCACGCCGTCGGGGTTCGGCCGCTCGCTCGGCGAGAAGCAGGTCCGCTACGACGGCTACCACGAACTCGCGTACCTCCACCCCAACCGGTTCGACCCGGACGAGGTGGACCTGGAGGCCTACGGGGTCGACCCGAACGAACCGTACTCCGTCGTCCGGTTCGTCTCGTGGGGGGCCCACCACGACGTCGCCCACCACGGCCTCTCGCCGGAGGCCAAGCGGACGCTCGTCGGCCGCCTCCGCGAACACGGTGAGGTGTACGTCACCAGCGAGTCGCCGCTGCCGCCGGCGTTCCGTCGGCACCGTCTCCCCGTCCCGCCCGACGCCCTCCACCACCTCCTCGCGGGGGCGGACCTCTACGTCGGCGACTCGGGGACCGTCGCCACCGAGGCCGCCCTGCTCGGCACGCCAGCGGTGCGGGCGAGTTCGTACGCCGGGAGCGCCGACGACATGAGCAACTTCCGCGAACTCCAGAACCGGTACGGCCTGCTCTACTCGACGGCCGACGAGGACGACGCACTCGACACGGTCGATCGGTTCCTCGACGACCCGGAGACGCGAGCGAGGTGGCAGCGCCGACGGACGAGACTGCTCGCCGAGAAGGTCGACGTGACCGAACACATGGTGAGTCTGGTCGTCGACGAGGGGTGTCGGTCGTGACGGACGCCCCGAACCGAGGTGACGGCGAGCAGAATCTGGGCGAGCCGAGCGGTCTCGACGACCTGGACGACTACACGTTCGCGCTCTGTCTCACCCACGACGTCGACCGGCTCACCGAGGGCTACCGCGGCCTCTACTACGCCCTCCGGAATCGCGACCCGTCCCGGCTCCGCACCCTCCACCCGCAACGCGAGAGCTACTGGCAGTTCGACACCATCGTGGACCTCGAAGCGTCGCTCGGCGTCCGGTCGTCGTTCAACGTCCTCGTCGAGAAGGACCTGTTCGCGGAGCTCCCGCCCCGCGAGTGGGTGAAGCCGCGCAACTGGCTGCTCTACCGCGGGCGCTACGACGTTCAATCACCTGCCGTCGCCGACACCGTCCGCCAGCTCGACGCCGGCGGCTGGGAGGTCGGGCTCCACGGCTCGTACGACTCCTACCGGGACACCGACCGCCTGCGCTACGAGAAGGGGGTCGTGGAGTCGGTCGTCGACCACGAGATACGGGGCGGTCGCCAGCACTACCTCAACCTCGACGTCCCGGAGACGTGGCACCGTCACGCCGACGTCGGCCTCGGCTACGACACGACGCTCGGTGCCAGCCAGTCGTACGGGTTCGACCACGGCTACGGCGTCCGTCGACCGTTCGACGACTTCCTCGTCTTCCCGCTGACGCTGATGGACATCGCGCTGCCGGACGTCTCGAACAACCCCGAACGCGCCTGGCGGGAGTGCGAACGCCTGCTGGCGGAGGCCCGCGACAACGGCGCGGTGATGACCGTCGACTGGCACCAGCGCTGTTTCAGCGAGACGGCGTTCCCGTACTACGGCCGACTCTACCGCGCACTGGTCGAACGCGCCCTGGAGATGGGCGCGTGGGTCGGTCCGCCGGGGGACCTGTACGAGTACCTGCAGGAGGATGCGGAGACGCTGGAGCGACTGACGACGACCGAGGACGGCCCCTCCCCGTCCCTGCAGTCGTGAAACGGTGTCGGACCAGTTTCTCGACGCGCTGCCGACCGTAGCCCCCGATTTCTGGCTGTAGCCTCACCACTACAATGCGACCGTTGGGACACTCTGTTGACAGCTATGGACGTCAGCACCATCTCGGTCGACGAGTGGGAGGAGGAGGTCCCGGACGGGGGCGTCAGCGTCTTCCACCGGCCCGAGACGCTCCGCGTCGTCGACCGCCACGTAGACGGTGACCTGCGACTGTTCGTCGGCCACAAGGGAGACCGGCTGGTGGGGATGCTCCCCGTCTACCGGCGCGAGCACCCAGTCGGGTCGGTCGCGGTGTCCCCGCCGCCCGGCCTCGGCATCCCGCACCAGGGACCGATGCTGCTCCCGGCGAGTCCCAAACAGCGCAAGCGCGAGCGACTCAACCGGACGTTCACAGAGGCGGTCGTCGACGGACTCGACGACGACGCCCCGTTCTCGCTGCTGCGCGTCGTCTGCCTCCCCGAACACGCCGACCCGCGACCGTTCCGGTGGCACGGGTTCGACGTGGCGACGCAGTTCACCTACCGCCTCGACCTCGACGGAGTCACGACCGACGAGGTGCGAAGCGGGTTCAGTCGGAGCCTGCGACGCGAGATAGACGACGCCGCGGAGAAGCCCATCACCGTCCAGACCGAGGGCGTCAACGGCGCGCGCTGCGTCTACGAGGACTGCGTCGAGCGGTACGCCGAACAGGGGCGGGAGTACTCCCTGCCGTGGCGGTTCGTCAGGGACCTGGTCGTCGAACTCCGCGACCGGGCGCAGGTCTACGTCGCCCGCGGTCCGGACGACGAGTACCTGGGCGGAATCGTCGCCCTCTACGGCGACGACACCGCGTACTTCTGGCAGGGCGGCGTCCGCCACACCTACGACGGCGCGACGACGAACAGCCTCCTCCACTGGGAGATACTGCAGGACCTCGTCGACCACGACACGGTCGAGCAGTACGACCTCTTCGGCGCGAACACGGCGCGGCTCTGCGAGTACAAGTCGAAGTTCGGCGGGCGACTGGTACCCTACTACCGGGTCGAGTCCAGCGGGCCGGGCATGGCGCTCGCGAAGTCCGCCTACAGCCTCGCTGGCCGACTCGGGTCGGTGACGAACGGCGGGTCGCAGGGGCGGGCGTCGAGCGAGTCCGACTGATGCAGGCGACCGAACGCCTCTGGCACGCGAGTCGCCGCCTCGGCGTCGACGCCGTGGTGTCGTGGCTCTACTGGCAGGCGAAACTGGCCGCCGGGCGCTGGCGGCACCACACCAGCGTCGGCGACGCGACGGCCACCTTCAGGACGACGACGAAGACCGAGTACCTCCGGGCGGCGACGCTGCTGGGCGAACGGGAGGTCGTCGAGGCGTTCGTCGCGGGCCTCGACGGCACGGAGACCGTCTGGGACGTGGGTGCCTGCGTGGGGACGTACGCTTGCCTCGCGGCCGACCGCCTCGCGAACGGCCACGTCGTCGCGTTCGAGCCGGAACCGACGAACCGGGCGCGACTGGTCGCGAACCTCGACGCGAACGCACCCGAGACGCGCTGGACGGTCGAAGCCGCCGCGCTGACCGACCGCGACGGGACGGTCACGCTCCGGCGCGGCCCCGTCGAACCGGGGAGCGGCCACCACTACCTCGCACCGAGTGAGCCGACCAGGACGGGAGCGACCGACAGGACGAGCGTCAGTGTTCCCGGCCGCCGCGGCGACACGCTCGTCGGGTCGGGAACGCCACCGCCCGACGTGCTAAAGCTGGACGTACAGGGCGCGGAACTCGACGTGCTCCGGGGGCTGGGGAACGTCCTCGACGGCGTCGAACGCATCTACGCCGAACTCCACGTCGAGAAGTCCGCGCGGTACGAAACGTCGGCCGACGCGGTCGAGTCGTTCCTCGAAGACAGCGGGTTCGCCCTCACCCGGTTCGGTCCGCCGGACTACAATCGGGCGGGCGTCTACCACGTCGTCGCCCGACGGTGAGCGTCGCGGGAGCGTCACCGACCGGGACCGGTGTACGACGGCGTTTCGGACGGCGAAACTGACGACTGCGGGGTGCAACCACCGGTCGCCTTTTTCCAGCGGTGGGGGCAACCCCTTCGCCAGATGGGAACACCGCCACAGTCCTCCGTACTCGTGCTGGACAGTCAGGCACAGAACTCGCTCGCGCTGAGCAGGACGCTCGCCAAGAAGGGTGTGAGCGTCACTGCGGGAGGGAACACGCGATACCTCCCGGGGATGCTCTCGAAGTTCACCGACGCGTCGTACGTCCACCCGAACGAACGCGCGGACCAGGCCGCGTTCGTCGACGACCTGTACGACCACCTCCAGCGCCACGACTACGACGGCGTGTTCGCAGTGACCGACCTCGTGACGACGGTGCTGGCCCGTCACAAGGCACGACTGTCGGAGACGGGGACGCCCATCGGCGTCGAAGACTGGGAGACGCACCTCGACGCGAACGACAAGGGCCGACTGTTCGAGGCCGCCGAGGACGTCGACGTGCCGACACCGGCGACGTGGGCACCCGACTCGGTCGACGACGTCGACCGAGTCGCCGAGGAGCGAACGACGGCGGTCGTCGTCAAACCCCGACGGACGACGACCCACACGGGCGACCGGGGACACTCCAGTCGGCTCTCGGGGTCGAACTACGTCGGGGTCGACGAGGACCTTGTCGAGCGGTACCGCCACCTCGTCGGCGACAGCGAGGCGTTCGAGGCCCACCCGCCGCTCGTTCAGGAGTACGTCGACGGCGTGGAGACGATGGCGACGGTCGGACTGGCCCACGACGGCGACCTCCTCACCCACTTCCAGCACGAGAAGTACCGCGTCTACCCGCCCTCCGGCGGCATCGGCGCGGTCCGGCGCGGGACCTGGGAACCGCGGATGCGACGCTACACGGAGCGCGTCGTCGAGATGCTCGGCTGGACGGGACCGCTCCACGTCGAGTGGATGAAGACGGCCGACGGGGACTTCTACCTCCTCGAAGTGAACGGACGGTACTGGGGGTCGCTCGCGCTGACCATCAACAGCGGCGTCGACGTGCCGTGGTACCACCTCCAGCAACTCCGCGGCGAGACGCCCGAGATACCGCCAGACGTCGGCTATCGCACCGACGTCCGCCAGCGAAAGCTGTTCTACACGGACCTGCTCTGGCTCCGGGAGAACTTCCGGGAGGGGCGCTACTCGGCGCTCTTCCCCTTCCTTGCTTCCTTCTTCACGACCCGCGAGGAGTTCCTGTCGCTCTCCGACCCGCTCCCCCTGCTGGGCGTCCTGCCGCGAACGCGGAACGTGCTGGGCGGCGGGAGCGTCCGCTGAGGTCGGATGGCCACGTCTCGACTCCCGCCGTGGCCCGTTCGGCCGAGAAGCGAGTCGATAACCGTCGGTTCAGCCCGCCGGAGAGCGCCGTCTCCGACCCCGGTACGGGTAACCGCTCCGCTACCGACGCCGACTCCACGACGCTACGGGGGACGATTGCTCCACGGGCCGCCGCCGAGCAGGAAACGATGTACCTCTCTACCGTGACTATCTAAAAAGAGAGATTAACAATCTGTCAGTAGATTCATCCATACCGTATGCAACGCGAGCGGTCATCTCGTGGGGGGAGCGACGACACCAGCCCCAGCTGGGGGAACTGGTCGACGAGTCGGGCGGTTGCGTGGACGCTGGTCGGCAGCGTCCTCGTCCTCGCGCTCGCCGGGTTCGCCACCGGCGTCCTGGTGATGCCCGGTGGGGCCGACGGCGGGGGCGTGGGCGACGCCAGCGGCCCGACCGGTGGCGGGGTGGTCGGTGACGTGACGACCACCGCACCGACGACCGACGGGTCTCGGTCCGGCGGCGGGGCCGCGGGCGACGGGACCGACGGCGGCGCGGCGACCGAGTCGCCCGCGACGACCGCCGAGGAGCCGAAGACCTGGACCGAGTACGACGGTATCGTCGTCTTCCGGAACGACGACATCCAGCCGTACTACCGGAGCGAGACGATGCGCGCCGTCGACCAGACGTTCGTCGACGAGGGCGTCCCCGTCACCCTCGGGGTCATCCCGCAGGTGAACGGCGAACACAGCATCACCGAGAGCGACGTCTGCACGTACCTCCGCGAGCGAGCGCGCGAGAACCCCGACATCTTCGAGTTCTCGCTCCACGGCTACACGCACGAGAAACGTACCGACTTCCACGGCGGGAGCGAGTTCGGCGGCCTCGACCCGACGACGCAGCGCGAGTTCGTCGAGGACGGCACGCGGACGCTGACCGACTGCGTCGGCGAGCGGCCGACGACGTTCGTCCCGCCGATGGACTCCTACGACGAGGCGACGGTCGACGCCCTCAGCGCGGAAGGTTACACCACCGTCTCCGGCGCAGGCTGGTTCACCGCCGACTACTACGGCACCTCGGAGGTGTTCCAGCAGGGCGGCCTCGTCCACGTCCCCAACGACGGCGGGTTCGTCGCCAACTGGACGACCGGGGAGTTCCACGACCCCGCGACGCTCGAACAGCGCTTCGACTGGGCCATCGAGGACGAGGGGCTCTACGTGCAGATGCTCCACTACCAGGACTTCGACACGCCCGAGCGCCTCGAACAGCTCCGCGAGTTCCTCCAGTACGTGAAGGGCTACGGCGACGTCCGCTTCATGACGGTCGGCGAACTCGGCCAGCACGTCGCCGACGGGACGGCCCGACAGACCGACGACGGCTGGGAAGTGTACGAGTGAGCAGCCGCGGTCGACCCTCGCTGCGATAGCCAGTCTCTCTTCTCGACCCCGAATCGACCCCGACCCGAAGCCGTGAGCGGACGCGCTCGCCCGCGGCTCCGGGTCCGGGAGCGGCTGATGCGCCACCTCGCTCCGCTGGTCCACCGAAGACCCCGCGACCCCCGGAGACACCACACAACACTACCGAAGAGGGTTATCCCCGTCGGAGACCTACTCCTTCGGATGGCGACGATACGGACGAATGGCGTCGAGACGTACTACGAGCGACGGGGGAGCGGCCCCGCCGTCGTCTTCGTCCACGGGGCGATCGTCGACGCCCGTCAGTGGGCACCGCAACTCGACGCGCTGAGCGACGAGTACACGACCGTCGCGTACGACGTCCGGGGACACGGTCGGACCGGTGGCTCCCCTCGAAACTCGTACTCCATCGACCTGTTCGCCGACGACCTGGCGGCGCTCGTCGACGGGCTGGGACTCGACCGACCCGTCGTCTGTGGGCTCTCGATGGGCGGCTGTATCGCCCAGGCGTACGCGACGCGATACCCCGAGGCGCTATCGGGCCTCGTCCTCGCGGACACGTTCACGCCCGAGGTGCTCTCCCGTGGCGACTGGCTCCAGCGGTCCGTCGCGTTGCGGGCCACCGTCCCGCCGGTCCGGCTGCTGGGCTACGAGCGCGTCGAGCGGGCGATGGTGTGGCTCCAGGAACGGTTCCAGCGGGGCGTCAGCGGCGACTACGAGAACGTCCGGCGACTCCGTGACGAGGGACCGACGATGACGGCCGACGAGTTCGCGAAGGTCGTCCGCGCCGTCGCGTCGTTCGACGAGGCCGTCGTCGACCTCCGTGCCATCACCGTACCGACGCTAGTCCTGTACGGCGAGAACGAGACGGCGACCGTCCGGCAGCACGCCGAGCGACTGGGCGAGGAACTCCCGGACGTCCGCGTTCGAGTAGTTCCGGAGGCGGGCCACGTGTCGAACCTCGACGCACCCGACTTCTTCACCGACGCGTTGCGAGCGTTCCTCGCGGGGGACGTCCGCTCGAACGACCACCCGAACGAGAACGAGGAGGGCCAGCGTGACGAGACCGACGGAGAAGCGGTGGAGGGTGAAACCGCGACCGGCGCGGGCGGAGACGAGTAGCGCGAGGACTGAACGGTGAGAAGCGGCGGAGTCAGCGACGGTGCGAATCGGGCCAGCGTCGTCGGGTACGGGACTCAGGCGCGGTCGGCGGTCTGGTCCTGTGCCATGCGCTTCACGCTCGCCCAGTCCCGGTCGGTGTCAGAGAGCGTGTAGACGGCGCTCATCGCGATGACCACCGCCTGGAACAGCGGGTAGGCGACGACCAGCGGGAGGGCGTACGGGACGAGGCGGAGGCTCTCGCCTTCGAGGCGGAGCGCCAGCACCGTCACCAGGCTGCCGACGAACGCGAAGAACGCGAGCATCCCGGCGATCTCGCTCCCGTTCCCGCTCAGCAGGCCGACCGTGACCGCGACGAGCATCAGGACGCCGACGAGCGGGGCGAGCAGCATCGTCAACACGTAGAACGGGAAGACGAACCGGTGGAGGTAGCGAGTGTCGTCAGAGACGAACACGTCGCGGTGTTTCCAGAGCACCTCCAGGTTGCCGCGGTTCCAGCGGAGGCGCTGGCGGTAGAGGTCGCGCCACGAGTACGGCGCTTCGGTCCACACCTTCGCCGTCGTGTGTTTGACCGTCCAGCCAGCCCGCAACACCTTGATGGTGAGGTCGAAGTCCTCGGTGAGCGTGTCCCCGTCGTACCCGCCAGCCTCGACGAGGGCCTCGCGACGGAACGCGCCGAGACAGCCCGGAACGACCGGGATGGCTCCGAAGAAGTCGAACGCGCGACGGAACGTGTTGATGCCGAGGATGTACTCCAGCGTCTGGATGCGGCTGACGCCGTTCCGGCGGTTGACGACCCGAACGTCGCTCGCGACCCCCCCGACCTCCTCGTCCTGGAACGTCGCGACGGCCGACGAGAGCGCGTCCTCCTGGACGAAGCTGTCGGCGTCCACCACGACGACGATGTCGCCGTCGGTGCGTTCGAGGCCGTAGTTCAGCGCCGCGTGCTTCCCCTCGTTGACCGTGCTGTGGACGGTGACCTGGCCGCCCGCGTAGGCGCGTGCCTCCTCGAACGTCCCGTCGGTGCTCCCGTCGTCGACGACCAGCACCTCGAACTTCTCCGCCGGGTAGTCGGAGTCCAGCAGGTGGTCGATACAGCGTCCCACGTACCCCTCCTCGTTGTAGGCCGGGACGAGGACCGAGACGGTTGGCAGCGACTCGGTCGGGCCGAGCGTCGCCTGCTCAGACCGGTGCTGGTAGACGGCGAGGGGCACGACGAACCAGAGGTAGAGGAAGAACGTCGCGAACGAGGCGAAGAAGACGGCGGCGAACACCGCTCCGGTCGAACTCGTCAGCCACGCGACCACGCCGACGGCGGCGATACTCACGACGCCGACCCACAGCGGGAGCCGCGGACCCGTGCCCGAGGCGGCCGCTCGCTGGAAGGCGAGCGTCGTCAGCACCGTCGACGCCGAGACGCCGACGACGACGACCCAGAACGCGCTGTCGACCGTCAACGCGTGCGCGTCGTGCAGCACCGTCGAGAGGACGACCACGATGCCGCCCGCCCCACAGAGCCACAGCGGTACGCGGAGGCCGAACACGCGGTCGAACGTCGGGCCCCACCGCCGGGAGGCGAGCAGCACCGCGCCGACGACGAGCGTGATCGCACCACAGCTCAGCAGTAGCCACGACGGGAGGAGGTACCCGCCGACGAGAGCCGAGCTCAGCACCAGAGCTACTCCCGATACGACGCCCGGCCTGGCGTACTCACGCACTCGTTCACCGGTCATCCGTCACCCCCGCGGAGGCGCCCGCCGTTCTCCCCACGGCGAGGTCCGGCACGCCCGGTGGCGACCGAGCGCGTCCGCTTCGACGGCTGCTGTTCGGTGACGACACCGGGAACCGTCGGGAGACGGTCGACTGCACGCTGATGGAATCCCCACATCTAGTGAGAGTCTCGATAGTCAGCGGCTTTGTTACGCTCAGTTTTTATTTCTCGCCTGATGATGTATGGTAATCAGCCCGAGGTTACTCCACCCTGCTCTGCGGATATCCTCGGAATAACGAGCCCTGTGGACGGTTATCGGTCGAATACTCCGGGCTATCTCGGCCATAACAATCCCCCTACACGTCGGACCGAACAGTATGGATAGGCGGACGTTCCTCAGTCTCGGGGGCGGCGTGCTCGGCGTGCTGGTGGGCGGTGCCCACCTCGGCGACGCGCTGTCGCGGCCGCGAGACGAGGACGAGGGAGGGAACACGACGGGTCCGTCCACGACGCCGTCGGCGACGGAGGCGACGGAGGCGACGGAACAGTCGACGACCGAGGAGAGGCAACCGACGGAGACACCGCCACGGTCGTTCGAACCACGGGACGGTGACCTCCTGCTCGGAACGAGTCCACAGACGCTGAACGTCTCGGCGCTGTCGGCCCTCGAACGCTGGCAGGGGGGACAGAACGCGGTCGTCGCGGTGTACGTCGACGTGGGGGCGTCCCGCGAGGACCTGCTCGGTTTCGCCGAGTCCGTGTTGACCTCCATCTGGGAACACGGGAACGTCCCGCACGTCATCTGGCAACCGTACGTCGACGGACGCGAGGGGACGCCGGAGACGATTCCACAGGACATCGCCGCTGGGGACCACGACCGACTGCTCGACCGCTGGGCTGACGTGCTCGAACGGTGGCTCCGCCCTCACGACGGACCGGAACGCCGACTCTACCTCAACTTCGCCCCGGAGATGAACGGCGACTGGGTCCCGTGGGACGACTCCGCTGGCGGGACGACCGCGGCGGACTACGCGGCGATGTACCGGCACGTCCACGACGTCGTCATGGCCCGCGACCTCACCGAGCGCCACGTCCAGTGGGTCTGGGCCGTCAACCACACCGGTCGCACCTCGTCGCCGCTCTCGGCGTTCTACCCCGGCGACGACTACGTCGACTGGTGTGGCGTCCACGGCTACAACTGGTCGAACTGGGGTGGCTGGAAGTCACCGGAGCGGGTGTACGGCCGGACGCTCGACGAACTCGCCGGCGTCAGCGACAAGCCCGTCCTCGTCTCGGAGTACGGCTGTTCGTCGGAGGTCGAGAGCGGGCACGACCCGGCGAAGAAGGGCGAGTGGATACGCGACGTGTTCGCGTACTTCCGAGAGCGAGGCGTCGGGATGGCGCTGTGGTTCAACCACGAGAAGGAGACCGACTGGGCGGTGTTCGGCGGGTCGCGAGGCACTGAGCGGGTGACCATCGACGGGACCACCTACGACGCCTACCGGGAGTACCGCGAGGCGGTCGGGGCGGACTGGGTGCTTCCCGCCTACCCGGACCACCCGCGACGGCTCACCGACGCCGAGTTCCGGGGGGCGTTCGACGAGGCGACCGTCGAGGTGGAGTGAGGAACGCGCCGGACGCGAACCGTCGAACCACCGTCAGGAGGGACGTCCGTTCCCGCGTGACAGTCTTCACGGAAGCCGATGGCTCTTTCCGGGCGGTGGCTGTACTGCCGGTGATGTGGCCATGGGGACACGCCGCGCTGGGCTATCTCGTCTACGCGATACTCCGCCGGGGACGCGGTCGCCCGTGGCCGCCGAGTGACGTCACGGCCATCGCGCTCGGTATCGGGACGCAGTTCCCAGACCTCGTCGACAAACCGCTGGCGTGGTCGCTCCACCTCCTCCCGTCGGGGCGCTCGCTGGCGCACTCGCTCATCACGACGACGCTCGTCGCCGTCGTGGTGCTCGCGCTCGCCCGCCGGTACGACCAGCGCGTGCCCGCCTGGGCGTTCGTCGTGGGCTACTACTCGCACCTCCTCGGTGACGCGCTCCTGCCGCTGTTACAGTTCGACACGGCGTTCCTCACCTTCCTCCTGTGGCCGCTCCGGCCACCGCCGCCCTACCAGATGGACTCGAACTTCATCGAACACTTCGTGAACTTCAGTCCGTCCGGGTTTACGCTGGTCGGGATGGCGCTGGCGCTGTCCACCATCGCGCTCTGGGTCACCGACGGCCTCCCGGGACTCGGCTGGCTGGCGAAGGAGCCGCGCCGTCCGACGAGCGACGACTGAGAGCCGGGTCGTGAGAACGGTCGACGGCAAGTGAAACGGCCCTCAGTCCTGGTTCCAGGGCGCCTCGTCGAAGTCGACGAGTCGCTCCTCGCGCTCGATGCCGTCGATGCGCTCGATATCCTCGTCGTCCAGGTCGAGGTCCTGCGCCTCGTAGTTCTCGCGGATGTGCTCCTCGCCGGTCGCCTTGGGGATGGCCACGACGTTCTCCTTGGCCAGGAGCCACGCGATGCTCACCTGCACCGGCGTCGCGTCGTGTTTCTCCGCGACCTCCTGCATCTCCTCGACCTCGTCGACCTTCCCGCGGGCGATGGGACAGTAGGCGACGAGCAGGTGGTCGTCCTCGACGGCGTACTCCTGCAGTTCCTCCTGCTGGAGCAGGGGATGCATCTCGACCTGATGGGCGAAGATCGGGGCGTCGAGGTGGTCGTTCGCCTCGTCGAGCTGGTCGGGAGTGAAGTTCGACAGGCCGACGTGTTCGATGGCGCCCTCCTCGCGGAGTTCGTCGAGCGCCGAGAGCGTCCCCTCGGGGTCGTACGTGTCCATCGGCCAGTGGACGTACATGAGGTCGATGGTGTCCACGTCAAGTCGCTCGGTGCTCTCCTCGGTCGTCTCCAGCACGTCGTCGTGCGCGCAGTTGTCCGTGTCGAGTTTCGAGGCGAGGAAGAGCTCCGAGCGGTCCACGTCCGCCTGAGCGATGCCGTCGCCGACCGCCGCCTCGTTGTCGTACATCTGGGCGGTGTCGACGTTACGGTAGCCCACGTCGAGCGCCGTCCGGACGCTCTCGGCGCACTGCTCGTGGTCCTCGTTCTGGTACGTCCCGAGACCGAACCGCGGCATCTCGTCCATACCCGAACCGGGGCCTCGTCGGTACTGAATTCCCGGGTACCGGAACCGATTGTGGGATGCGGGTCGTGAGCGTCGGTCGTCGGCCGGTCGGTCACTCGACGGGCGGGGTCAGGTCGGGTCGGGTCGACCCGACGAACCCCAGAGAGCGACCGCTACTCGGCGCTGGAGTCCGGCGAGGGCCCGGCGTGGGTTCGGCGAGAAACCGAGAGAACTGACTCCCTGGGCGGGGCTACCGGGAGTCGAGCGAACTGCTGCCTTTGACACGTTCCCCTTCTACGGGGAGTGGACCATCACGAGTCAGCCATATATGACTTTGGAAAATGTACTCCTTCTGAGAACAACGCGGCCTACCTACCGTCCGGGGCGACGACACGACTCGAACCGGTCGTCGGTCAGGAACACCTCGTCACCCCGGACCTCGACGTCGATAGGGCGCAGCGACTGCCCGCGACACGGACCGTGCGTGCAGAAGCCGTCGTCACAGTTGAAGCGCGCACCGTGGTTGTCACAGACCAACTGGCCACTGGCGACGAACGCGCCCATCCCCTTGTCGAGGCGGACGTCGGGTTCGTGGGGACAGGAGTTCTCCCACGCGATGACGGCGTCACCCTGCCGCTGTGCGATGCCCTCGACACCGCGTCGGCCCGCGAGCGCCTCGAAGCGGAGCGTCGTGCGCTCGGGGACGTCCGCCAGCGGCGCGAGGTGGAGCGGGTCGGTCGCCGTGTCGGAACCGGTTCCGGTGCGCGCCCGTCCCGCACTCGCCTCCTCGTCCGCACCCGCCGTGTCGTCGCTCCTCTCCTCGTCTGCACTCGTCGTGTCGTCGTTCACCTCCCCGTCCTCACGCGGGCCACCTCGCAGGCCGGTGACGTCGAACCGGAACGTGGCTCCGTCGACGCCGACCGACCCCTCGTCGTCGTAACAGCGCATCGACCGCTCCTCGTCGTCCGTCTCGACCGTCACTCTGACCGGGTCGTCCATCTCGGACGGTGGTTCGCCACGCCGGGGGATTACCGTGTCGAGTCACGCCCGAGCGGAATCGGTCGGCGGGCCAGTTCACGTCCGCAGTCTGACCGCCAGGAGCAGGCCCGTCGCCGCCAGCGTCGTCCCGCCGAGCAGCCCCCAGGCGAGTCCGTAGCCGCTCGTCTCGACCAGCAGGCCGAACAGCGGCGGGGCGACGAGCCCGCCAGTGTTGATGGCCGTCTGTCCGCCGGCCGTCGCCCCGCCGATGTCGTCGTCGGCGACGAGCGCCGAGAGACAGGCGTAGAACACGCCCGTCGCGCCGTGCATCGAGAGGCCGAGACAGACGAAGACGGCGACAACGACCGGCAGCGACCGGTCGCCGGTGGCGAGGACGGCGAGCAGCGCCGTGGCGACGGCCATCTGTCCCAGCGCGACGGTCGCCGCGCCCTTCGCCCCGCCCAGTCGGTCGGCGAGGGGCCCGGCACCGATACGGCCGACGCTGCCGGTGACCTGGGTCACCGCGAGGACGACGCCGCCGACGGCGGCGCTCGCACCCACCGCGTCCTGCACGTAGAGGACGGTGTAACCGAGCATGGAGAAGACGGACGCCCCGAGGAACAGCCCCGCGGCGACGAGGAGGACGTAGGCGCGGTTCGCCCGGAGTCCCGATACGTCCGGCAGGCTGAACTCGCCGGTTCCGGCCGACCCGTCGTAGAGGGCGACGAACCCGAGCGCGTACCCGCCCGCGAGGGCGGCGACGACCCAGAACCCGACTTGCCACGCCGCGACGGCGGCGACACCGGTGACGACGAGCGACGCCGCACCGCTCCCGACGGTGACGCCGACCTGCTTCAGCCCCATCGCGAGGCCCTGCCGACCGGGCGGCGAACTGGCGACGATGGCGCGGTTCGAGGCGGGCATCGCCGTCGAGTAAGCAGCACCCAGCACCGCGCCAGCACCGAGCAGGAGGCCGTACGACGGGGCGAGCGAGACGCAAATCGACGCGACGGCGAGCGCGACGAGGCCGAGGACCATCGTCCGTTTCTCGCCGAATCCGTCGACCGCCGCTCCGCTCGGGAAGAGGCCGACGGTGTACCCCAGCAGGGCGGCGGTGAGGAAGACGCCGACGAGCGACTCGGAGAGCGAGAACGCGTCCCGGATGACCCCGGTCGCGGCGAAGATGGTGTAGTAACAGAGGCTCGCGGCGGTCTGCCACCCGGCGACCGTCGCGACCGACCGCCACCCGCTCGACGCACGACCGACCTCCGACTCGGTTACCACTGCACGCCGGTCGGTGGCTAGGTGGGGTAAGGATGACGAGTCCGGCCGGTGGTTCCGCTATCGGTCTCTACCGTGCTATCGCGTTCTGTCGGCAGTGGAATCAGTGGAGGGGAGCGAGAAGAGAGAGGAGGGACGCGCTCACTTCTCGGCGGTGGCCGTCGACGGCGGGTCGTCGTACTTCGTCCTGAACTCCTGGATGAGCTGGCCCATCTTGGCGTACCAGTCGTTGAGCAGTCGCTGCATGTCGTCGGCCACCTCGTCGGCGGCGACCGGTTCGAACACGTGGTAGTAGCCGCCGTCCTCGTAGTTCACCTGCTCGCGCTGGACGAACCCGGCGTCGAGGAGGCGCTGGATGGAGCGGTAGGCGGTCGTCCGCTCCCGGTCGACGTTGTCTGCGACCTCGTCGACGGTCAGCGGCTCCGACGCGTCCACGAGCACGCCGAACACGTTCCGGTCGAGGTCCTTGAGACCGTGGAAACACTCCAGCAACCCCTCGCACTCCATGTCCTGCCGGAGCATCTCGTTCATCGAGTCGGGCATTCCTGTACCGACTGAGACGCTTCGCGCGAAAAAGCGTTGCGCAGTTCGTGAACGACTGCAGGACGCGGGGCGACTCGGACGGTCAGGTTGATTTGTCCCGCCGCCACAGTCCGCCCATGACCGTCGCAGACGACAGACGCCGCTCCGGGACGGGAGCATCGACGCCGACAGGTGACTGGCGAGACCCGGTGACGACCGATGAGTGAGGAGCGAGTGACGGCCATCGCCGAGCGGACCGGCCGACTGCTCGACGAGGTGAATCTGCAGGTCGAACAGTTCGACGCCGCGGACGAGCGGACCGCGTTCCTCGGCTACGTCGGCCACGCGGACGACCCGGAGGAGGTCTTGCGGGAGACCGCAGCACCGGTCGTCGGGGCGTTCGCGGCGGCCCTCGACGAACGGGACTGGCCCGAGGCCGTCGACGGCCTCGTGGTCCGGGCGTACGACCCGACCGAGGCCCCCCACAGGCGCGAGGGCGCGCTGGAGTGGGAGGTGTCGACGGCGCTCGCCGGACGGTACGCCGCCGGCGCTCCTGCCGAGGAACTGGACGAGTCCGACGATACGGAGTCACTCGAAGCGGTCGTCGCGGAAGCGGTCGGGACCGCCCGAATGCGCTACGCCGACGGCCGCGTCGAACCGCTGTCGCTCGGCGAGCGCTAATATACTCGTCCGGCGTCTCCACCGCTCGACCGTCGCTCTCCTCGGGGGACCTCACTCGGCCGTCTCTTCGCTCACTCCAGCGGGTAGCGTCGAACGCTCGACCCGAACAGCGAGCCGAGGTAGAGCGCTCCGTCGTGTGTTGTCGCGGACGTGACGCCGAACGTGTCGCCTCCGGGGTCGTGGAGGCTCTCGACGACGTCACCGTCCTCGTCGAGTCGGAGGACGAGGCCGTACGGCTCGACGTCGATCTCCGTCGCCGAGGCGGGGAGCTTCCCGAGCTGTCGAACCACCCACGGGTACTGGTGGAGCGTGTCGAGGACGTCCGCGCGGAGACTCGGGATGGCGACCCAGTACGTCCCGTCGTCGGCAACGTCGATGTTGTCCGGGAAACCGACGAGGTTCTCGGCGAACGGTTCTGCCTCGCCCGCTCGCTCGCCGTCCACCCAGTAGCGCGTGACGCGATACCGGGACGTCTCCGTGACGAGCAGGGAGTCGCCCGCCGGTCCCGGCACCACGCCGTTGGCGAACCCCAGTCCGTCGAGTTCGACGGTCGTCTCCCCCGTGTCGGGGTGGTAGGCGAGCAGTCGGCCCGTGTCCCGGAGCTCCCACAGTTCGTCCTCGAACCGCTCGTGGACAGTCGCGTCGGTGAAGTACACCGTCCCGTCCTCGGCGACGTGGACGTCGTCGGCGTACGCGATCTCCTGACCGCCCGCACTCGTCGCGAGCGCCGTCGCCTCGCCGTGGGGGGCGACCGAGAGCAGGCCCGCGTCCTCCCCGGCGACGAGCAGGTCGTCACCGTCGCCCTCGAACGTCAGTCCGAGTGGCCGCCCGTCGATGTGGGCGAACACCTCGACGGTGGCGTCCGTCGTCGAGTCGTCGACGGGGTCGGCCGTCCGGTAGACCCGGCCGTCGACCGCGCCCGTGTAGAGGCGTCCGTCGTCGTCGAACGCGACGTCCTCGGGGCCGCCGACGCTGACGACGGGGTCGAGCCCCGCGAGTTCGTCGTTGGCCGCCAGCGCTCCGCTCATGGCTGGAGCCGTGGGCGGAGTCCAGCCAGCGGGGTCGAGACGCGACTCGCGCGACCGGCCCAGTGCGACGGCGCTCCCGAGTACCAGCCCTGTCGCGACGAAGGGGTGTCTGCGGAGGAGTCCGAGTACCATGACCACACAACACACGTGGGCCCGGGAAAGGTGTTCCTGTCAACGACGGACGAGAACGAGTCCGTCGGACGTGAGCGGCGCGTCGGCTCGTGTCGACACGCGACTGCTCGCGCCGGACGGGTCGCTCGCGGACAGTCGCGGGAGCGTGTGGTATCGGGCGCTGGAGGGCGGTCGCTCGGGTTCGGAGAAACCGGGAGAGAAAGGGGTTACGCCGTCTCGGTGTCGGTGTCGCGGTTCTGGTTCGTCTCGGTCGCGGTGTCAGCGGAGGTCGACTCCTCCGTGTCCGCCTCCTCCTCGTTGGTCCCCATTGCGTCGCCTTTCATCTCCTGGAGTTCGTTCTCCATCTCCTCACGTCCCTTCTTGAACTCGCCCATCGCCTGTCCCGAGGAGCGGGCGAGTTTCGGGAGCTTGTTCGCTCCGAACAGCAGGACGATGATGAGCAGGACGACGAACACTTCGATGCCCCCGGGGATGCCCGGGAACAGTGGTACGATCGATGGCATGGTGTGAATCGCTACCTGACCATTCGTCCTGCCACTTGTAGGTCTTCCCCCCATACACTGAGCCTCGCTACGGATTGTCGTTCGGCAGCGAACCGGTCTGGAAGCGGGAATTTCTCCGCTTTCCGACCACCTCGCCTACCGGTTTCGGTACTTGTGGGCCGCCATCGTGACCGTGTTGTAACTCCAGGAGGCGACGTACATACTCGCCCGCGTGACGAACGTGACGGGTTCGGTGGCGAGGCGCGAGAGGTAGTCGTTGCTCTTCGTGTACGCCTCGGCGACCATGCCCGGCCGGAACATCTCGTTGGCCTCGTAGCAGAAGACGGGTTTCCTGGCGTACTTCGTTATCTCGTTCGCCTGGTGCGGGTCGCTCTCGATGAACAGTTCCGCGTCGGTCTCGTCGTAGATACGGGCCTTGAACCGGGCGTGGTCGGCCCGTCGCTGGCGCTCCTCCATGCTCGACGCCTGGCACATCACGAGCTCTTCGTACTCGATACCGTGTTCTGCGAGCCACTGTTCGGTCTCGGGGCGGTACTTCTCCAGCCGGTTCGTCACCAGCCAGCCCACCCGCTCGGTGGGGACGATCTGTGGCTCGACCGTGGTGATGAACTCCCGGTACTTCGGTCCGTCGTCGTTCTCGTCGGCGGTCGGGTCGCGACAGAGCACGCCGTCGATGTCGATACACGAGTGTTTCAACATCGGGTGGTGCATCAGGTTCCACTCGAACACGCGCGGCGTATCGACGACCTCCGCCCAGTGGTCGACGAAGTTGTGGCCGCGCTTCGAGATGTAAATCGCGGCGTACTCCAGTTCGAACGAGAAGTTCTCCTCGGCCAGTCGCGCCTTCGTCTCCGTCATCTGTGTCCCGGACTTGACCGAGTCGTCGAGGACGAGTACGCGGTCGATGTCCTCGAACGACGACACGCTCCCGTCGTAGCGGTGGCCGGTCTGGAGCAGTCGCTCCTCGCAGAGACCGTCGACGTCCGTCATCGGCCGGTCGAGATGGAGACAGAGGAGGTTCGCCGCGAGGAGTCCGCTCCTCGGAATCCCGACCACCAGGTCGATATCACCCGGTAAGGACTGTGCCAACTGTCGCGCGGACGCGCCCAGGTCCGAAACGCTCCTGTAATTCATATTGTTCTCCCTCTTTTCGTCTACCTCCATTGCTAAGGGTGCATTACTTGATAAACGACAGGAACGACGAAGCAGTAGCTGACGCCAACGGACCGAGGGAGCACCGCCGACCACCCGCCGATGGACCCCGATAGTGGAAACCGACCGGGTCCCGGCGAACCCGTGTCGCATCGGACCGAGCGGTCGTTACGACCGAGGCGTTTCCGAACCCTAAACTCATCAGCGTCAAAGTTCGCTATCCGTATCTGTAATCGGCTCTCGTTCAGGATTGCACAGCGCACCGTCCTCGTTCGCGGTGGCTAACACAGTTTACCGATGTCGAAGGGTCCGACTTCCGGCCGTGATTGCTCGAACGGAGCCTGTAAGCAGGTCTTACTGTCCTCCCGGTGGGACAGACGGAGCTCCGTATGCGTCTGCACGCCGTTCCTTTCCCGAACGAACATTCCGGTCGGGTCCACGCCCGGCGACCGTCCTGGTCGCAGACCCTCAGCGCCGGGCCGTGGGTGCCACCTCGGACGACTGACCGACGACGAGCGTCTCCTCGACGAGCGCTTCGAGCCCCCGGCGGAGCCGTTCGGAGAACGCCTGGTGTGAGATACCCTCCTCGCGAGCGATCTCCTTGAGCGAACAGCGACGCGGGACCGCGAAGTAGCCGTGTTCGTGAGCGGTGACGATGGCGTCGTACTGTGCGCCGGTGAGTCCGTACCGTGCCGACGGGTCACCTTCCATCTTCACGATGGAGAGCAGGTCGAACGTCAGCCCGTGGTCGTGGCAGAACTCGTTCGCCGTCGCGAGCGAGTCGTGGTCGGGAAACAGGATGCGAACGACCCATCGACTGTCCTCGGTGACGGCGCTCAGAATCGTCGCGTGGCTGTTCGTCAGCATGTGGGTGATGAGCTGGATGTGGTCGACCCACTCCATCCGGTAGAGCCACTCGTCGTCGAACGCACTCAGCAGCGAGACGTCGTTCGCGCTCGAATCGGCCAGTAGCGCACGTTCGAGCGCGTCACCGTCCGGCGCACGCGCCCACAGCAACGGCATCACGTTCTCGCCGGACTCGACGATGCGCTCGCACTCGAACGACGCGTCCGGGACCGCGTCGAGCGTCTCCCAGAGCGCGAACTCCTCGGCCGGTATGGCGAGCGTGGCGACAGTACCCATACCCCAGGGTACGGCGTCAGCGAACATGAACAGTGACCTCCGAGCGAAAACAGGACGAACCGGAACGGAACGACCGTCGACGACGAGTCGCTGCGGAGCGAATCGGTCAGTCGGCGGCTTCGGAGTCGGCGAGCGGGTACTCCGCTTCGAGCAGCGTACAGACGTCGGCCTCCGGGTTGAAGCAGTCGGGACACTCACCCTCGCGGTCGATGATAGTGTCGAGTCGCTCCGCGACGGTGTCGTCGATGACGCTCTCTAGCTGGTGGGCCTCCATCCGGAACTCCTCGACGTCGAGCACCTCGACGAGGAACCGCTCGATGATGCAGTACGTCCGCAGCGCGTCGCGGGCGCGGACGATGCCCTCGTCGGTCAGCGAGACGCCCTTGTACTTCTCGTGGTCCGCGAGGCCGCGACCCTCGAGTTTCCCGATCATCTCGTTGGCGCTGGCGGGGCTCACGTCGAGTGCGTCCGCGAGCCGACCGGTCGCCGCGGGTCCGTTCTCCTGCTCCTGGATGAGGTAGATGGCCTTCAGATACTGGTCTGCAGTGTTCATGGCTGCCTCCGTGGGGGCGTTCGTCGGTCGTCCGTCGCGCTTCGTCTCGGCCGCTGGCTGTCGCTCATTCGCGGGTCTCCATCAGTCTGGTGACCTCCTCGACGCCCTCCGCCTCCTCCTCGCGGATGCGTGTGAGCGTCTCGACGAGTCGCTCGCGGTCGACGCTGAACTGGGCGTCCGAGGCCTCGATGGCCTCCAGCACGTCGTCGTAGAACTTGTACGCCGTCTCCTCGTTGCAGAGCTGGTCGTAGAGGACGCCGTCGAAATCGTCGGGCTTCGTCTGGCCGTACTGCGCCTCGACGAGCCCCTCTATCTGGTCGAACGGCACGCTCTCGGCGTCCAGTTCCGCGACGAGCGCCTCCAGTCGGCCGCGGTGGGCCGCGGACTCCTCGGCGGCGTGTTCGAGCAACGCCCGCACGTCGGCGTCGAGTTCCGCGTCGTCCATCGTCTGGGCGTGCTTGTGCGCTCGGGCCTCGACCACCTCTTCGAGCACCATCCCGATCTGCAGGAGGCGGGCGAGCTGGTGGTCCGAACGGACCTGCCGCGTGACGCTCATCGGTCACACGGACGGGTGCGTCCGGCGAACGGTTCTCTCATGCGTCGAGATGGCGCGGGCTGACAGTTAAGTCGTTCCCTCGGGCAGTCCGCCCCAGAAGGCGGCGAGGAGCGCCGTTACCGCCGCCGGACGCTCGACGCTCGGCAGGTGGGCAGTCGCGTCGACGACCTCCAGGCGGACCCGAGGGACCTCCCCGACGAGCCGCTCGACGGCGTCGTGGACGCTCGGCAGGTCGTACTCGCCGACGACCACGAGCAGCGGGACCGCGAGGTCGGGCAGTCGCTCGACGGCCGGCGGGTCGAGGTCGCTCGCGTCCTCGCGTCGACCGGCCGCCTCCCGGCGCAGTGCCGCCTCGTCCATCTCCGTCACCCACTCCCGGACGGGGTCGGGGACGACCGCCTGCTCCCGTTCCGGGCCGACCAGCCACAGCGCCACCTCGTGTTCCGCCGCGGCCCGAAACTTCCCCGCCTCGAACGCCTCGACGGACGCCTCGTACCGCTCGGCGACGCCGTCCCAGACCGGCGAGTCGGTCGGCTCCTCGTAGTCGTGGCCGCCGACCGTGGGACCGACGAGCGTCAGCGAGCGCACCCGCTCGGGTCGTTCGAGCGTCGCGTCGAGCGCCACGCCCGCGCCGAACGAACAGCCGACGAGGTGGACGTCGTCCAGGTCGAGAGCGTCGAGCAGTGCGAGCAGTTCCTCCCGGTGGGTCCCCTCGCCCGTCGCTCGTGACTCCCCCCATCCCTGCAGGTCGTAGCGAACCGTCCGGTAGCGGTCGGCGAGCGCCTCGACCTGCGGGTCCCACATCCGGCGGTCGGTGATGCCGCTGTGGACGAACACGACGGTGTCGCCGCCTCCCACATCGTCGTACGCGAGGGTCGCCGACCCGGCGTCGAGGCGGTCGCCGCGAGTCGATGTGGTCATCGTCGCCGAAGACGACGAGCGAGGGGATAACGCTGTCTTCGATTCGAGTGGTCGCGTCGCCCGGCGCTGGTGAGGCACATCGGCGGGACGAGTGGGTCGCGTCGCTCGGGCGGCAGGTCGAAGAAAAACGGGTATCGCCGCGGTGGCTGCTCAGTCGAAGCGCGACGCGAGACGGTCGCGGATACGCTCCTGGAGGTCCTCGCGCAGTTCCTCGACCTCGATCTCTTCGAGGACTGGGACGTAGAACCCTTCGACGAGCATGTTCTTCGCGAGCTGCGGCGGGATGCCGCGCGAGGTCATGTAGAACAGGTCCTCCTCGTCGACCTGCCCGACCGTCGCGGAGTGGCTCGCCTCGGTGTCGTGGTTGTTGATGATGAGCTTCGGGGAGGCGTCGGCCTCGCTCTCGTCGCTCAGCATCAGGGTGTTCTCGCGCTGGTACGACGACGTGTCCCAGGCTTCGCGACCGACGTTCTGGACGCCCTCGTACACCGAGCGCGCCCGATCGTCGATGACGCCGCGCGTGACGAGGTCCGCCGTCGTGTGCTCGGCGTTGTGCCAGACGCGCGCGTCGACGTCGAAGTGCTGGTCCTCGTGGCCGTAGAACGCCCCGATGATCTTCGCCTCGGAGCTGTCGCCGTCGAGGTGCGTCTCGACGGACGACTTCGTCAGCCGCGAGCCCACGTTGCAGTCGATGAAGTTGACCGTGCCGTACGTGTCGACGGTCGCCTCCTTGAGCTGGTAGTTGTACGTCGTGCGGTCGAGGTCCTGCAGCGAGCCGTACTGGACGTAGGCGTTCTCACCGCCAGCTACCTCGACGAGTCCGGAGTAGTAGCGGTTCCCCGCCCGGCCCTCGCCGTCGTCGCTCGCGCGTCGACGCTCGGGGTCGACGGCCGCGCCGCCGGTCTCCTGGCGTTCGAAGATGGTCACCGACGAGGACTCCTCGGCGACGACGAGCGTGTAGTTGAACAGCGACCGACTGTTCATCGTCGTCCGGATGGTGACGTCCTCGGCGTTCACGCCCTCGGGGACGTGGATGACCGTCCCCGTGGTGAACAGGGCCGTCGACATCGCCGTCAGGTAGTTCGTCTGCGGGTCGACGACGCTCCCGAAGTGCTCCTCGACGAGTTCCTCGTGTTCGTCGAGCGCCTCCGCGAACGACAGCACCTCGACCTCGTCGGGACCGACCTGGTCCTTCTCCTCGGCGGCGTTCAGCGGGTCGACGAACGACTCGAAGTCGAGTTCCGCGAGGTTCGTCCACTTGCGTCCCGGCGTCTGGATGACCGCCGGGAAGTCGATGTCGTCGAGCGCGTCCAGCGCGTCGAGACGCGTCTGGAGGAGCCAGTCGGGCTCGTCGAGCGACTCCGATATCTCTCGAACCTGCGCTTCCGTCAGGTTCGCGTGTACCTGCGTGCTCATCTATCCGAGCGAACCCTCCATCTCCAGTTCGATGAGGCGGTTGAGTTCGACCGCGTACTCGATGGGCAGCTCCTCCGTGATGGGTTCGATGAACCCGGCGACGATCATCTGCTTGGCGTCGTCGTCGTCCAGTCCGCGCGACTGGAGGTAGAAGACGTCCTCGTCGCCGATCTTCCCGACGGTGGCCTCGTGGGCCACGTCGACCTTCGACTCCTCGATCTCCATGTACGGCATCGTGTCGGAGGTCGACTCGTTGTCGAACATCAGCGCGTCACACTCCACGCTCGTCGAGGAGTGCTCCGCACCGTCGGCGATGTGGACGAGGCCGCGGTAGTTCGTGCGACCGCCGTCCTTGCTGATGGACTTCGACTCGATGGTCGACTTCGTGTTCGGCGCGTTGTGGTACACCTTCGCGCCGGTGTCGATGTTCTGGTCCTCGCCCGCGAACGCGATGGTGATGTGGTTGTCCGTCGCGCCGGGACCCTTGAGGATGGTACACGGGTAGAGCATCGTGGCCTTCGAGCCCATGCTGCCCGACACCCACTCCATCGTCGCGTCCTTCTCGCAGATGGCGCGCTTCGTGTTGAGGTTGTACGTGTTCTTCGACCAGTTCTGGACGGTCGAGTACTGGACGTGGGCACCCTCCTTCACGAACACTTCGACGCCCCCGCTGTGGAGGTTGAAGCGCCCGTACTTCGGGGCCGAACAGCCCTCGATGTAGTGCATCTCGGAGTTCTCCTCGGCGATGATGAGCGTGTGCTCGAACTGGCCCATCCCCTCGGAGTTCATCCGGAAGTACGCCTGCACGGGCATCTCGACGGTGACGTCCTCGGGTACGTAGACGAACGACCCGCCGGACCACACCGCGCCGTGGAGCGCGGCGAACTTGTTGTCGCTGGGCGGGACGCACTTCGTCATGAAGTACTCCTTGACGAGCTCTTCGTGCTCCTGGACCGCCTTGTCCATGTCACAGAAGATGACGCCCTTCTCCTGCCAGCGCTCCTGCATGTTCTGGTAGACGATCTCGGACTCGTACTGTGCGCCGACGCCCGAGAGCGCGTTGCGTTCGGCCTCGGGGATACCGAGCTTCTCGAACGTGTCGCGGATCTCCTCGGGGAGGTCCTCCCAGGACTCCTCGCCGCCGCGCGTGTCGATGTCCGGGCGGATGTACGGGACGATCTCGTCCACGTCGACCTCGCTCAGGTCGGGCTGGCCCGGCCAGTCGGTCGGCATGGGCATCTCCTGGAACTGTCGCAGCGCGCGGAGGCGCCGCTCCAGCATCCACTCCGGTTCGTCCTTGTCCTCCGAGATGAGCCGGATGGTCTCCTCCGTCAGGCCCTTCTCGGACTGGAACGCCGACTTCTGCTCTTTCTTGAACTCGAAGCGGGCTTCCGTGTCTGTCTCTTTGAGGTGGTCGTCTGAACTCATGGTGTATTGGGGTTCGGTCTCTAGACGTTTCAGGCTGTCTCGTACACTTCCTCTCGCACCCAGTCGTACCCCCTGTCCTCCAGCTGCTCGGCGAGTTCGGAGCCGCCACTCTTGACGACCTTCCCGTCGAGCATGATGTGGACGTGGTCGGGTTCGACGTAGTCGAGGATGCGCTGGTAGTGCGTGATCTGCAGGATGCCGGTGCCGGTCTCGTCACGCAGGGCGTTGATGCCCGTCGCGACGTCCTGCAGGCGGTCGATGTCGAGGCCGGAGTCGATCTCGTCGAGCACCGCGATCTCGGGTTCGAGGATGGCCGCCTGCAGCACCTCGTTCTGCTTCTTCTCGCCGCCGGAGAAGCCGGCGTTGAGGTACCGCTGGGCGAACCGCTCGTCCATGTCCAGCTGCTCCATCTTCTCGGCGAGGAGCTGCTGGAACTCGGCGACGCCGACGTCGCCGTCGTCGGCTGGGCCTTCCATCGGCGAGGTGTCGTAGCCCGTGTCCTCTTCCTCGCTCTCGTCGCTCTCGTCGTCCGCCTCGAACAGCTCCTCGCGCTCTTCGAGCTTCGCGTTGAGCGCCGTCCGGAGGAAGTTCACCATCGTGACGCCCTCTATCTCCGCCGGGTACTGGAACGCGAGGAACACGCCGAGCGCGGCGCGTTCGTTCGGTTCGAGGTCCAGCAGGTTCCACGTGCGCTTGTCCTCCGGGATGTCGAAGTCCTCGCCGAAGTCGTCGGCTTCGAGGTGGATGAGCACCTCGCCCTGCGTCACCTCGTAGGCCGGGTGGCCCGCGATGACCTTCGCCGTCGTGGACTTGCCCGACCCGTTCGGTCCCATGAGCGCGTGAATCTCGCCCGCCTCGATCTCGAGATTCACACCCTTCAGAATCTGTTCCCCGCCGTCCTCTGCGACCTCTGCGTGGAGGTCCTTGATTTGTAACCGTGCCATGATGAGGAGTCCTCTTGTCGGTATCAGGGTCGGTGCGTGCGGGGGATAATGGTTTCGTATTCGCCCGGTTCGAGTTCCGAGAACGGAAACGAATCTTTCCGTATGAGAAAGGGTGTCGGGGGTCGACGCCTCCGAAGCCGACGACTCTGCGTCAGCCGAAACTTCCGAGTCCCATCTGCGTCTGTCCCGACTTCACCTCGTCCCACGACACCCCGATGGCTTCGAGGATGCGTTCGATGGGTCCTTCGAGCGTCTTGTCGAGCATCTTGTCCCAGTCCACCTCGAACTCCGCGGGTAACTGGTCGGCGTACTCGATGCAGATGACGTCCTCCTCCCTGCGGAACTCGCGGTAGAGTTCGTTCGCCTGGGTCGAGAGGTCCTGCTCGGTCTCGACTCGGTCGTAGAAGTCGTTGTGGACCCGCGCGAGGTAGAGGCGCTTGGGCTTCGACCCGCGGGCGAAGTTGGTCCCCAGCAGGAGGTTCGCGTACTTCGCGCCGCGGACGTGGGCGGTGTCGGTGTCGTAGTCGTCGAGGCGCTTCCCGATACCGCCGGGGATACCCACCTCCTCGACGCTGATGTCGCCCGTCTCGAACCGCTGGATGGTGTCGTGGACGTAGTCCTTCACGCCCTCGATGTCGCCCTCCTTGACGATCATCTCCAGCACCCGCTGCTGGACTTCTTTCGTGATGGGCGCGATGTCCGACCGCTTGTACTCGAAGCCGGTGATGTCGATGTCGTCGACGTCCTTGCCCTCCTTCCAGACGATGTGACCCGCGTAGCGTTTCTTCTTACCCGCCTGGAAGAATCTCCTGTAGAGTTTCTCGAACTCGATCTGGAACCGGTGGTCCTGGGCGTTCATCTCCGCCGCGAGGTCGTCGTAGGAGGCGTTGATGCGCTCTTCGAGGTCGAACGACCGCTCGATGGCTTCCTCCTTCGAGACGCCCTCGCCGAGTTCAATCATCACCGAGTCGGTGTCGCCGTAGGCCACCTCGTAGTCCATCTCTCCCACCGTCTCCTCCGTGAACTCGATGACCTTGCGACCCGTCGCCGTCACCGCCGCGCCCATGTCCTTGTCGTAGAGGCGGAACCGGTCCCACCCCAGGACGCCGTACAGCGAGTTCATGATGACCTTCACCGCCCCCTGCTGGCGGTCGTAGGTCTCGTAGGCGTCGCTGCCAGCTTCGTTCTCGTCGCGCAGGCGCTTCTTCTCGTCACGCTCTGCGAGCAGTTCGGTGACCATCTCCCGGATGATGCCGTCCGGTTCCTTCCGGAAGTGCATCCCGTTGGGCGCGACGAACGTGTCCCCGTCGAACGTCTCGGGGTCGACCTTCGTCTCCGGCGAGGCGTTGATGGTCACCATGCACATCGGGTACAGCGACTTCAGGTCGAGGACGGAGACCATCTCCTTGACGCCCGTGATGGGGTCGAACACCGCGCCACCTTCGTAGTCCTCCGACTCCACCGCGCCCTTCGAGGGCAGCGCGAACTCGCCGTGGACCTTGTGGAGGATGTACATGTCCACCGCGTCGCCGGGCGTCGTCGCGTCCTCCAGTTTCGCGCCGACGAACGTGGCGACCTCCTCCCAGAACGGGACGATGTTCTGTTTCCGGTCGAGTTCGACGCACAGCTCCACGTCACGCAGGTTGTACTCCAGCAGTCGCCCGGGGTCCTGTTCCCACAGGTCGCCGATGTCGCCCGCGTAGCGCTCCTTCCCGACGCCCAACTCCGCCTCGCCGACGGCGTCGAGTCGGTAGCTGTCGAGTTCGCTGATCTTGATGCGCTTGTAGGCGTACAGCAGGTCGAACGCGACGCGGCCCTTGACGTTCGGCCCCTGCCAGTCCGAGCGCCACACCTCGTTCACGCGGGAGAGGCGGTTCGAGTCGAGGTCGTCGGGCGCGTCCGGCCCGTCCGAGAGCACGTCGATGCGGTCGAGCAGGTACGGGGCGTCGAAGTCGGTGAAGTTCCACCCCGTCAGCACGTCGGGGTCCGTCTCGTCGACGTAGTCGAGAAACGCGTTCAGCAGCGCCTCCTCGGCGTCGAACCGGCGGACGTCCACCTCGGGACCCTCCCGAAGCGGGTCGTAGTCGGGGAGCGAATCCGGCCCGGACTCGCCGTCGGGCGCTTCGTACAGCCAGACGACGTACTCGTCGCGGTAGCTGTCGTGGCTCGTGAGACAGATGATGCGCTCCTCGCCGTCCTCGGGGAAGCCGTTCCGGTCGTCGACCTCGATGTCGAACGTGTTCACCCGGAGGTCGGCCTCGACGTCGACCGCCCGGAGCTCCTGGTGGGGGACGTCGATGACGCCGTCGTCGTTCCTGCGAGCGGGGACGCGGACGCCGCTCGTGATGTCCTTGTCGATGAGCAGGCGGTTGGGGAACAGGATGTCCGCCTCGTAGTGGTCGAACCGGTCGCGCAGTTGCCCGACGTCTCGCGGCGTCTGTCCGGTGACCTTCACGAGCGTCTCCCCGCGGATGGACTCGTAGGTGACGACCTCCCGAGCGTCGTCGCCCGACAGTTCGGGGTCGAGGTCGCCCGCCGTCTCGACGCCCGTGATGCGCTCTTCCATCAGGCGGTCGTCGGTGAACTGCGTCGACAGCAGCGGTTCGTCGCCGTCCGCTTCGGCACCGTCTCCGTCGCCCGCGCGTTCGAGGTCCGCCAGCGGCGTGTAGAAGTACGGTGGGAACTCCCGGACGCGGACGTGTTCGGTCTCGTTCTCGCTCGTCCGACCGAACACGTGGAGGACCGGGTGTTCCTCGCGACCCGCGCCCTCGATGGTGTAGTCGACCTGCGTGACCGCGAGTTCGACGGTCCCGTCGGGGTCGGGGTAGCGGTAGTCGGAGGTGTCGACGACCTCCGGCGCGAGACCGCCCCCGTCGCCCGCGATGGCCTCGGCCTCCTCCTCGGGCCTGGCCGTGTCGCCTCCCGCCGAGAAGTCGGCGAGCCCACTCTGTTTCATGTTGTGCGAGATTCGAGGCCTCCAGTAAAAACCCCCGCGGTCGTCGGCAACGAGGGACCGACGCTCGCGCCGGTGTCGAGGGCTCGGTAGCGGAAGTGGCGACTGTTGCTCGGGGCACAACGCATATACCATGACATGACTTAGCAAGGGGAGTGACCATGGTCGACGGAGATGTGACGTCGGAGTCGAACGCAGAGTCGGCCCGGTCTATCGAGACCGCCGAGAACGCCATCGCTGCCACCGAGTCCTACGAGGCCGACGGTGGCTGGGTCCTGTTCGACGGGGAGAACCCGCTCGCATGGATCGAGTCCGCCGTGACGGTCCGACTGGACGACGCGGCGTAACGGACATAGCGACCCTTTTTCCCGTCCCTCCCCAAGGGACTATCGTTCATCGATGTTGGAGGACGACGACGACCCGTGGCCGGACGAGCCCGAGGAGTTCGACCCGGACAGCCTCGCCCCCTCCGTCGAGGTTCCGGAGGCACCGACGGCCCCCGAGTTCTCCGACAGTAACGTCGACGAGGACGTCGCGCAGGCGTTCTGGGCGACGGTCGTCATGGCGAACGTCGCGCTGTTCGGCATCAGCGTCGGCGCGATGATCGTCTACTTTCTCGGCGACCTCCAGACGGGCGGCATGGCCATCCTCGTCGGCGTGGTCGCCGCCCTGTTCGGGTACCGATACTACGCCGGCTTCCAGCGGGACCGACAGTCCTAACGAGCGCCCGACTTTACCCGTGCTCATGCGGACGGTTCACGACGACGACGGCCGACGCTACCTCCTGCTCAAACGGTCGAGCGAGTCGTCGCTCGTCCGCGACCCGACGACCGGCGAGGAGCGGTACCTCCCGAACGACGACCTCACCGCCGACGAGGAGGACACCGACGCACTCGGACTCGCGGCGGCGGCCGTCCCGGACACGGTCAGACGCGTCCTCTCGGCCTGCCGCGACGACCGCTCGCTGGGCCTCCTCCTCGAACTCGACCGTCGCGGACCGGTCCCGGCGCGGGCGCTGATGGAGTACGACCTCTGTGAGAGCGACGTGCTCGGACTCGTCGGCGAGTTCCGCGCGGCCGGACTGGTCGTCGAGGCGGACGTGGGCGGCGAACGCGGCTACGACGTGACCGACGACGCCCGCGAGGCGCTTGCCGTCCTGCGGTCGGAGCGCACGGCGCAGTCACGCACGGGCGACGAGGGCTGAGGAACGAACTCAGTCCGCCAGCAGCGTCGCCAGTTCCCGCTCGCGGTCGACCGTCGACCGGTTCGACGTGGGGTTCTTCTCGACGTGGACGAGGTCGTCGGCCGCGCCCGCCAGTTCCTCGTCGTGGCTGACGACGACGATCTGCTCGACGCCCACGTCGCGCATCGACCCGATCAGTTCCACGAGTTTCGAGACGTGACCCGCGTCGAGGAACACCGTCGGTTCGTCGAGGATGAGCGGCGGCATCGGCGCGGCCCCCTCGATACCCTCCGCGAGCAGGCGGTAGATGGCACAGCGCAGCGAGAGGTTGAACAGCGCGCGCTCGCCGCCGGACAACTGCTCGGGGTCGAGGGGTTCGCCGTCCTTCTGGTAGACGGTGAGTTCGTAGTCGCCGTCGAGTTCGATGCGCGCGTAGGAGTCGTTCTGGTAGACGAGGTCGAACGTCTCGTTCAGTAGCGACTCGAGTTTGACGACGTTGCGCTGACGCAACTCGGCGCGGAGGTCGGCGTACATCGACTGTAGCTCCTCGGTCTCCTCGTACAGCGCGTCGAGGCGCTCGACGGTCGCAGCGAGTTCCTCGCGGCGCTCCCGGAGGTCGTCGAGCGCGTCGAGTTCGTTCTCGATGGCACCCACGTCGCTCTGGAGTTCGTCGCGTTCCTCGCGCAGGTCCGCCAGTTTCGGCTCGACGTACTCGATGAACTCCCGAGCACCGCGCAGGTTCTCCCGGTCGCCTTCGATCTGGTCTTCGTCGAACGACTCGCGGAGTTCGTCGCGGCGTTCGCGCCGCTCGCGCAGGTGCTCTCGGCGCTCGTCGTTCACGTCCGCGAGTTCCTCGCGCCGGTCGCGGAGGCGCTCTCGTTCCTCCTCGGCGTCGTCGATGTCGTCGACGAGGTCCGAGAGCCGGTCGAGCCGGGTCCGGCGCTCGCGCACCTCCGCGAGGTCGCCGTTCAACTCGCCGATGGCCTCCCGCGCGTCGACGGCTCGTTCGTCGGCAGCCTCGGCCCCGTCGCGCTTCGCTTCGGCTTCGGTCTCCAGTCGGTCGGCCTCCTCGCGGAGTTCTTCCACGCGCTCGCGCTCCCGCTCGACCGTCGCTTCGCGCTCCTCGATGAGCTGTTCGAGGTTCTCGCGGTCCGAGACGGCCTCCTCGACGGCGGCCTCCCGCTCGACGAGTTCCTCGGCTCGCTCGTACCGGTCGTCGGCTGCCTCCAGTGACTCGGTCACCTCCGTCAGTTCCGACTCCAGCGTGCTCACCTGCTCGCGGCGCTCTTCGATGCTCTCGACGTGCGGACTCCCGTCGACCGGCTGGCCGCACTCGGGACACTTCCCCTCGGCGAGGAGTTCCTCGGCCTCCTCGACGGCGGCGTTCGCGTTCTTCAGGTCGCTCTCCAGCGCCGCCTTCCGCTCGCGGAGCGTCGACCGCTCCTCGGCGACGCGTTCGCGGAACGTCTCGGCCTCGCCGAACGCGCAGGGGGCCTCCTCGAACGCCTCGCGCTTCCGCTCGGCGTCCCGTTCGAGGTCGGCGACCTGCTCGCGGCGCTCGTCGAGCGTCTCGGTCGTCTCCGCCACTTCCTCTTCGAGTTCCGTCGCCTCCTCGCGAGCGTCCGAGGCGCGGGATTCGAGGTCCTCGACGGTCTCGCGGAGCGTCTCGGCGGTGTTCGACGCTTCCTGTGCGGTGAGTCGGTGCTCTTCGAGCGACGAACGGAGGTCGTCTTCACGGTCCGCCAGTTCCTCGTCGCGTTCGTCGACGGCGTCGGCCTCCGGCGCGTCGATGTCGGTCTCCGCGAGCACCTCGTCGCGTTCCTCCTCCAGTTCGGAGACGGTCGTCCTGAGCTCCGAGAGTCTGTCCTTGGCCGTCTCGCGTTCGCGCTCTGTCTCGGCGATGGCCGACTGGAGCTCCTCGATGGTCTCCTCGACCCCCTCCAGTTCCTCGCGGCGCTCCTCGACGGCGTCGAGGCGCTCTTCGAGCGTGTCGCGCGTCGTTATCGCCTGCTCGCGTTTCGTCTCGAGGCGCTCTATCTCCGCGTCGGTCTCGGTCCGCTCGTCGAGCAGCGTCGTCCGCCGACCGTGGAGGTTCTTCGCCTCCTTCTCGGATATCTGTGCCTCGACGTCGTCCAGCGCACCGCGTTTCGTGTCTCGGACTCGACCGACGCCGACCCGCGCGTCGCTGGCTCGTTCGCGGTACTCCTCCAGCGTCCCGAGCTGGAGGAGGTCGTCGATCATGTTCTGGCGCTGGCTCGGCGAGGCGTTGATGAGCTTGTTCACCTCGCCCTGCCGGACGTACGCGCAGTTGACGAACGCGCCCGCGTCCATCCGGAGCAGGTCCTCGACGTACCCACGGACGTCGCGTGCGCCCTCGACGGGGCCGTCGGGCGTCTCCAGCAGACAGGTCGCGGTCTGGGCACGGTCGCCGGTGTAGCGGATTCGGCGCTCGACGTGGTAGCGCTCGCCACCGTGCGCGAACCAGAGTTCGACCGTCGTCTCCTCCGCGCCGATGGTGACCACCTCGTCGAGCGTCGTGTCGAGCGCCTTCGCACCGTAGAGCGCGAAGAAGCAGGCTTCGAGCAGCGAGGACTTCCCGCTCCCGTTCAGCCCGTACATGACGGTCACGCCGTCGTCGAGGTGCAGGTCGGCGTCGGCGTAGCACTTGAAGTTCTCCAGTCGGACCCGCTCGAAGCGCATCAGAAGTCACCCCACGTCGACTGGTCCTCCCCGTCGGCGTTCGCCACCGCCTCCTCGGGCGGAGTATCGGTCGGGGGAGTGTCTGTCGGGGAACTGTCGGTCGCCTCCTCGGAGTCGCGCTCGTCGTCCGGCGAATCGGAGTCGGACGTATCCTCTGGGTCGGGCGGGTCCTCGGCGGCGGACGGCTCCTCGGAGTCGGACGTGTCCCCGGCGTCGGTCTCGATGTCCGGTTCGGCACGGGCGAACGCCTCGGCGTCGTCGACGACGTCGCGAACGCGCGACTCCACCTCGGCGGTGACGTTCGAGTCGGCCACCTTGCTCGCGCGGATGGTCTCGTCGATGTCGCGGGCGGCGCGGCTCAGCCCCAGTTCGCGCACGCGCTCCCGGACCGCCTCGTCCGGGTCGGCGAACGAGACGTCGTACTCGCTGGTCGTCTCGAACTCGCGGCGGTCGGTGACGCGGGCGACCAGCGCACCACGCTCGGCGAGGAACGACTCGACGTCGGCCGGGGCGATGCGCTCGCCGTCGCCCTCGACGGTGACGATGACGACGCAGTCCTCGACGTCGTACTGCCCGGCCTGCTCGCGGACGCGCTCGACGCCCTCGCCGTCGCCGAGTTCCACGTCGACGAAGACGAACTCGCGGGTCTCGATGCCACGCCGGGAGATGCCGACGTCGCCGTCGAACTCGACGATGTTGTAGCCGCGGTCCTCCCGCTCGTCGGCGCTCGCGCGCTCGGTCGACCCGCAGTAGGTGACCCACGTGTCGGCGACCTGCGCGCGGTCGGCCTTGTGGTTGTCTCCGAGGAGGAGCGCACCGAACTCGACGGGGGAGCCCTCGACGATGTCGCGGGCGTCCCACTCGCCGAAGTCGAACGGCTGGAACAGGCCGTGAGTGACGAGGGCGGCGTGGTCGGCGTCGTGGTCCTCGAACTCGTACTCCAGCGCGTCGCGCTGGGAGCGCGGGACGAAGTCCAGCCCGTAGAACGCCGTGTTCCCGACGACGTGCGGAGAGGCGTCGAGGCGGACGGCGAGGCCGAGCGACTCGAACAGGTCGAGCCACTGCGCGTCTCGCTTCGCCTCGTGGTTGCCGACGACGGCGAGGAAGGGGACGTCGGCGGCGGCGAGCGTCCGGAGGGCATCGAGCGTCCCGAGGATGTCCTGGAGGCTCGGGCGTCGGTCGTGGAAGAGGTCGCCAGCGTGGACGACGGCGTCGACGTCGTCCGCGGCGGCGTCGTCGAGGACCCGGCGGAACGCGTCGAGGAAGTCCTCGCGACGCTCGGGTCGGTGGTACTGCTGGTACCCGATGTGGGTGTCCCCGGTGTGGATGACCCGCGTCATATCAGTCTGGCGTGTCTTTCGGTCCCGCCGGTAAATCCGTTGCGTGACCGGAGTGGAACTGGTCGGGGTCGGGTCGCCCTCACCCGAACTCGCACGCTCGCCGGTACCGTTCGAACGCGGCGAGCGCATCGTGGCCCTCGCCGCGACGGTCGACGGCCGCGCGGAGTCGCTCGACGCCACCCGAGTCCACGAACCGCGCTGCCGCTTCCAGGTCGGTACGGACGCGCACCGCCCGCTCGACGACCGACTCGTCGTCGGGGGGACCGGCCGCCAGTCGAGCGAGCGCCTGTTTCACTGCCGTCGAGTTCGTCACGGCGACGCTGGCGCGGGTTTCCTGAAGAAGGTTCGCGTCAGTCGCCGGTCGGGGTCGCCTGTTCCTCCGCGAGCGAGTAGACTCGCTTTCGAGCGTCGGTGAACGACACGCGGGCGTCCACGACGCCGATGTCCTCCAGTCGGCCGATGGCGTAGCGGACCGTCCTCGTCGGGAGGAGCGTCTCCTCTGCTAGCTGTCGTTGCGTGTGCGGGCCGTCGTACTCCAGCACTTTGACGACCAGTTTCGCGCTCGGAGGCAGTTCCCTGAGTGCCGCCTCGCGCTCGCAGGGTCCCGCCTGCTCACAGGTGCTCATACACACCACAACTGGATGCCTTGTGATAATAGTTCCTGTTTCAAAATTACCAGAGAGAATAAGACGAGTCCTAACCGAACGACGCGCAGGTGCCGACAACGACGGGGAGCGGTTCCGTGCTGAACCGAAACCTCTTATGAATGCACGTGATAGAGTGGACCAATGAGCGACACTGTTGACGACGTCGATATGCCGTACGACGACGACGCGTCACAGAACGACAAAATCGATTCCCTCCAGGAACGGCTCGAGGTACTCGAACGTCAGAACGAGGAGATGCGGGACAAGCTCCTCGACGCGAACGCCGAGAACAACAAGTTCCAGCAGAAGCTGGAGCGACTGACCCACGAGAACAAGAAGCTCAAGCAGTCGCCGCTGTTCGTCGCCACCGTCCAGGAGATCAACGACGAGGGCGTCATCATCAAACAGCACGGCAACAATCAGGAGGCGCTGACCGACGTGACGCCGGAGATGCGCGAGGACCTCGAACCCGACGCGCGCGTCGCGGTCAACAACTCCCTCTCTATCGTCAAACGTCTGGACAACGAGACGGACGTCCGCGCCCGCGTGATGCAGGTCGAGCGCAAGCCCGAGGTGAGCTACGCCGACATCGGCGGCATCGACGAACAGATCGACGAGGTCCGCGAGACCGTCGAGATGCCGCTGACCAGCCCCGAGATGTTCGACGAGGTCGGCATCGAGCCGCCGAGCGGCGTGCTCCTCTACGGCCCGCCGGGGACGGGGAAGACGATGCTCGCGAAGGCCGTCGCGAACCAGACCGACGCGACGTTCATCAAGATGGCCGGCTCCGAACTCGTCCACAAGTTCATCGGCGAGGGCGCGAAGCTGGTCCGGGACCTGTTCGAACTCGCGCGCCAGCACGAGCCGGCCGTCATCTTCATCGACGAGATCGACGCCATCGCCTCGAAGCGCACCGACTCGAAGACGTCGGGCGACGCCGAGGTCCAGCGGACGATGATGCAGCTGCTCGCCGAGATGGACGGCTTCGACGACCGCGGGCAGATCTCCATCATCGCGGCGACGAACCGCTTCGACATGCTCGACCGCGCCATCCTCCGCCCCGGCCGGTTCGACCGCCTCATCGAGGTGCCCGTCCCGAGCGCCGAGGGCCGCGAGCGCATCTTCCAGATTCACACGCGCTCGATGAAGGTCGCCGACAGCGTCGACTTCGCCGCACTCGCCGAGGCGACCGGCGAGGCGAGCGGTGCCGACATCAAGGCCGTCTGCACCGAGGCCGGGATGTTCGCCATCCGCGACGACCGGACGACCGTGGAGATGCAGGACTTCGAGAACGCCTGGGAGAAGATTCAGCAGGGCGAGGAGGACGACGACGAAGTGTCCCGTACTTTCGCGTAAAAGGACCCGAAAATCTCTGACTTTCGAGGACCACCAGGCCCGCATTGCGCGAGTCGCGCTGGTCGCGCGACACGCGCTGAAGTGCCGCTCACTCGCGTCGCTCGTTCGCTCGCGGTGACTGGACATTACCGACCACACCTGCCCTTCCCCGAGTCGCACTGCTCTCACTTCGTTCGAGCACGTGCTCCCGGCCACCGCACCGCACCCACATCGACAGCACTGCGAAACCGAGTTCCGAACCCCTCCAGCACACATCCGATGTACCTTTGAGTGGCCGTCACCTTGCTTCGATATGGACGAACAGCCCGGTGTGAGCGACGAGGTCCGACTGTCGAGTCCGTGGCCGATGTTCGTCGCCCTCGGTCTCACACTCTCGGAGGTCGGCATCGTGCTCAACCTCATCCCCATCTCGGTCGGCGGTCTGCTGCTGTTCGCCGGGAGCGTCGCTGGTATCGTTCAGGACGCTGGCTACGTCTCCCGACCGTGGAGCCTCCTCGGTACGCTCGGCGCAGTGCTCGTCGTCCTCGGCGCGATACTGGTCGTGACGCAGGTGACGCCCTCCGTCGGGGCACTCGTGGACGCCGTCGCGGCCGCCACGACACCGGACGCGAACGGTATCGTCCAGCGTGGACTCTCGGTGGTGCTCGCCGGCCTCGTCTGCCTCGTCGGCGGCGTCGTCGGTCGGGCCACCGGTCGGCGAGGCATCGAAGCCGCGTAGGGAATCAACAACCTATTTACTGCGCTCTGCGAATCGGAGGACATGGCACCGGACGTGTTCGACCGGGAGACGATGTTGGACCTGTCGGTCAACATCATCCCGCTGTTCATCATCCTGTTCTTCGTGGTCGTGTTCGCGGTGATTACGCCGTTCGGCATCAGTCTGGTCCCGACGGTCATCCAGATGGGCCTGCTCATCGTCCCGTTCGTCGGCCTCGCCATCCTCACCTACTACTCGGGGAAGGCCATCGCGGAGTCGGAAGCCGAGATCGAGGCCCGCGAACGTGAGATAACGAACGAGAACGCCGTCGACGGGTCGAGCGACGACACCAGCGAACTGACCGACGGCGAGGACGACGGTTCGACCGAGACTCCCATCACCGGGACCGAGTCGAACGACGGCAAGTAACGTCCGGCGACACCGTCTCGACGGCGACTGTCGACCCCCGTTTCTGCAACGAATCGAACCGGATAGCGCTCGCCACTTGGCGGGTTCGAAATCGTCTCTGAGAGCCTATCGGCCGCCGACTCGACGAACGGAGAATTCCGCCGCCGGCAGGTGGTCGGAACGCGAACACAACCTTTCTAATCCCCCGGTTCGGATGTGTGCTATGGAACTTTCAGGAACGTTGCTCTCTGTCACGCCAGCGCAGGGAGCGGGTATCGGCACGTCGGGCCAGTTGGCACTGACGGTCCTGATGGGGGTGTTCCTCGTCGCCGTCTTCCTCGTCGTGACACGCGCCGAGGACTGGCGGACGTACACCCCCGTCGCCGGTGGTGGCTACGGAGAGTCCGGCCACGGCGTTCGCCACAAGCCCGAGGGACTGACGCGCTGGCTGACGACGGTCGACCACAAGGACATCGGGATGCTGTACGGCCTCTACGCCATCGTGGCGTTCGTCTGGGCGGGTCTCGCAGTGCTCCTGATGCGGACCGAACTGCTGACGCCGGACGGGCTCTTCCTCAGCGCCGCGACGTACAACGGCCTGCTGACGAGTCACGGCATCACGATGCTGTTCCTCTTCGGGACACCCATCATCGCCGCGTTCTCGAACTACTTCGTCCCGCTGCTCATCGGCGCCGACGACATGGCGTTCCCGCGCATCAACGCCATCGCCTTCTGGCTCCTCCCGCCGGGTGCGCTGCTCATCTGGGCCGGCTTTCTGGTCCCCGGACTGGCACCGGCGCAGACGTCGTGGACGATGTACACGCCCCTGTCGGTCGAACAGGTCGGCTTCGGGGCGGACCTCATGATTCTCGGCCTCCACCTGACCGGCGTCTCCGCGACGCTCGGGTCGATCAACTTCATCGTCACCATCTTCACCGAACGCGGGGAGGAGGTCAACTGGGCGAACCTCGACATCTTCTCGTGGACCATCCTCACGCAGTCGGGGCTCATCCTGTTCGCGTTCCCGCTGCTCGGGAGCGCGCTCATCATGCTCCTGCTCGACCGGAACTTCGGGACGGCGTTCTTCGCCGTCGACGGAGGGTCGCCGATCCTCTGGCAACACCTGTTCTGGTTCTTCGGCCATCCCGAGGTGTACATCCTCGTGCTCCCGCCGATGGGGATCGTCAGCTACGTCCTCCCGCGCTTCGCGGGCCGGAAGCTGTTCGGGTTCAAGTTCGTCGTCTACTCGACGCTCGCCATCGGCGTCCTCTCGTTCGGGGTCTGGGCCCACCACATGTTCTCGACGGGCATCGACCCGCGCATCCGGGCCTCGTTCATGGCCGTCTCGATGGCCATCGCCATACCATCGGCCGTGAAGACGTTCAACTGGATCACGACGATGTGGAACGGGAACCTGCGCCTCACCGCGCCGATGCTGTTCTGTATCGGGTTCATCAGTAACTTCATCATCGGTGGCGTGACGGGCGTCTTCCTCGCCGCCATCCCCATCGACCTCGTGCTCCACGACACGTACTACGTCGTGGGTCACTTCCACTACATCGTCATGGGAGCCATCGCGTTCGCCGGGTTCGCGGGTCTCTACTACTGGTACCCCATCTTCACCGGACGGATGTACCAGCGGAGCCTCGCCAAGTGGCACTTCTGGACCTCGATGGTCGGGACGAACCTGACGTTCTTCGCCATGCTCCTGCTGGGGTACAACGAGATGCCCCGCCGCTACGCGACGTACTCCTTCGACGCCGCCATCGCACCGCTGGAGACGGTGACGCTGCTCCACCAAGCGGCCACCCTCGGCGCGTTCATCATCGCGTTCGGCCAGATCATCTGGATCGTCAACTTCGTCCAGTCGTGGTACGAGGGGCCGGTCGTCGACGGCGACCCGTGGGACCTGCGCGAGACGTCGCTGTACGGCCGCGAGTTCGAGTGGCACCACCGTCGCCTCCAGACCGCCGTCACGGACGGTGGCGAGGAGGACGAGGAGGTCGCGACCGACGGTGGCGTCGACGCGGACGCCGACGTCACCTCCCAGAAGTCCGAGTCCGACGTCGGAGACGCGGACACCGACGAGTAGCGACCCGCTGTTCTGACCTGTTTTCGAGGTTTCGGTCGTTCGTCAAGTAACGAGCGGTTGTCGTCTGAGCGGAAGCGATACGACCCGACGAACGCGGCGCGTGCTCAGACGATGGTGTTGAGGACGAGGACGATACCCGTCACGAACATCAAGACCACGACGGCGACGAGGACGAACAACAGCAGTTCCTTCTCCTCCATGGAACGGGTTGGAGCGGGCGAGTCAAAAGCGTAATCGTGTGGCCGTCCGTAGGGAGAATGTGAGCAGTTCCGTCAGACAGCTACGAGGTCGCTGGTTCGTCCTCACGCTGTACGTGGTCGTCGTCGCCATCGCCGGACTGATGGGTGCACTCATCGCGTGGTTCCGGCCGAACCCCGAGCAACTCGACCCGGAACTGTTCGGCGTCATTCAGCTCCCGTCGAACGCGCTCGGGATGGCGCTGTACGGGTCGGTGACGCTCGCGGTGCTGTTCGGTGTCCTCATCGGTGCCATCGTCTTCGTCTCGAAGCGCTACGACGACGACGCCGTCAGTCGGTAGCACCGACACGCAACAGGCGGGCTCGCCGACAGGCCGACGCGTCGCTTCGAGCGGTTGACTGGAACGAAAATGAGAGCGCTCGCGGAGTTGTTCAGCCGCCGAGGCTCTCGTACGCTTCTGCGACCTGGTCCGCGGTGAACCGCCCCTGAAGCGTCTCGACGTGCTCCCCGTCCTCGAACAGCAGGAGCGACGGCGCGGCGTTCACGTCGTACGCACTGCGGAACGCCGTCACCGATTCGCCGTCGACACCGCCGACCGCAACCTCGTCGGGGATAGCCGCGAGGACGTCGTCGAGGTCGCGTTTGACCGCCTTGCACGGCGCGCAGTGACGCCGCCACACCGTGATGGCCGCGCGGTCGTTCGTCGAGACGAACGCCTCGTACGTCTCGTCGTCGAGGGAGTCGACGGCGGGCGGAATCGGACTCTCGGGGGCGATGTCGCCGACCATCGTCGCCATCCGGGCGAGTTCGCCCGTCGAGTACGACCCGTCGAGTTCGGACTGGACGGCGAGGTACGTGACGAGCATCTCGCGGGTGACGCCCTCCTCTTCGATTCGCTCGGCGGCCGCCTCGGGCGGGAGGTCGAACACGTCGCTCACCGCCCGCTGGAAGTCCTCGTCCGTCGACGTCGCGTACGAGTCGTGGTAGATGTCGTGCGTCGACTCGAACGACTCGCTCGTCGCCAGCCGTCCGTCGGGTCGCTCGACGAGGACGCCGCCGTCGACGAGCGCATCGAGCAGTCGCTCGGAGTCCGCGGCGGGCGTCGATTCCGCCGTGGCGTCGTCCCCGCTCATACGCCGAGGTACCGCTGCCGGGTGTCTTCGTCCTCCCGAAGTTCGTCTGCGGTCCCGTCGAACACGACCGACCCCTGGTCGACGACGTAACACCGGTCGGCGATGTTCATCGCCGCGATGGCGTTCTGCTCGACCAGCAGGACGGTCGTTCCGTCCTCGCGGATGCGCTCGATGGCGGCCTCGACCCCCTCGATGATCTGGGGGGCGAGCCCCTCGTACGGTTCGTCGAGCATCAGCAGGTCGGGGTTCTGCTTGAGCGCACGGGCGATGGCGAGCATCTGCTGTTCGCCGCCCGAGAGCGTCCCGCCCTTCTGGGAGAGGCGCTCGCGCAGGCGCGGGAACACCTCGTAGATGTCCTCGTTGGCCATCTGGTCGCGGCCGAACGAGACGTTCCGTCCGAGGACGTTCGAACGGTTCCTGACGACCTCGGCGATGTGGATGTTCTCCTCGACGGTGAGGTCGGGGAAGACCCGTCGCTCCTCGGGCACCAGCGAGATGCCCCGGACGGCGACGTCCTCGGTCGCCATGTGCGTAATCTCCTGGCCGTGGAACCGGATGGTCCCCGAGCGGACGTCGGGTTCCTCGGTGCTGGCGATGGAACGGAGCGTCGTCGTCTTTCCCGCGCCGTTCCGGCCGAGCAGTGCACATATCTCGCCCTCCTCGACGTGCAGCGAGAGGTCACGCAAGATGTGACTCTCGCCGTAGTAGGCGTCGACGCTGTCGACCTCCAGCAACCGCTCGCCACCGGTCGCGTGTCCGGTGGCGTCCGCGGACTGCTGATCCGTGGCGTCGGTCGCAGAGCCGTCCTCCGGGTGGCTCACTGCTCGACACCTCCGAGGTACGCGTCCTGCACGTCGGGGTTCTCGCGTATCTCCTCGGGCGGTCCCTCGGCGATGACGCTCCCTCGATTGAGGACGATGATACGGTCGGAGACGCGGAACACGATCTCCATGTCGTGTTCGACGAGCAGGAACGTCAGTCCACGCTCCTCTTTGACCTCTTCGATGAGGTCGACCGTCGAGTGGGTCTCCTCGGGCGACATGCCAGCGGTCGGTTCGTCCATCAGGAGCATGTCGGGGTCCGCCGCCAGCGCGATGCCGATCTCGAGGCGACGTTTGTCACCGTACGGCAGGTCCTCGGCGGCGTTCTCGCGCTGGTCCCACAGTCCGACGGAGTCCAGCGTCTCGCGTGCGACCTCCTCGACCTCCGGGTAGCGGTTCCGGTGGCGCAGGAAGTTGAACCGGAACGAGCCGTGTTCGGCCGCCAGCGCCGCGATACGTGCGTTCTGCCGGACGGTGAGCGTTGGGAAGATCGAGGCCGTCTGGAAGGACTTGCTCATCCCTCGCTGGACGACCTCGTTGGGCGACAGGCCGAGAATCGACTGGCCTTTGAACCGGATGTCGCCCGCGGTCGGGTCCAGCCGACGGGTGATGAGGTTGATGATGGTCGACTTCCCGGCCCCGTTGGGGCCGATGAGGCTGACCCGTTCGCCCTGCTCGATGCTGATGTCCACGTCGTCGGTGGCGGTCAGACCACCGAACCGCTTGACGAGCCCCTCGGTCTGGAGCAGTGGCCCGTCGACGACGTCGGTGTCGGACCGTGTCGTCTCGCTGTCGGTCGTCTCGCTGTCGGTGTCGCTCGTCGCCATCACCGACCACCTCCGAAGCGGTTGCCGATACGGCTACCGATGGACTTGAGGCCGCCCCAGACGCCGCCCCGTGGGATGAACACGACCACGGCGACGAACAGCAGTCCGAGGATGAGGTGCCAGTACGGTGCGGGACTCATCCACTCGGGCAGGACGACCGCCTGCGCACCGGGGATGACCTTGTCGATCTGGACGAACAGCACGACCTCGCGCATCCCCTGGACGATGTTGGCGATGTAGAGGTAGAGCGCCGCGCCGATGGGGCCGCCGAACAGCGACCCGACGCCGCCGATGACGCTCATGATGACGACCTCGCCGCTGGACGTCCAGAACAGCGACTCGACCGGGACGCGCGCCTGCTGGATGGCGAACAGCGACCCGGCGAGCCCCGAGATGGCACCCGACAGGACGAACGCCATCAGCTTATAGCGCCAGACGTTCAGTCCGACGAACTCGGCGCGCTGCTCGTTCTCGCGGATAGCGCGGAACACCATCCCGTACGGCGAGTTGAGCACGCGGTACGCGAACGCGACGGTGATGATCATCGCGATGCCGATGAGCGTGTACATCCACGTGTCGACGAACATCGTGATGACCGGAATCCCCTCACCGAGCGGGATGAACCCGAGCAGCGGTTCGATGGTCGTCCCACCGATGCCGAGTCCGTTCTCCCCGCTGGTCCAGTCCGAGAGCGGCTGGAGCGCGATGTAGAACAGCATCTGCCCGAACGCCAGCGTGAGGATGGCGAAGTAGATGCCACCCCGGCGCAGGGAGAGGAAGCCGAGCACCCACGCCAGCAGCACGGCGAAGGTCGTCCCCACGAGTATCATCGCGATGGGCGACCCCGAGACGTGGATGGCGAAGATACCGGCCGCGTACGCCCCGCCGCCCCAGAAGGCGGCGTGGCCGAACGACAGCAGGCCGGTGTAGCCGTGCAGGAGGTCGAAGCCGATGACGAAGATCCCCCAGATGAGGATGAGTTCGGCCAGCGACTGGTACCCCTGTAACGCGGTACTGATGACCGGCGCGCGTCCCTCGACGAAGAGGTACGGGAACAGGAGCACGGCGATGGCCGTCGCGACGATGACGAACGACTCGCGCTGACGGACCGACCGCCAGCGCTCGATGAGGTCGCCGCCTGCGACCTGGCTTCGCTCGTCGGAGACGGAACTCGTGTCGTTGCCGACCGGCTGTGGGTCGTCGCTCATACTGCCACCTCCTCACCGAGCAGGCCCTGTGGCCGCACCAGCAGGACGACGGCCGCGAGCGCGTAGATACCGACCTGCGACCACTGCGAGAAGCCGAACTGGACGAGTCCGGCCTGTATCAACCCGAACGCCAGTCCACCGAGGACGGCGCCTCGTATCGACCCGACTCCTCCGACGACGACGGTCAGGAACGCGGGCACCAGGATGGTTCCGCCGTAGTCGGGGTTGAACTGCACGAGCGGTCCGCCGACGAGGCCCGCGACGCCGGCCAGCGCCGCACCGATGCCGAACACGACGAGGTACGGTCGCGAGAGTTTCACGCCGAGCAGTTCGACCATCTCCGGGTCGACGGTCCCCGCACGCACGGTCAGTCCGAAGTCGGTGTACTCGATGAGCACGAAGACGATGCCGACGAGGATGGCCGTGAGCAGGATGACGACGATACGCCACGTCGAGACGGCGTTCACCCCGAGTGCCTGCAGTGCGTCGCCGAGTACCGGGATGCCGGTCGCCGACCCCCGCGCCCACGGTGGCTGTGCGATGCTACGACTCTGCCCACCGAACAGCACGCGAAACGTCTCCGCGAGGATGAGCGCGATTCCGTACGTCAGCAGTATCTGGTCGGTGTCCGGTCGGTCGTAGAACGGTTTCGCGATGAAGCGCTCCATCACCACGCCGATGACGAAGACGACCAGCGGGACGACGACCAGTGCTGCGAGGTAGCCGAGGCCGAGTCCCGGACTGGCGAACCCCCACTCCGCGAGTTTCCCACTGAAGGTGGGCGTACCCGCGACGATCAGTCCCAGGTATGCGCCGATGAGGTATAGCGCGCCGTGTGCGAAGTTGACGAACTTCAGCGTACCGAGGATGATCGAGAGACCGACGGCGAGCAGGATGTAGATGGCTCCCGCCTGGAGCCCGTTGATGAGCAGACGAGCGATCTGTGTACTGGTCTGGAGGGCGACGACCGACAGTGTCACAGTGCGTCCCCCCAGCGATTGTCTTGCGAGTGTAAGTTATCGTGATCCATGAACGTCGAATATGATGTAGTAGGTAGACGATACGCCTACTCGTCGCCGTACGGACCGAGGTCGCACTCCGCGGCCGGACCCTCGTCGCAGCCGTACCAGAGGTCGTCTCGGCTGGTGATGTTGACGATCTCGAAGTAGTTGCCCGAGGACTGCTCGCTGCCGGGGAGCCCACGGACGACCGGCACGTCGCGGATCGCCTGGTGGTCGCACTTGCGCATCGTCTCCGCACCCATCCCGATGTTTTCGTATTCGTAATCCTCCAGTTGCTTGATAACCTCGGGTGGGTAAAACGTTCCGGCCCGTTCGACGGCCGCCGCGTACTGCAGCGTCTGTGCGTACGCGAGCTGCGCCGGACCGGACGGCACCCGGTCGTACTCGTCCTGGAACGCCTGCAGGAACTCCTGGGACGGCGTGTTGTCGATCTGGGAGTCCCAGGCGACGGTTCCGAACACGCCGGAGATGGCGTCACCGGCCGAGTCCGCCATCGGGCGGTTGTACAGTGGAACGAGCAGCGTCATCTCGTCTTTCAGCCCCGCGTTCACCGCCTGCTGGAGCGAGGTCGCCCCGTCCAGGCCGTAGTGGTTCAGGATGAGGACGTCAGCGTCCGAACTCGCCGCCTCCGAGAGGAACGACGAGTAGTCGTCCGTCCCGAGCGGCGTCGGGACGCTGTCGACCTGCTCCCAGTTGGCGATCTCGGGGAGGAACTTGTTCATCGACTCCTGCTGGGTCTGTCCCCAGGAGTAGTCGGCGTAGAGCTGGTAGAACTTGAGCCCTTCACCGTACTCGTCCCTCACGACGGGGGCCAGTGCCTGCCCGGTCGCGTAGGCGTTGAACATCTCGCGGAACCCGTACCGACGACACTCGTTACCGGTCGTGTCGTTGGAGTGGGTGAGACAGCACATGAACAGCACCTTGTTGTCCTGTGCCACCTGTTGCTGAGCGATGGCGGTCGCACTCGACGACCCGCCGGAGAACATGATGACGCCGTCACGGTCGACCATCCGGTTGGCCGACTGGGTCGCCTGATCCGCGTCGGTCGCGGTGTCCCCCTCGACGGAGTCGATCTCGTACCCGAGCACGCCGTCGCCCGAGAGGTCGTCGAACTGGGAGTCGACCCAGCCACCACCTTCGTTGAGGTGTTTCATCGCGAGGTTGTACGCGCGCAGCTCGTCTTCCCCTTCCGAGGAGTACGGACCGGTCGTCGGAACGTTGAAGCCGAACGTCGCGGCGTCACCTTCGATGGGGTAGTTCCCCAGCGAGGGGTAGTCGTCCCCACCGCCACCGCCGGAGCCGTTGTTGGAACCGTTGCCGTCGCCACCGCCACCACCGCCGCCACCGCCGCCGGTGTCTTCGGTAGTGCATCCTGCCAGACCCACGAGGCCTGCTGTACCTGCCGCACCTGCGCCTTTCAGCACGTCACGGCGCGTCGGGCTGTTGTTACCGGGTGCCATGCTATCTGATAGCTGTACTGAACAGCATTAACTGTTATGATGATTACTGAGGTTAAACGTTAACCGAGTTTCCGACCCCGTCAGGCAATTTTGGTTCTAACCAGTACATTGATAACCGGTGAAAGATTCCGGCTTCGTCCGAAGACGCTCGTCGGTCGATGGAAACCGGTCTATCAGGCCTTCTAACCCCTAAACAGACGTATCGCAACTCGTGAAAATAAGTCTGAGAAGAAACCGGAGTGGCGTTTCAGTCCGCCTGCAACTGGTCTCGGATACGTTCGGGGACCGACGGGTCGCGCAGCGTCGTCGTGTCGCCGAGGTCCTTGTCGTTCGAGATGTTCTCCAACAGGCGACGCATGATCTTCCCGGAGCGGGTCTTCGGCAGGTCGTCGACGAACACGATGTTCGCCGGTCGGGCGAACTTCCCGATCTCGTCCTCGACCGCACCGACGATGCGGTCGCGGACGGCTTCGGACTCCTCGACGCCCTCCCGGAGGATGACGTAGACGTCCGGCACCTCCCCTTTCTCCGAGTGGTCCCGGGAGACGACCGCGGCTTCGGCGACGTCCTCGACCTCCGCGACGGCCGATTCGAGCTCCATCGTCCCGAGGCGGTGGCCGGCGACGTTCATCACGTCGTCGAGGCGACCGAGGATCCGGAAGTAGCCGTCGCGTTCGTGGACAGCGCCGTCACCGGCCTTGTAGTTCCAGTCGGCCATGTCGTCGCTGTCGGTGTCCGAGAAGTCCTCCCAGTACTCCGAGATGAACCGTTCGTCGTTACCGTACACCGTCTGGAGCATCCCGGGCCACGGCTTCTTGATGATGAGGTTCCCGGCCTGCCCGGTCGCCGGCTCGATCTCCTCGCCGTCGTCGTCGAGCAGCGCCGGCTCGATGCCCGGTGCGGGGAGCCCCGCACTGCCTGGCTTCATGTCGTTCAGCGCGGGCAGGTTCGTGATGAGGTGCCCGCCCGTCTCGGTCTGCCACCAGGTGTCGACGATGACCGCGTCCTCGTCGCCGATGTGCTGGTAGTACCAGAGCCACGCCTCGGGCTGGATGGGCTCGCCGACGGTCGTCATGTGGCGGAAGTCGAAGTCGTAGCCCTCGATGTACTCGGGGCCCCACTTCATGAACTGCCGAACGGCCGTCGGTGAAGTGTGGAAGATGTCGACGTCGTACTTCTCCGCTATCTCCCAGGTGCGACTCTTGTGCGGGTGGTCCGGTGCGCCCTCGTACATCACGCTCGTCGTCCCGAGCGCCAGCGGGCCGTAGACGATGTAGCTGTGGCCGGTGATCCACCCGATGTCGGCCGCACACCAGTAGGTGTCCTCGGGCTTGATGTCGAGGACGTACTTCGAGGTGCCCGCGGCGTACGAGAGGTAGCCGCCGGTCCGGTGCTGACAGCCCTTCGGTTCACCGGTCGTCCCGGAGGTGTACATCAGGAACAGCGGGTCCTCCGCGTCGCGTGCGACCGGGTCGACGGGCTCGCGGCGGTGGTCCTCCAGCAGGTCGGCGACCATCGTGTAGTCGTCGCTCACCGACACCGAATCGTGGGGCTCGTCGTGACGCGACCAGACGAGTACCTCGGGGTCGCGCTCGGTCTCCTCGACCGCCTGGTCGGCCTTCTCGACGTGGTCGAGGAACTCGCCGCGACGGTAGTAGCCGTCGATAGTGACGACGTAGTCGGACTCGGCGCTGTTGACGCGCTCGGCGAGTGCGCTCGCGGAGAAGCCAGCGAACACCACCGAGTGCGGTGCGCCGAGACGGGCACACGCGAGCATCGTGACGGGCAACGCGGGTACCATCGGCAGGTGGAGCGTGACGACGTCGTCCTCCTCGACGCCCATCGACTGCAGCGCCGCCGCCATCTCGTTGACCTGGCGGTAGAGGTCCTGGTAGGTGATGTTGCGCTGTTCGCCGTCCTCACCCTCCCAGAGCAGCGCCGTCTGGTTCTTCCGCTCGTCGAGGTGTCGGTCGACGCAGTTGTAGGACGCGTTCAGCGTCCCCCCGGTGAACCAGCCGTAGAACGGGGGGTTCGAGGCGTCGAGCACCTGGTCCCAGTCCTCGTCCCAGTCCAGCAGGTTGGCGTACTCCTCGAACCCCTCGGGGAACTCGTCGAACCGGTCGTACACGTCCGGGTCGGAGACGTTCGCCTGACCGACGAACTCCGACGGCGGCCGGAAGTACTCCTGTTCGCGTAGCCGTGCCTCGAGTTGTTCCTCACTTCCGTCCGAATCGTTCATAAACTACTGTCACCGTTACCACTGTTTCTGCCCTGCCTAATAGCGTTAACCCGACCAGCAAAAAGTGGAGAGGGGCGTACGACTCATGGTCGTCGAGCCGCGAGTGTGTTCGGAGAACCGAGAACTCAGGCCAGTCCGACGGTCTCGGTGTAGCTGCCGTGTTCGGCCTCGAACACCTGCATCACCTCGCCCATCGTCGCGTACGCCTTCACGGCGTCGACGACGTACGGCATCGTGTTCTCGTCGTCGCGAATCGCCTCTCGGAGGGCGTCGAGCGTCGCTTCGACCTCGTCGTCGTCGCGTTCTTCCTTGACCCGTTCGAGTCGTTCGAGCTGGACCTCGCGCACCTCGTCCGAGACGTGGAGCAGGTCGGTGTCGTCGGCCTCGCCGTCGCTCGTGTACTTGTTGACCCCGACGACCGTCTCCTTGCCCTCGTCGACGCGGCGCTGGTACTCGAACGCCGAATCCTGAATCTCCCGGTGGAAGTAGCCCTCCTGGATGCCCGTGAAGATGCCCTCCAGGATGGAGCCGTCGCCCATCTCCTCGATCTCCTCGAGGTACGCCATCACTTCGGCTTCCATCTCGTCGGTGAGCGCCTCGACGGCGTAGCTCCCGCCCATCGGGTCGACGGTGTCCGCGAGGCCGGACTCCTCCGCGATGATCTGCTGGGTCCGCAGAGCGATGCGGACCGCCTCCTCGCTGGGCAGCGCCAGCGCCTCGTCGTAGCTATTGGTGTGGAGACTCTGGGTGCCGCCCATGACGGCGGCGGCCGCCTGCAACGTGACGCGGATGACGTTGTTGAGCGGTTGCTGAGCCGTCAGCGACTGTCCAGCCGTCTGGGTGTGGAACTTCAGACGCTTCGACTCGGGCTTCTCGGCGTCGAACCGCTCGTCCATCACGCGCGAGTAGATGCGCCGCGCGGCGCGGAACTTCGCCACCTCCTCCAGCACGGAGTTGTGCGAGTTGAAGAAAAACGAAAAGAGTGGCGCGACCTCGTCGATGTCCAGCCCGCGGTCGAGCGCCGCTTCCGCATAGGCGAAGCCATCGGCGAGCGTGAACGCGAGCTCCTGGGCCGCGGTCGACCCGGCCTCACGGATGTGGTAGCCCGAGATGGACACCGGGTGGATGCGCGGCGTCTCCTCGACGGCGAACTCGATGGTGTCCGTGACGACGTCGACGGATGGCTCCGGGGGCACGACCCACTCTTTCTGCGCGATGAACTCCTTGAGCATGTCGTTCTGGAGGGTGCCCCGAATCTCGTCGCGGGGAACGCCCTGCTGGTCGGCCAGGGCGACGTACATCGCGTAGATGACGTTCGCGCTCGGGTTGATGGTGAAGCTCGTCGACACCTCGCCGATGTCGATGCCGTCGAACAGCACCTCCATGTCCGCGAGCGTGTCGACGGCGACTCCCTCCTTGCCGACCTCGCCGAGGCTCATCGGGTCGTCCGAGTCCAGACCCATCAGGCTGGGCATGTCGAACGCCGTCGAGAGTCCGGTCTGGCCCTCGTCGATGAGGTAGTGGAACCGCTCGTTGGTCTCCTCGGCCGTCCCGAACCCGGCGAACTGGCGCATCGTCCACGTCCGACCGCGGTACATCGTCGGGTAGGGGCCGCGCGTGTACGGCTCCTCGCCGGGGAAGCCCAGGTCCTCGTCGTAGTCCTGTTCGGCGACGTCCTCCGGAGTGTACAGCCGGTCGACCTCGTGGTTCGAGACGGTGGCGAACCGCTCTTTGCGCTCGCCGTAAGCGTCGAGTACCGGGTCGAGCGTCTCCTCAGCCCACTCTTCTCGGCCCTCGCGAATCGCGCGAAGGTCGTCCTCGTCGAACATAATCGGCGTTCGATGCCGCGGAGCAAGAAGGTTCGCACGTAGCGCGGCAGGACTCGGCACCGAACCTCACCGGCAGGACGGCGGCGAGTCAGTAGTGACCCAGCACGCCCCGACGACGAGCGACGGTACTCGCCCGCAGGAAGGCGAGGTAGCCGACCACGAGGTAGCCGACGCCGGTCCCGACGAGGATGGCGAGGTCCGTGGCCGAGAACTGCCAGAGGTGGACGCCGTCGGCCATCGCGCGCTGGAGCAGGTGACTGCCCTGCGCCAGCGGGAGGTACGGGACGACCGGCGAGACGGACACCGGCGCGGCGATGAGCCCGATGAGCACGAACTGAACGAGCTGGAACATGCTCTCGATGCGCTTGTAGACGAGCGCCAGCCCGCCGAAGACGAACCCGATGCCGACGACCGGCGCGAGCGTCAACGCGACGAGTGGCACGACCGTCAGCGGGTCGAGCGAGAGCGTCTCGCCGGTCGTCAGGAGCATCGACGCCAGGATGAGCACCCCCCACGTCAGCGCCTCGACGACGTTGACGAACGTCCGCACCGCCATCACCGTCCCGAACCCGTACGGCGACATGTACAGCTGTTCGAGCGTCCCCCACTGTGCCTCGCGCATCACGGCCCACGAGAGACCGCCGTAGGCGGCGATTGACATGCTCCAGAGCATGTAGCCGACGATGAGGCCCTCGATGGAGTCGGTGATAGCCGCTCCGGCGAGCGCCTGCCCGCCGAAGAACAGCACCGCGAAGAACAGGTAGAGCGTGACGAGTTGCGACACCGTGTTGACCGGGTAGCGCCGCAACAGCAGGTACTTCTTGTACGCCACGGCCCGGACGAGCGTCCACAGGCCCGCGCGCTCGTCGCTCGCGGTGGGAGCCGTGTCGTCCGTCGAGCGCTCGCTAGCCGGTGTCGACCGACCGTCCGTCTCCGTCGGCGCGCTCATCGTTCCCCGCCGACGAGTTCGAGGAACGCGCCTTCGAGGTCCAGCGCCGTCGGTTCGACGCGGTCAGGGGTCGCCCCCGCCGCCCGCAGGTCGTCCATCAGGTCGTACATGGCCGTGCCGTCGGGCAGCGTCACCTCGAAGCGGACCTGCCCGCCGACCGTCGTCCAGTCGGCCACGTCGTAGCGCTCGTCCAGTCGGTCGCGGGCGTCCGACGGGAGGCCCGAGACCGTCAGTCGGTACGCCTGCGTCCCGAACGCCTCGACGAGGTTCTCGACGGTGTCGTCGGCCGCGACGCGCCCGTCGACCATCACGACGACCCGGTCACACACCGCCTGGACCACGTCCATGTCGTGACTCGACAGCACGACCGTCATCGAGTCCTCCTCGGCGAGCCGGCGGAGCTCTCGCCGGAGTTCGACCGCGCTCTCGACGTCGAGCCCCAGCGTCGGTTCGTCGAGGAACGCCACGTCCACGTCGCGCGCGAGCGTGCACGCGAGAGAGACCTTCTGCTTCATCCCCCGCGAGAGGTCGTTGACCGGCGTGTCGGCCTTCTCCCCGAGGTGCAACTGGTCGAGCAGTTCGTCGTGACGCTCCCTGACGTCAGCCGGTCGCCGCCCGCCGAGGCTGGCGAAGAACTCCAGGTTCTCCCGGACGGTGAGTCGCCAGTAGACGTTGCGCGCCCCCTCCAGCATCGCGCCGACGTGCGCGTACGCCGCCGTCGGGTCGCCGTGGACGTCGACCCCTGCGATGGACACCGACCCGCTGGTCGGGACGACGAGTCCGAGCATCGATTTGAGTGTCGTGGTCTTCCCGGCCCCGTTCGGTCCGAGGACGCCGACGACGGTGCCCGGTTCGACATCGAACGAGAGGTCGTCGACGGCCCGGACCGTCTCGTCGCCGTCGCCGTACGTCTTCGTCAGCCCTCGCACCGACACTGCCGGGGGCGGGTCGTCGGTCGCAGCGTCGTCGTTGCGGTCGGGGACCGTCACCGCGTCGCTCATAGAGAGAGTGGCGTGGGGAGGGGGAAAGGCGTTTCCAGAAACAGGTTCCTACTCCAGAGTCGACACGAGCAGCGAGCGCCACTGCGAGTCCTCGAAGAACTCCGCAACAGTCCGCCGGTCAGTCCCGCTGGAGTCGCTTGGTCGTCTCCACCAGCGGGTGGTGGGCGTAGTCGACCTCCTGGATATCGTCGATGCTGTGGAGATTCGCCTTCTGGGCCGTCTCGGCCATCCCGAGTTCGACCGGCCGGTCGAGGACGATGACGTAGGCGTCCATCTCGGGTATCTCCTGGCGGTGGGCCGCCTTCACACGGTGGTGGCCGTCGGCGAGCAACAGGTCTCGGCCGCCGTTGTCGATGACGACGAGCGGTTCCGCGAGGCCGTTCTCCAGTTCGTACTTCCGCCCCTCCAGTTCGTCTGTGTACACCTTCGACTGCGTCGGGCGGAGTTCGTCGAGCGCGACCGTCCGGCGCTCCTGGTGCATCCCGACGGAGTGGATGTTCCGGAGCGTCTGCATCAGTTTGTCCACCTTGCCGGGCGTCGCGCGCTCGATCTGGGAGCGCACCACGTCGGCGTTCGAGATGATGCCGACGAGGTTGCCCGCGTCGTCGACGACCGGGAGCTTCTGGATACCCGACCGGAGGATGACGCGCGCGGTGTCGTTGATGGCCATGTCCGGGTGGGCGACGATGAGGTCGTCGTTCATCACCTTGAACATCGGTTCGTCGTCCTCGGCGAGCAGGAGGTCCCTGGCCGCGATGAACCCGTGGACGCGTCGGCCGTCACAGACCGGGAACCCGCTGTGTTCGTCGCTCTCGGCGATGCGGCGTTTCACGTCCGCGACCGTCTCGTCGACGTCGACGGTGACGACGTCCCGAGTCATGTAGTCCTTGACGCGAAGCTTCTGCTCGCCCATTGACTGTGCAAGGGCGACTCCGAGCAAAAGCCTCCCGGTCGAACGGGTCGTCTCGCTCAGGCCTCGCTACTCCACCACGGCTCGTTACACTCGCCGTTCGGGTTCCCGAGATTCTCGTTCACTCGCTTCCGCTCGTTCACTCCGAATCTCACTACTCCTCGCGGGTCGTTTCACTTCCCGCTCGGGTTCTCCGAGACGCTCACGCCGTCCGCGTCTCGCTACTCCTCACGGCTCCCCGCGGTCGCCGCTCGGATTTTCCGAGGCCTTCGCTTCGCTCAGGCCTCGCTACTCCTCGTCCGCACCGACGGGTAACTCCTCGACGCCGCTGTCGTAGAGGTCGACGAAGTCCCAGTTCGGTCGCGAGCGGAGCGTCTCGAAGAACCGGTCGGTGACGACGTCCTGGATGACCGACGAGAGGTCCGCGTCGGCGTCCTCTTCGACCGTCCCGAGGAGTCCCAGCGGAATCTGTGCCCCCGCCATGTCGGCGTGGCCGCCAGCCTCGCCGATCTGTGAGAACGCCTCGCGGAGCGTCTCGCCGACGTCGAGGTCCGTCCCTCGCGTCCGGGCGGACATGTAGATGGTGCCGTCCTTGAAGCCGTAGACGAGCGTCGTCGTCACGTCCCGCAGGTCGAGCAGTCGGTCGGCGGACTGCGCCAGCGCGTCGCGGGCGTGGAGTCGGCCGACGCACGACGTGAGCACCTCGCCCCGGACGTCCCGGTTCTTGATGGCCCGACCGACGGTCTCCAGCGTGTCGACGCTGATGGAGGGCGACTCGACGCGTTCGAGCGTCGCCGTGTCGGCGTACGGCAGCAGGAACGACGCCGCGGTGTAGTCGTCGACGCTCACCTCGCGGCGGAAGTCCTTCGTGTCGATGCGGATGCCGTACAGGAGACCGGTCGCGACCGGTCGGGACGGTTCGACGTCGAGGCGGCGGAGGTAGTCGGTGAGCAGCGTGCTCGTCGCGCCGATGTCGCTCCGCAGGTTGACGAACCGCGCCTCGATGGGTTCGCGTGGCGGGTGGTGGTCGACGACGATGTCGACGGGCGTGTCGGACGGCAACTGGTCGTTGACGCCCGGGCGCGAGTGGTCGACGAGCGCGAACCCGGCGAACCGCGAGAGGTCCTCGTCCGAGTCGAGGTTGGTGAGGTCGTACTCCAGCAGGTTGACGAGCGCGAGGTTCTCCTGGTGAGATATCTCGCCGTAGTAGCACGGCTCGGCCGGACAGCCCGCGTTCTCGGCGATCTGGGCGAGTGCGCAGGCGCTGGCGATGGCGTCCGGGTCGGGGTTGTCGTGCATCACGACCGCGAGCGGCCCGTCCAGGTCGCGGACGATACGGTGGAGCTGTCTGAGCCGGAGCCCGCCGCGACCGGCGGCCTGGAGGATGCGCTGGGGGACGATGTCGGCCGGGTCGACGACGCGGTCGGCGAGGGCGGCGAGGGTCGCACGCTGCTCGTCGGTGCTGTCGCGGCCCACGTACGCGACGACCGTCGCCCGTGGGTAGAGGTCCCGAGCCGTCTCGACCGCCTGCTCGTTTCGCTGGGGGTCGTCTCCGGCGACGACGACGCTGGAGACGGTCGGGACGTCCTCCGTCTTCACCTCCTCGACGACGTCCGGGTCGTCGTAGGCACCGAGTTCCGCGGGGACGTTCTCGCCGCGGAGCGAGTCGACACGGCCCTCGTCGCCCGTGATGACGTGGATGTCGCCGGGCGTCTTGCGCAGCCTCTCGATGAGAGCGTGCCCGAGAGACCCACAGCCCAGGACGAGCCGGGTGTTCATGTCGCGTCGAACGCTCTCCGGGGGGAAAGCTTCACCGCCTACGGTCGCGTGGTTCGGAAATCGAGAAGACAGTCGAGAGAGTCGCCCTATCGGACGGTCGGGTTACTGGACCATCGCCGCAGCGGCGTCGGTGGCCACGTCCGAGAACAGCCCGAGTCCCGGCAGCAGGAGGACCGTCACGATGGCGGCCACGACGATGGCGGCGTACAGGCCGGTCGGGTAGCCACCGACCTCGAGGTCGGTGACCGGGTCCTCGATCCACATCGCCTTGACGACGCGCGAGTAGTAGAACAGCGACAGCGCGCTGTTCACGACGAGCGCGAACGCAAGGATATACGTCCCGATGGTCGCACCGTCCAGCGCCGCGAGGATGAGGAAGAACTTCGAGAGGAACCCGCCGCCGATGGGCAGGCCAGCGAGGCTGAACAGGAACACCGTCATCGCGACGCAGGCCAGCGGGGCCTGCTTCGCGAGTCCGTTGTAGTCCTCGAACGTCCGGCCGACGCCCCAGTACTCCGCGAGCGCGATGAACAGGAACGCGCCGGTGTTCATGAAGCCGTAGACCACGAGGTGGAGCATGCCGGCCCCGAGGACGAGGCCCTGGTCGGCGTTGCTCGTCAGCGCCCCGAGGGCGATGAGCACGTAGCCCGCGTGACCGATGGAGGAGTACGCCATCATCCGCTTGACGTTCTCCTGGGTCGCGGCGGCGAAGTTACCGAGCGTCATCGTCACGAGCGCGAGCACCTGGAACGCGAGTACCCAGTCGACGCCGATCGCGAGGAGTTCACTCCGGGGGAACGCGACGGTGAACACGCGGAATGCGATGACGAACCCGGCGGCCTTCGACGCCGACGAGAGGAACGCGCTGACCGGTGCGGGCGCACCCTCGTACGCCTCGGGGGCCCACCAGTGGAACGGCACGCTCGCCGTCTTGAACGCGAACCCGCCGATGATCATCAGGACGCCGACGCCGAGGACGCCGACGAGGCCCTCGCCGGTGGACCCGATCTCGGAGGCGACCTCGCCGAACTGCATCGACCCGGTGACGCCGTACACCAGCGAGATGCCGTAGGCGAACACCGCCGACGAGAGCGCGCCGATGAGGAAGTACTTCAGGCCCGCCTCGACGCTGCCGCGGTTGTTCTTGAGGAACGCGACGAGCGCGTACGACGGGAGCGAGGCGAGTTCGAGGCTGATGAACGCCGTCGCCAGCGAGTTCGAACTCGCCATCACGGTCATCCCCGTCGCCGCGAGCAGGACGAGCGTGTAGAACTCCGCCTTGTAGCGGAACTCCTTCAGGTAGTCGTAGCTCGCCAGCGTGACGAGCGCCGTCACGCCCGTGAAGATGAACGTGAAGAACAGGCTCATCCCGTCGACGACGAGCTGGCCCTGGAACAGCTCCTGGGCGTCGCCGCCGGTCGTGACGAGGATGGCCCCCGCGGCGACGAGCGCCGCGATGGACCCGGCCGTCGCGAGTCCGGAGAGGAGCGCCGAGGACGACGTCTCCGGCTCGATGCTGTCGACGACCAGGAGGGCGAGCGCCGTCACTGCGAGGATGATGGTCGGAGCGAGCGCCGCCGTTCCGGATAGCTGGAGCAGTTGTGCCTGGAACATCAGAGACCACCTCCGAGGACGGTGCCGAGGGACCTGACGGCCGCCTCACCACCGCTTCCGACGTTGTCGAGGATCGGCTGGGTCGCGTCCCAGATCATCCGGAAGAAGATGTCGGGCGCGGTGCCGAGCGCGAGGACGAGCAGGACGAGCACGAACAGCGGCGCTACGTCGTGGACGGCCGCCTCGCGGACCTCGTACTCCGTCGCGGAGAAGAACTCCCCGAACAGCGTCCGCTGCATCGCGAACAGCAGGTAGCCGGCGACGACGACGATGCCGAACATCGCGACGCCGGTGAACAGCGCCATCCCGTTGCCGGGGATGACCGTCGAGGCGAACGAGCCACGGAAGATGAAGAACTCGCCCGCGAACCCGGCCATCAGCGGCAGACCCATGTAGGCGAACGCACCCGAGATGAGCGCGCCGACCGTGTAGGGCATCCGCGAGGCCAGCCCCGACATGTCGCCGACCATGCGCGTGTGGGTCGTGTTGTAGACGACGCCGACGCACATGAACATCAGCCCCGAGATGAGGCCGTGGGCGACCATCTGGAACGTCGCGCCGCCTAGACCGTACTGGGTGTAGGCGACGAGACCGAGGATGACGTAGCCCATCGACGACACCGACGAGTACGCGACGATGCGCTTCAGGTCCTGCTGGGCGAGCGCGAGCAGTGCGCCGTAGATGACGCTCGCCGCGCCGAGCAGGGCGATGAACACCGCGAGGTCCTGTGCGACCCCCGGCAGCATCGTGAAGTTGAACCGGAGCAGGGCGTACGTCCCCATCTTCAGGAGGACGCCCGCCAGCAGCACCGACACGGGCGTCGGTGCTTCGACGTGGGCGTCGGGCAGCCACGTGTGCAGCGGGACGATGGGCACCTTCACCGCGAACCCGAAGAACATCAGCACGAACGATATCAGTGCGATGGTCTCACCCGGAATGCCCGCGACGCTCCCGAGGCTCCCGCTCGCGAGCGCCTGCGTCACCTCGGGTAGACCGAAGGAACTGACCGAGTCGCCCAGCGCGAACACCATCGTGATGAACCCGATGAACATCACCAGCGACGCGACGTTCGTGTAGACGAAGAACTTGATCGCCGCGTACTTCCGGCGTGGGCCGCCCCAGACGCCGATGAGCAGGTACATCGGGATGAGGACGGCTTCCCAGAAGACGAACCAGACGAAGAAGTCGAGCGCCGAGAACACGCCCAGCAGGGCCGCCTCCATCAGGAGGACGAGGCCGTAGAACTGGCTCTGGCGGGTCTGGATGGGCGTCCACGCGCTCAGGATGGAGAGCGGGACGAGCACCGTCGAGAGGACGAACAGCGGCAGCGAGATGCCGTCGAGGCCAGTGTGGTACGACAGTTCGTAGCCCGCGAGCTGGAACCACGCCATGCTCTCGCCGAACGCCGTCGTCCCGCCGAACAGGGCGTTCCCCGAGCCGTCGAACGTCGCGTACATGTACATCGAACCCGCGAGCGGCAGCAGGCTGATGACCGCGGCGACCTTCCCCGCTACGCGGTCCGGCGTGACGAAGGTGACGACGGCTCCGAGCAGACAGACACCGATGAGCAGTTCGATCAGCATCTAGAACCACCCCCCGAGCAGTCCGAAGGCGACGAGGAGCGCGACCAGCCCCAGCGTCAGCAACGTCGCGTAGTTGGAGACGACACCCGTCTGGATGCGGCGGACGCGACTCCCCCCGAGCAGCGAGACGGAGGAGACGCCGTTGACCACGCCGTCGACGACGCCCTGGTCGAACTTGTCGGCGGCACGGGCGACGTTCGCCGTCAGCCCCTGCGCGAGCCACACCTGATACTCGTCCTGGTAGTAGTTGTTGAACAGCACAGTCTTGGCAGAGCCGAGCCGGTCGGTGTGTTCGACCGGCGAGTCACCGCGGTAGAGCGTGAACGCGAGCGCCGAACCGGCGAGTGCGACGGTCAGCGAGATGGCTGCCGAAGCGAACAGCGTCCCCAGTTCGCCGAGGCCCGGCAGTTCACCGGCCGACATACCACCGAACTCCGAGGCGGTGATGAGTTCGTGGTAGTGCTCGCCGTTGAGCCCCTCCGGCCCGTGGTAGAGCCAGTCGTGGAGGAGTTCCGGGACGGCGGGAACGAGCGCGTGGACCGGCACGAGGTTGATGAACCCGACCACCGCGGCGAGGACGCCGAGGATGGCCAGCGGTCCCTTGACGTTCCAGTGAACGCCGTGGGGGTTCCGTGCGGTGTCGGTCCGGGGTTCCCCGTGGAAGGTCAGCAGGACCATCCGGAAGGTGTAGAAGCCGGTGAAGAACACCGCGACGATACCCATCGCGTACGCGAGCAGGAGGACGATGCCGAGTCCCCCGTCCGTACCGATGCCGTGAACGAGCGTCTCGAACAGCACCTCGTCCTTCGACCAGAAGCCGGAGAACGGGACGATGCCCGCGAGCGCGAGCGACCCGGAGAGGAACGCGTAGTAGGTGACCGGCATCTTGTCCTTCAGGCCACCCATGTCCCACATGTTCTCGTTGTGGTGCATCGCGATGATGACCGACCCGGCACCGAGGAACAGGAGCGCCTTGAAGATGGCGTGGGTGGTGAGGTGGAAGACGCCAGCCACGTAGCCGCCACCGCCCAGCGCGAGCATGATGTAGCCGTACTGGGAGATGGTCGAGTACGCGAGCACCTGTTTGATCTCGCGCTTGACGACGCCCATCGAGGCGGCGAACAGCGCGGTGAACCCGCCGACGAGCGCGATGATCGCGAGCGCCGTCGGGAGGAGCGCGTAGAACCCGTAGATACGAGCGACGAGGTAGACGCCTGCGGCGACCATCGTCGCGGCGTGGATGAGCGCGGAGACGGGCGTCGGACCCTCCATCGCGTCGGGCAGCCACGTGTGGAACGGGAACTGCGCGGACTTGCCCATCACGCCGCCGAGGACGAGCAGGCCGATGATAGTGAACCACGCCTCCGGCCCGAGGCCGAAGAAGAGGGTCGCTCCCTCGCCAGCGTTGTTGAGCGCCTCCTCCGCGAGGTGGGGGAAGCTCTCGGGACCGGCGAACTGCGCGGTACCGAACGTCGCGAAGACGGCGACGACGCCGATGAGGAAGAAGTAGTCACCGAAGCGGGTGACGAGGAACGCCTTCTTCGCGGCACTCGGCGGGCCGTCGCGGCGGAACCAGAAGCCGATGAGCAGGTACGAGCAGAGCCCGACCAGCTCGAAGAACATGAACGCCATCAGCAGGTTCGAGGACATGACGAACGCGAGCATGCTCGCGGTGAACAGGCCGAGTTCGGCGTAGTACCGCGGCAGGCCCGTCTCGCCCTCGTCGTTCATGTAGCCCAGCGAGAAGACGTGGACCAGCGTCGCGATGAGCGAGACGATGACCAGCATCAGCGCCGACAGCGGGTCGAGCAGCAGGCCGAACTGAATCGGCTGTTCGCCCGCGCCGACGAACGTGTAGATTGCTTCGTTGTACGTTTCACCGTTGGCGACGGTCAGCGCGACCCAGATGGACAGCAACAGCGACCCCACGGTCGCGATGATGCCAGCGAACGCGCCGCGCTTGGGCATCAGTTTGCCCAGGAACAGCGCGACGACGAAGGAGCCGAACGGGAGCAGTGCGATGGCCGGTGCGAATGCGAATGCGCCTTCTGCCATAGATTACCACCTCATCGTCGTCGCCTTCGTGACGTCGACGTCGGAGAAGTTGCGGTAGAGCACGAGGATGATACCGATGCCGACGGCCACCTCCGCGGCGGCCAGCGCCATCGTGAACAGGCTGAACACCTGCCCCGTGATGTTACCGGTCTGATACGAGAACGCGACCAGGTTGATGTTCGCGGCGTTGAGCATCAGCTCGACGCTCATCAGGAACATCAGCGCGTTCCGTCTCGTGATGATGCCGAACACGCCGATGCAGAACACCGCCGCCGACAGCACCATGTAGTACTGGATGGGGACCATCAGTCGTCGTCCTCCCTTCCTCCGTCGGTGCGAATCGCCTTCCGGGCCGCACCGTAGAGTCCACCGCCACCCTCGCGCTTCGCGAGCATGACCGCGGCGACGAGTGCGGCGACGAGGACGAGGTCGATGATCTCGAACGCGACGAGGAACGGTTCGGACTCGATGGCCGCCTGGTCGGTCAGGTCGAACATCGCGTAGCCGATGCTCGCGGTGACCGACCCGTCGGGGAAGCCAGCGGGAGCGCTCCAGCCCGACGAGGTGAGGAACACCAGCGTGAGGACGGCGAACAGTGCCACCGCCGCCAGCCCCTGCAGGAAACTGATGTTGTCGTGGAGACGCGGGCGGGAGGTCACGCGGCGACCTCCTCGTCGGAGTCAGGGTCCGACTCGACCTCCGGCTCCGTGGTCTCACGGGTCAACATGACGGCGAACGTGATGAGAATGAGGACCCCGCCGACGTAGACGAGGACCTGCATCGCCGCCAGAAACTCCGCCTGCAACATGACGTAGTGGACGGCGACCGACAGCAGCGCCACCCCCATCAGGAGCGCTGCGTGCCAGACGTCGCGCACTAGCACCATGCCGAGGCTGCTGCCCACTGTGACGAGAGCGAACAGCGCGAATGCTAGTGTTTCTGCGAGTGGTGCCATTGGAGGCAATCGTTTTGCGGCGGGTTTCAACGTTTCGAGACCCGTCCGCGAGCGCACGTGCGCGATTCGCCGCTTTCGGGCCACTTTTTACCTCTGGAGAACGTCGTCCCACTCTTCAGTTCGCCACGTTTCGTCGGGAACGCGGAGCCAGTTGTCGTGTGCGATGGTCTCGGTAGCGGTCCTCTCGAACCCGTTCTGTCGGAGTTCGTCGAGTGCTCCTGGTACATCAGTCACGCCGCCGACCGATGCGGGAACCGCACAGCCGCCGAGACCGGACCCGAGCGCGACGTGCTCGACGCCGATTTCGGTCCGCGACGTCCCCGACGTGGTCCGCCGCCACCGAACCTGCCCTCGCGCGCGGCACGTCGACGTAGCCCTCGTCGCTCCGCTCGTCGAACGAGCGGAGCGTCCTTGCGCCCCCGTTCGGGGGCTGGGAGCTAGCGGTTCGGGAGGATGGGGTACCTCCAGAGGAATCGACCGCAAGCGTCCGCGCGAGCGAACGCGAGCGAGCGAGCGCGGTTCACCGGCTGCGAACGAGCCGCGCAGGACCGGAGATGCCGATGGAAACCGACGGCCACGCCGGCGGCGACGGAAGCGACTGGGCAGCCGGTTTTCAGTTCAGGTTCTCGAGGAGTGGGCCGCGGACCGTTGGCTCGCAACCGCAAGTCGTGGCGTCCACGAGACGCAGAGCGTCTCGTTCGCTCACGGGAACGCTGTTCTCGTGAACGGCTACGCCGTCACGCGGTACCCGCAGCGAGCACTCGCGAGGATACCGGACGAAGAAAAACGTGGGTTGTTACCTGAATTGAGGCGCTAAGGCCCCTTCCTCAACGAGCGAGCGAAGCGAGTGAGTAGGGAGGGGATACAGCGCCGCACGCTTGTTCATACACCCTCCACCGACCAGCCCACAGGCCTACCGCCGTTTTCAATAGTATGGACTTTGTATCTACATCGTACATGGAACAGTTCACAATTAGCGGCCACGAAGTCGTGGACGGAGACGTGAAAGCCACTGGCAACGGCGCTCACGTATACGTCCCGAAGCGATGGCGTGGAGCAGACGTGAAAATCGTCCGCACGTCAGACCCAGAGGGCGAACATGACGGTTGATTCGCCACTCACCTGCTACATTTGTGGTGAGACGAGCGACCGTGCTACCGTGGACCTCATCGGGTGCTTCAAAGACCAAGACGCTGCAAGCAAACGATTCGAGGAAAAACACGGGCAAGAGCCTGAAAGTTATCTCGACGTGTGTTCCTCGTGCCAAGACGAGAAGCCGAACCACGCCCGAAACGCCCGCGAGAAATACGGCGCATACGAGTAGCCCCGGATGAACTACAACTACAGGTATCGACTCCGACCGTCCGACGCTCTCGAAGAATAGTTAGCGTGGACAGTCGATACCTGTAGGCAGGTCTACAACCACTTCCTCCACCGACTCAATCGCACCGACGACACCTCGGCGTACTCCGAGCAGAAGCTCCTGCCGAGCCTCAAGATGTGGTGGGGCGACCTGAAACACGTTCACTCGAAGGTGCTTCAGAAAGTCGTTCAGCGGTTGTACGACAACCTCTCTCGGTTGGCGGACGCCAAAAACGCCGGTCGGAAGGTCGGACTACTCACGTGGAAAGCACCGGACGAGTACCGCAGTTTCACCTACAGTCAATCCGGCTTCAAGCTCAAGAACACGAGCGGTCGGACCAGACTGTGGCTCTCGAAACTTGGAGACATCCCGCTCACCTTTCACCGCGACTTGCCCGACGACGCCGACATCAAGACCGTCACGGTCAAACGCGAACCCACCGGGAAGTGGTACGCCATCCTCGGCGTCGAAACGCCCGACGACCCACCCGCGAACCCCGAGAATCCTGAGCGGTGTGTCGGCATCGACGTGGGCATTTGCAAGTATGCTCACGACACGGACGGCACAGCGGTTGGGTCACTCGACCTATCTGACGAGCGTGAGCGGTTGGAACGCGCACAGCGCGACCTCTCGCGGAAGGAACACGGGTCCGCGAATTGGGAGAAACAACGCAAATCCGTGGCCGAGCGCCACGCCGACCTCAAGCGAAAGCGTCGTGACTTTCTTCATAAGTTGTCGAATCACTACGCTCGGGAGTACGACCTCGTGGCGGTCGAAGACCTCGACGCGAAGGGCTTGGTCGAACTACCGGGCAACTCTCGAAACCGGGCAGGCGCGGCGTGGGGGACGTTCCTCCGGATGCTCGAATACAAATGTGAACGCGAAGGGACGCACTTCGTGACAGTTGACCCGAGGGGAACGACCAAGGAGTGCGCGTCCTGCGGCGTTTCGACCGACAAGCCGTTGTGGGTACGCGAACACTCATGTCCGGCGTGTGGGTTTGAAGCGGACAGGGACGCGAACGCAGCGTGGAACATTCGTTCTCGCGGTATCACGAAGCGGTTAGGAGCGGGATGCTCCGAATCAACGCCTGTGGAGACTGCGCTCCCTGTGGATACGCCTGTGTCTGCAAAGCGCGTCGTTGAAACAGGAAGCCCCATTCTCAAGCGTGAGCCGTCAGGCGAGCGGTAGGGTGGGGTAGTTCACTCGTAGTCGACTTCGCCTTCGCCCTCGCCGATCCACGCACCGCGGTCGGGTTCGCGCGACGCGAGCGGGTCGATGTCCTTGTACCACGGGACGTTCTTCAACTGCTCCTTGTTGTACGCGAACTCGTCTTTCGTGTCCGCGGTGAACTCGAAGTTCTGGGTGAGCAGGATGGCGTCGACGGGACAGACCTCCTCGCAGAGTCGGCAGTAGATGCACTGGCCGATGTGGAGGTTGTACTGCTCGCCGTTCCGCTGGTCGTCCGTGACGATCTGTATCGTGTCGTTCGGGCAGACGTTCTCGCACTGGCGACACCAGATGCAGCGCTCCTGGCTGAACTTGTGGACGCCGCGGAAGCGCGGCGACACTTCGGGTGCCGTGTCCGGATACTCGACGGTGAACGTCGAGCCATCCAGCGCGTGTTTCATGGTGGTCGCCATGCCCTTGAGGATTCCAATCATTGGTTGTGTGTTCGAGGTCGGATGGTTTCAACGCCGGGGTTCGAGCGGGACCCGGCGACCGCGTTCAGGCGATCACCCCGACGATGATCGCGGTGAGCAGCAGGTTGGCGAAACTCAGCACGAGCATCCCCTTCCAGCCGATCTCGATGAGCTGGTCGATGCGCACGCGGGGCACGGCCGACCGCGCCCACTGCGTGAAGATGTACACCGCGAGCATCTTGATGAGGAACCAGACGAAGCCGGGCAACACCGGTCCCGCCGGTCCGCCGAGGAACAGCGTCGCGACGATTGCCCCACCGAGGAAGATGTGGATGAACTCCGAGAGGTAACAGAGCACGAAGTAGACCGAGGAGTACTCCGTCTGCCACCCCGCGACGATCTCGGTCGGGGCCTCCGGCACGTCGAACGGGTTGCGCCCGACCTCCGCCAGGTTCGCCGCCATGAACAGGACGAACGCGAACGGGTTGACGAACGCGTACCAGGTCGGGATGTCGAGACCGCCGAGCGTCACGAGCGTCTCGGTCTGCGCGGCGACGATCTCGCTCATCTGGAGCGTCCCCGCGAAGATGACGACCGACGCGGCCGTCAGGACGAGGGGAATCTCGTACGCGATGTTCTGCGCGACGGCGCGCAGGCCGCCGAGGAACGAGAACTTGTTGTTCGACGCGTAGCCCGCCGTCACAAGCCCGACGCTCGCGACGGAGGAGACGGCGAACACGTACACCAGCCCCGCCTCGGGGTCTGCGAGCTGGACGCCGCTCCCCATCGGGATGACGGCGAACCCGAGCAGCGCCGACGCGACCATGATGATGGGCGCGATGTCGTACGCCGGTCGGTCCGCGCCGTCCGGGATGATGAGCTCCTTCGACAGCAGTCGGACCGCGTCGGCGACGATGATGAGCAGTCCGAACGGGCCGATGCGGTTGACCGCGATGCGGTCGGTGAACGCGGCGGTGATCTTCCGCTTCCCCCAGATGCCGGAGACGGCGACCAGCGTGAGGAGGAACGTACCGACGAGCGCCGCGGCGAGGATGGAGACGAGGAACGTCTCGAGCGCGCCCATCTGTCCCAGTCCGAACAGGTTCCCGAGCGTGTCGGGGAGCGTCTGGACCCGGCCGCCGGCGCCCGAGGCGTTCGTCGCGTTGCCGGCGGTCGTCGTCCCGTTGGTCGCGTTCCCGCTCGCATTCGACGAGTTGTTGGCCTGGACGAGCAGTTCCCAGCTCATCGGTCGACCTCACCGAGCACGATGTCGAGGCTGCCGAGCGACGCGATGAGGTCCGGGATGTACTCGCCGTTGGACATCTCCGGGAGCGCCTGCAGGTTCGAGAAACACGGCGAGCGAATCTTGAACCGGGCCGGCGTGTCGGTCCCGTCCGAGCGAATGTAGATACCGAGTTCGCCCTTCGCGGCCTCCACAGCACGGTAGACCTCGGTGTCGTTGTCGGGCTTGAGCGTCCGCGGGACGTTCGACTGAATCTCGCGTTCGTCCTCCGGCCAGTCCTCGAGCAGGTCGACGCACTGTTCGATGATCTTCGCCGACTCCTCGACCTCCTTCATCCGCACGAGGACGCGCGAGTAGTTGTCACAGCCGTCCTCGGTGATGACGTCCCAGTCGAGTTCGGGGTAGTAGCCGTACGGGTCGTCGCGACGCAGGTCGTAGTCGACACCAGACCCGCGGGCGACCGGTCCCGTCGTCCCGTAGCTCTTGGCCATCTCGGGCGAGAGGACGCCGGTGTTGACACACCGGAGCTGGAAGATCTCGTTGCCCGTGACGAGGTTGTGGTACTCCTCCAGTTTCGCGGGGAGTTCGTCGAGGAAGTCGCGGACCTTCTCGAAGTACTCCTCGCGGGGTTCGGGGAGGTCCCACGCGACGCCGCCCAGGCGCAGGTAGTTGAACATCAGGCGCTGGCCCGTGAGGTCCTCCAGCAGGTTCTGGACGATCTCGCGGTCGCGCGTCGCGTACATGAAGATGGCCGTGAAGTCGCCGTAGACGTCCAGCGCGAACGTCCCCAGCGCGAGCAGGTGCGCCGCGATACGGCACATCTCGGCGCTCATCGTCCGGATGACCTGGGCGTACTCCGGCACGTCGAGGTCCGCGAGGTCCTCCGCGGCGCGCGCGTACGCCCACTCGTTGAGGATGCCCGCCGAGATGTAGTCCCAGCGGTCGGGGTAGGGCATGATCTGGTGGCGGTAGGTGCTCTGCTGGCACATCTGCTCCTCGCACCGGTGGAGGTAGCCGATGTCTGGGTCCACGTCGGCGACCGTCTCGCCGTCGAGCACCGTCTTCAGGTGGAGCACGCCGTGGGTCGCGGGGTGGTGGGGACCGACGTTGACGAACATCGTGTCCGAGTCGTCCTCGCGGTGGTCCTCCTTCAGCGGGTTGGCGTGTTCCCGGAAGGTGACGACCTGTGGCTGTTCCTGATCGTAGTCCTGCCGGAGCGGGTGGCCCTGCCACGTCTCCGGGAGCAGGATGCGTCGGAGGTCCGGGTGGTCGTCATAGTGGATGCCCATCAGGTCGTACGCCTCCCGCTCGTGCCAGTCGGCGGTGCGGAACACGCTGTTACCGGACTGACTGCGCGGGTCGTCGCGACTCGTCGGGACGACGACGCTGACCTCCTGGGTCGGGTCGGCGTACTTCTTCAGGTGATAGATGCTCTCGAAGCGGTCGCCGTACTCCTGGGCCGTCACGCTCGAGAGGTGGTCGAAGCCGGCCTGCTGTTTGAGTCGACCGAGCGCCTCCGCGACGCGTTCCGGCCGGACGACGAACCCCTCCGCGTTGAGGTGGGTCTCGCGACCGACGACGAGGTCACCGAGCAGGTCGGCGATGGCCTCGTAGTCGAGCCCCTGTTCGGTGACACCGACCTGTCCGTGCGTGCTCGGTTCCGGTCGTTCCAGACTCATGCGAGACACCTCCGGTGTCGAGCAGTGCGGGACGCTCCGCGTCCCGCAGGCCGTGCGAGCGGGCTTTCAGCCCGCGAGCAGATGTGAGCAGACGGGTCACAGCCCGCACAGCGAGCGAACGCGAGCGAGCAGGAATGTCTTGGCGTACTCATGGTGACTCGGCCCAGTTGTAGCGCATGACGAGGTCCTCCTCGTCTATCTCGTCGGCGAGGTGGCGGACGAGTTCGTCGCCCTCCAGGTCGCCGAACTGTTCGAGTTCGTACGGCTTGACCGTCACGGGAGCCGTCTCACCGTTGGCGACGCGCTCCTGCAGTTTGGCGACGCCGTAGACGAGCGCTTCGGGACGGGGGGGACAGCCCGGAACGTGGATGTCGACCGGGATGACCTCCTCCGCGCCCTTGACGACGTTGTAGCCCTCGTGGAACGGACCGCCGGAGATGGTACACGACCCCATCCCGACGACGAACTTCGGCTCGGGCATCTGGTCGTAGACGCGCTTCATCCGCGGGGCGAACTTCGAGACGATGGTCCCCGGGACGATGATGACGTCCGCCTGTCGGGGCGACGCCCGTGGCACCCCGGCACCGAAGCGGTCGAGGTCGTGTTTGACCGCGTACGTGTGCATCATCTCGATGCTGCAGCAGGCGATGCCGAACTGCAGCATGAACATCGAGGAGCCCCGGACCCAGTTCATGAACTTGTCGAACTTGGTGAGGATGAACGGCGACGAGCCGAACGCCTCCCGGAGCTTCGAGTTGAACCGGCTGTCGACGCCCTCGCCCTTCCGGGCCTCCTGAGTCGTCTGTGGTGTGTTGTCGCTACTCATAGTTTGTCTGTCTGTCTCCGTCCGTCTCCGGCCGGTCGCACCCAGCGAACCGCACCGTTGCGCCACGCCCAGATGAGCCCGACGACGAGGACGCCGATGAATATCAACATCGGCACCAGCGCCGTTGCGAGGCCGACCTGCGACACCGCGTCGCGGTAGATGACCGTCCACGGGAAGATGAGGACCGTCTCGATGTCGAAGACGACGAACAGCAACGCGACCATGTAGTACTGGATGTTGAACCGGATGCGCGTGTTCCCCGTCGGGACCTCACCGGACTCGTAGACGGCGGTTTTCCCTTGTTCCGGCACGGTGGGGCGGATGAGTGCGGACAGAGCGATCATCCCCAGCGGGATGCCGACCGCGACCACCCCCAGCGCGCCGACTGCTATCCACGGGTTACTCATTAGTGGTATCGTATGGCGGCTTGGATGGGGCCGCATATAAGGCTTGATTCTTCCGCGTGAAGCGGTTTGCGTCGGGTTTCGCCCGCCCCCGACGGTCACGATTCGCGGCCATCGTCGCCCCTACGCGCCGGTACACGGAGGGCCACCGCCGACGACCGGTCGCGCCGACGCGCCCGCCCGCCGAGACCACCCCACGGCGAGGCGACCGGCGGCGGGCCCGAGTCGTCACTATCACCGCTGTTCGCGGAACGCCTCGGTTCCGGACTCGTGGAGGTCGCGCGACACCTCGCCGACCCCCTCGCGCAGGGCGTCGTGGTACGCCTCCAGTTCCGCCTCCAGTTCGGGGTGCGCACGCGCGAGCATCTGCACGACCGACAGCGCCGCGTTGAACGACTTGCCCGCGTCGACCGCGACCAGCGGTGCGCCCGTCGGCATCCCGATGACCGAGTCGACGGACTTCTCCTGTACTGGCACGCCGACGACCGGGAGCGGGTACGCGAGCGACGCGACCATGTTCGGCAGGTCCGCCGCCTTCCCGCCCGCACCGGCGACGATAGCGTCCAGCCCCCGGTCGCGCGCCGTCGTCGCGTACGCGTCCATCAGGTCCGGCGTCCGGTGGGCGCTCACGACGTACGTCTCGAACGTGAACCGTGTCTCCGGCGGCGAGTCGGCGTCTGTCACCTCCGCGAACCCGAGTTCGGTGAGCGCCTCGTACGCGCCGTACATCACGTCGAGGTCCGAGTCCGACCCCATCACGATGCCCACCTCGGGCGTCTCCTCGGTCGGCCGGTCGCGCTCCGCTTCGGCGTGCAGGTCGTCGATGAGCGACTGCACCGAGTCCGTCGTCATGTCCGAACGCGCGTGGGCGGGTCGCTTTGTGGTTGCGGTTGACGCAGGCGTCGACCGGGGTCCAGAGCGGACGGCGAGGAGGAAGCGGAAGTAGAACTGTAGAATCAGCGGAACGTACCGGAGAGTCAGCGGAACGTGACGGCGTCGCGGAGGTCGCGCGCGCGGTCGAGGGCCGCGTCGGCGTCGTCGCCGACGACGGTGACGTGTCCCATCTTCCGCAGCGGACGCGCCTCGCGCTTGCCGTACCAGTGGAGGTGCGCGTCGGGCGCGTCGAGGACCGACTCGACGCCCGAGAGCTCCGCGGGACCTGGCTCCTCGACGTCGCCCAGCAGGTTCGTCGTCACGCTCGCACCGCGACGCTCGGTCGACCCGAGCGGCCACCCCAGCACCGAGCGGGCGTGCTGTTCGAACTGCGAGGCGTGTGCACCCTCGATGGTCCAGTGGCCGGAGTTGTGCGGGCGCGGCGCGATCTCGTTGACCAGTATCTCCTCGTCCACCTGGAACAGTTCGATACCGAACACGCCGCGGCCGTCCATCGCGTCCAGCACGTCGGTCGCCACCTCGCGGGCGCGCTCCGCGACCGCATCGCTCGTCCGCGCCGGCTGGACGCTCTCGCGCAGAATCTCGTCCTCGTGGACCGTCTCGGTGACCGGGTACGTCGCCGTCTCGCCGTCCGCCCCGCGGACGCCGATGACCGACAGTTCGCGCTCGAACGGGACCATCGCCTCCGCGAGCGCGTCGCTCCCGAGTTCGTCGAGCGCGTCCGCGGCGGCATCCGATCCCTCGACGGGGAGGTTGCCCCGGCCGTCGTAGCCGCCCTCGCGGGCTTTCAGCATCACGGGCCAGCCGAGGTCCTCGCCCGCCTCGCGCAGGTCGGCCTCGTCCGCGACGGCGCGGTACTCGGGAACCGGGACGCCCGCGTCGTCGAGCCACCGTTTCTCCCGGAGTTTGTCCTGCGTCCGCGCGAGCGTCTCCGGGTCCGGGTGGACGGGCGTCCCCGTCTCCTCGCGGACGCGTTCGAGCAGGTCGGCGTCGGCGAGCTCTATCTCGTAGGTCAGCACGTCGACGCGGTCGGCGAGCGAGAACACCGCCTCCTCGTCGTCGAAGTCGGCCGCGACGGTGTCGCCGACGACGGGAGCGGCCGGTGGGTCGGGCGTCGGGTCGAGCGCGACCACGCCCACGCCGAGCGGACCGGCGGCCTCCCCGAGCATCCGTGCGAGCTGGCCGCCGCCGACGACGCCGACGGTCGGGCCTGGTGTCGTGAGCTTCATGCCGGCCTCTCCCGACGGCGGGAGGTTAACCGTAGTGGAACGCGGCGACTCGTGTCGACGCAGGCGACCGCTCGGCGTTCGCCATGACGGTGGTCGTACCAGGTACGGTGAGCGTCGGCGTCTGGGTCACCGACGTGGCGGCGGTGTCTATCGAAGTAGCGGTGCCCGACACTGTGGCGGTGCCTGTCGGAGAAGTGGTGCCCGACGCCGTACCGCCGTCCGTCGGGGGCGTTCCGACCGGGCCGCCGTTCGCGCCGGAGCCGTTGACCGCCCCGCTCGGGTCCTCCCCCGACACGGACGACGACTCGACGCCGGCGAGTGGGTTCTCCCCCTCGGGGAACCGCGAGGTGTCGACGAGGAACACCCACTCGCTCCCCCAGAGGCGCATTCCGCGGACGGTGACCGTGTAGTCGGGGTAGCGCTGCTCCAGTTCGGCGCGGTGCTCCAGCGTCGAGACGACCACCGGCACCTCGCCACCGGATTCAACGCTGTCCAGTGCGTCGAGATCCTCGGCGCACGCCGTCTGCGCGTCCGCACGTTCGAGGTACCACGGGAGCGGCAGGGCGTTGAACCACCCCTTGTTTCCCGCACAGGTCGGTCGCTGGTAGATGGGGTCGCCCTCCACCAGCGAGTCGCCGTAGAGGACCACGTCGGTCCCCTCGTTGCGCTCGGCGAGGCGCTCGATGGCCGTCATCTCGGGGTGGACGTCGGCCGCCGGCTGGGCGTACTGGACGAGGTCGTTCGACTCCGCCTGCGGATTGGCGAACGTCGTGTCGTACGTGACGTACACCGGAAACGCGCACAGGAGCAGGACGGCGGCTATCGCCAGACCGACGCCGACACGGTCGTCGTGAGCCAGCGACTCGCGTCCCCAGCGGACGATGGTCCCCATGCCGACGGCGGCGGGAATCGTCCACGGGACGACGACGTGGATGGCCGCCCACGGGGCCTTGATGTCGGTGATGACCGGGTAGCCGAACACCGACGCGAGCCCCCAGAGGAACGAGACGACCACGAGCGGGCGCGCGCCGCCCTCCCGGACCGAGTCCGACAGGAAGCCGACGACGGCGAGGACACTGAGCACGAGTGCGCCCGCCCCCAGCGTCCCGACGAGGTGTTCGAGGTACGGCAGGTAGGCGTGTTCGGACTGACCGCCGTCCCCCCAGAGGTCGTAGAACGCGTCGAACGACCCGAGCGTCGCCTCCTCGACGAGCGCTGGGAACTGGAGCGGGTCCGCGAGCGTCGTGCCGATGGTGACCCCCGAGCTCCCGCGCGGCGCGTAGAAGAGCACGACGATGGCGAGGAACAGCAAGGAACAGAGCGCGACGATACCGAGGGAGTACAGCGCACGCAGGGCCGGGTTCCGGGCGTCGAGGTGCTGGCGAATCGACGCTCGCCACCCGGTCGTTCCCTCGCCGCCGTCCGGTCGTTGCGGGGACGACCAGTCGTAGCTGGCGACGTGGTCGCGCCGGGCGCGGAGCCAGGACCGAATCGGTCGCTCGCCGGCCCGCCTGGCGGCGAACAGCAGGAGGTAGCCGTACACCGCGAGCCCGCCGAGCCAGCAGAGGACGTAGACGGGCGCGTTCTCCTTGACCGTGAACCCGAGCGCCGCGAACGCGACGCCCGTGAACAGGTAGCGGTACAGGCGCGTGTCGACGAAGCGGACGAACAGCGCGAAGGCGACGAGCATGAACGCCCCGACCACCGGGTCGCCTCGCATGAACCGCCCGTAGTAGACCACGAGCGGCGTGAACCCGAGGAAGAACGCGAGGGAGACGACCTCCGCGTCGTCGAGGCGCTGGCGGAAGAGCAACGCCACCAGCGGGAGGAGTCCGGTCAGCAGCGCCGGGACGACCCGCATCGCGGCGTCCGTCGTGCCGAGCAGGTCGAAGACGAACGGCGTGACGTGGTGGAAGAACGGGCCGTGGATGATGGGTCGGTAGGTGTACTGGCCCGTCTCGACGTAGTCGAGGATCCAGAACCCGACGCGGCCCTCGTCCCAGTGAGCGACCCGACCACCGAGGTCCACGAACCGCACGAGGAGGGCGGCGACCGTGAGGGCACAGACGCCGAGGACGGCGCGCCGGTCGGTGCCCGCCGACGCGTCGCGCGAAGGTCCGACTGCCATTGTGCGCTACTCCCGTCGCCTCCTAAGGAACCTTGTGGTTCTTGACGTCCTCCCCGCGCTGAAGCGCGAGGATTCCCACAAGCACGATGCAGCCAGCTATCGTGTTGGGTGAACTTGCGGGTTCGCTGACGCCTCGTTGGTCGAACGATATGTGTGTTCCCGCTCGACCGATTGAGTCGGTGTCCACGCATGATCATCCCACTTGAGGTGCGTGACCGTGAGGTCTCCGCGCCACGCGCGTCCAGCGTCGTGGTCAGCGTGCTGCGCCATCAGCCCGAGATCTGAAGTTGATACATCTGTATTCTCAATCAGAAGGTTCGTCGCACCAGCCACATCAGAATGCCCTCGGAAACTACAATCTAGACAGTCGAACACATCACCGGCTCGTTCGATATTTTCCGATCGACATGCTGGACAGGTCGAGGATGACCCGGCTTCTGACTCCTCAGACCATGCTAGCCCGACTTCCTCGAATGTAACTTCGAGGCGGTCGATCAGTCGCCCGTGACTCCAGAATGCGTGGGTCTTCTCGTTGACCCGCGCCGACCAATGTGTTGATAGCACGTCCGTCAGGTCGCCCACTACGATGTATTCAGTACCAGCCTTACTCAGCCACTCAGCGACGAGTCGCACTATTGCATTGCGGTGGTGATCGCGTCGGTCTCTCCGACGCGCGTACGTTCGCTGAATCTGTGTAGACGAGTACACACTTTCAGGGAGCTGTGACTGGAGTGTGGCAATATGTTCTGAGAGCGAGCGGAAGCGGTCGAATTCAGGGCGAGCATTGCAGACGACTGCCTCACCAGCACTGGTGACGGCGGTGATGGTATTGTTCGCGCCAAGGTCGATGGCCGCGAACTGTGCGTCTGACGAGTGAGCGAGGCGGTTCGCATGTCCCGTTCGGGTGTGTGAGTGACCACTCGTGCGAAGGACTGGCTGCCGCACGGTGTGGTTGACACGAACCGTCTCGTGGTCTTCGTCATAGCACAGCTCCAGTGTGCCATCGTTCCCAATCCAGCGCGGCATGCCTTGGACGTCAAGGCGCAACCGCTCAAAGTAGCCGTAATCGTACTTCTCTTTGAGTGCCTGCCCGATGGTAAACTGAACGGTCGCTCCCTCGGTAGTCCACTCGAACTCATATAGGTCGTTCCGAATGATGGTTCGCAACGGGTAGCCCTCCGATCGGCTCCCCCAGTATCCTGGGACAGACGGTTTCTCGGCATCGGACTGGTCTTCAGGACCGTGGTTGTCGAGTAGCTCGAAAAACGACTCCCACATCCCGGCGTTTTTGCGTTCGAGTTGGTCGAACGTGCCGCTCCCGATGACGGGGACATACTCGTCACGGAGGTCTCTGACGGGGGCGTCCCAGACGCTCTCACCGTCGGTGAAGTAAGCGTGCTGGCGCTGGTAATTTATCGAATTGTAGCAGGCGTCGGACGCAGCGGCGAACTCACAGTACACGCGCTTCGCCGTCGCTGACGGGAAGCTTGCGACGACTTGGTTCGTCCGCACGTCCATACAGTTCTGTTGGGCATTCTACCACTAATACATGGGCATTATGGTCAGTTAGTGTTGTGTGGATTTCATTTATCCATGTCAGCGTACCCTGCGGTGAACAGCGAGGCTTGTGCCGCATCCGTTCCACCAGACAGCCAATTGATGTATCGTCAAACCATCGACAGGCGTCGTCAACGATGCCGACAGCGGTACTTCTATGGCCCGGCCTCGCAACCGCACGCCTATGACACGGCTCGGACTGGTGGTCGCGCGGTTCAACCGCTCGGTCACCGAAGAGATGGAAGAGCGCGCGCTCGAAGCCGCGACGGCGCGCGACGTAGAGGTCGTCGAGACGGTCCACGTCCCCGGCGCGTACGACGCGCCGCTGGCCGCCGACCGACTCGCTCGACGCGACGACGTGGACGCCGTGGCGACCGTCGGTGCCATCGTCACCGGCGACACCGACCACGACCAGGTCATCGCGAACTCCGCGGCCCAGAAGCTCACCGACGTGAGCCTCGACCGCGACAAGCCGGTGACGCTGGGCATCACCGGCCCCGGCATGAGCGGCGCGGAGGCACGCGAACGCGTCGGTAACGCCGCGAAGGCCGTCGACGGCGCAATCGACCTCGTGGAGGCGCTGTGACCATGGAGTTCGCAGACCGCGTCACACGCGTCGAACCGAGTGCCACCGTCGCCGTCAGCAACCTCGCCTCGCAGCTCGAAGCCGACGGCGTCGACGTCGTCGACCTCTCGGTCGGCGAACCCGACTTCGATACCCCCGAGGCGGTCGTCGAGGCCGGGAAGGCCGCCATCGACGACGGCCACACCGGCTACGCGCCGTCGAAGGGCGTCCCGGAACTCCGCGAGACCGTCGCCGACAGGCTGGGCGAGCGCGGTCTCCCCTACTCCAGCGACCAGGTCATCGTCACGCCCGGCGGCAAGCAGGGCCTCTTCGAGACGTTCCAGGCGCTCGTCGACGAGGGCGACGAGGTCGTGCTGCTGGACCCCGCGTGGGTCTCCTACGAGGCGATGGCGAAGCTCGCGGGCGGCGACCTGAAGCGCGTCGACCTCACGCCCCACGAGTTCCAGCTCGAACCCGCGCTCGACGAACTGGGCGAGGCCGTCACCGACGACACCGCGCTCGTCGTCGTCAACTCGCCGAACAACCCGACCGGCGCGGTGTACTCCGAGGCCGCCCTCGAAGCGGTCCGTGACCTCGCGGTCGACCACGACGCGACGGTGCTCTCCGACGAGATATACGACCGCATCACGTACGACGCCGACGCCATCAGCCTCGGGTCGCTCGACGGGATGGAGGGCCGGACCGTCACGCTCAACGGCTTCTCGAAGGCCTACTCGATGACCGGGTGGCGACTCGGCTACGTCGCCGGTCCCGACGAGTTCGTCGAGCAGGCCTCGAAGATACAGAGCCACTCCGTGACGTGTGCGACGAACTTCGTCCAGCACGCGGGCGTCACCGCCCTGCAGGAGTGCGACGACTTCGTCGCCGAGATGCGCGACGCGTTCGCCGAGCGCCGCGAACTCGTCGTCGACCTGTTCGCCGAGGAGGGCGTCGAGGTGCCCATCGGCGACGGCGCGTTCTACGCGATGGTCCCCGTCGCCGACGACGACCAGGAGTGGTGTGAGACCGCCATCGAGCAGGCCCACGTCGCGATGGTGCCCGGCGGCGCGTTCGGCGCTGGCGGCTACGCGCGACTCTCCTACGCTGCGAGCGAGGACCGCCTGCGCGAGGCCGTCGACCGACTGTCGAGCGAAGACCTGCTGTAACGCCGAGAAACGTCGACTCTTTTCCGTCGCTCTCTCAGTCGTCCGCTTCGCCCATCGCCCTCGCCGGCATCCGCTCCTCGAGGTACTCCGCCATGATGCGATACGCGCGAATCTTCTGGTCGATGTCCGAGGAGCCGTGGCCCTCCTCGCCCAGTTCCTCGTACCGGAAGTCTTCGGGGGACTCCCAGCCTCGCTCTTCGAGGGCGTCGCGGAAGATGCGGGCCTGGCTCACCGGACAGCGCGGGTCGTTGACGCCGTGGACCATCAGGATGGGCGCGGTCATCTCCTCGACGTGGGTGATGGGCGAGCGCTCGCGGTAGAACGCCGCGTTCTCCTCGGGGTCGCCCAGTTGCTGTTCGAGCGTCGTCTTGAAGTGGGGCATCGACTCCTCGTACAGCGCCTGGAGGTCGGTGATGCCGACCCAGGCGACGCCCGTCGTCCACGTCTCGGGGTGCATCGTTAACTGACAGTACGCCGAGTAGCCGCCGTAGGAGCCGCCGTAGACGGCGATGCGGTCGTCGTCGACGTACTCCTGCTGGCGGAGCCACGCCGCCCCCTCGCGGATGTCGACCTGCTCCATCCCGCCCCAGTCGCCGTGGACGGCGTTCTTGAACTCGCGGCCGCGGCCGATGGAGCCGCGGTAGTTCGGCTGGAAGACGGTGTAGCCCCGCGAGACGAGGAACTGCGCGTAGGCGGTGAACTGCCGGAGCGACGCGGCGTGCGGTCCGCCGTGGACCATCACGATGGCGGGCACGTCCGTCGCGTCCTCGGGGACGGCGGGGCCGTCGCGGGCATCGTAGTGGAGCGCGCCGATCTCCAGACCGTCCTCGGAATCGTAGGTGACGTACTCGCAGTCGGCGAACGCGTCGGGGTCGATGTCGCCGTACTCCGCGTCGACGAGCGTCTCGTAGCTGTCGTCGGCGAGGTCGTAGCGAAGCAGTTCGGTACGCGTGTCCGGCGTCGTCTGACTCAGGAGGACCGTCCCGTCGCCGACGAGCGACTCCTCGCCGGGGAACGAGGCGACGCCCAGCGGCGCGTCGAGTTCTCTGGCCTCGCCGTCCTCGTAGACCACGGGCACGACGGCGGCCTCGCGGTGACGGATTGCGAGGAAGTCGCCAGCGGTGTCCTCGGCGAGCGAGGCGACCGGTTGCTCCTCGTACTCGCTCGCGAACCACTCGACGCTGTCCGTGTCGAGGTCGTAGACGCCGCTCCGACCGAGGTCCGGCGAGTTGTCGAAGACGAGCAGCGAGCTCTCGTCGCACCAGTCGACGGGGACCGCCTCCGCGCCGTCCTCGCCGACGTGGAGGTTCCGGGCGTTCGACCCGTCGGCGTCCGCGAGATAGACGTCCCGGTTGTCCAGGTCGTCGGACTCGTTGGTCGCGTAGGCGATGCGCGACCCGTCGGGCGAGAGTTCGACCGTGAACACCGGGCGGTCGTAGTCGGTGAGGCGCTCGTCGGTCCCCGACTCGCGGTCGTAGCGGTGGACGTTCATCTGTCCCTCGGCGGTCGAGGTGTAGAACAGCCAGCGACCGTCGTCGCTCACGTCCATGAAGTGGCTCTGTCCGTCGTTCGTCACGACGGCCTCGTTCTCTCGCGAGTCGAGGTCGAACCGGTGGACGTCGTTCTGCTCGTCGCCGTCGTCGTCCACGTGGAAGAGGACGCCATCGCCGTCGGCGTCCCACGCGATACCGTGGCGTGCCTGCCGGGGGACTTCGCCCGAGGACACCTGCTCGCGCTCGCCCGTCGCGAGGTCCTGCACGTACAGTTCGTTCCGACCGCTCTCGTCGTAGTAGAACGCGATACGCGACCCGTCCGGAGAGACGGTCGGGTGGTAGAACGTCGGGAGGCTGGCCAGCTCTTCGAGCGGGTACTCCGCTGACATGACAGACGGTCTGGCCAGTGGCCTCTTAGTGATTTCCCGACTGGCGGTTCTGTAGCACGTACGACACGGCTGCTCGCAGAGGGTGCCCACCCAGGCCGACTCGGCGACTACTCAGCAGCGCTCGTCGCAGATGCGGTCGATGATGTCGCCGGTCGAGTAGAGCGCCTCGTTGCCCTCCAGCGCCGACGCTCGCATGACCTCGCAGTCGATGCCACGCTCGGCGAGCGCATCCGCGATGGCGTCCTCGTCGTGGTCCTGGTCGTGACCGAGGACGATGACGTTCGGCTGGATGCGCTCGATGGGGACGAAGATGTCCTCGCGGTCACCGAGGTGAGCCTCGTCGACCGGGTCGAGCGACGCCACCAGCCGTCGGCGCTGCTCGTCGGGGACGATGGGTTTGGGCTTGTGCGTGACGTTCTCTCGCCGAGCGACGATGACGTGGAGTTCGCCCAGTTCGGCGGCCTCTTGGAGGTAGTGGACGTGGCCGGGGTGGAGGATGTCGAAGGTGCCCTGCGCGACGACCCGCTGGGTGTCGTCCCCGTCTGTGCTCGTCATCGCTCCCCTCCGCGGTCGGCGCGTTCGTCGCCCTCGGCGTCGTCGTAGAGGTCGTAGTCGAGTTCGGCGTCGATGTCGTCCTGTGTGAAGTCGAAGAAGCGGTCCTCGGCGTCGGGGATGTCGATGTCCAGCACGCGCAGGTCGCGGACCTCGCCCTCCTGGTCGAACGCCTCCCAGTCGTCGGGGCCGTACGGCGCGCCGATGATGATGTGGACGGTCCCCTTCCCGAACGTCGCCAGGTCGGCGTCGCTTGGGCGGAGGACGCCGTTCGGGTGGGAGTGGATGGAGCCCTGCGCCCGCATGTCGTTGGGAATCATGTTCGTCTTGACGGTCGCGCTGACCGGGTTGGACGTCGTCCCGGGGATGACCAGGACGTCGGTGATGACCGTCCCGTCCTCGTCGAGACCGAGCGAGCGGGCGTCCTCCCCGCGCAACAGCCCCATGTACTCGTTGGGGTGGGTCTGCGCGGACGCCTCCAGCGCGAAGTCCAGCGTCGACTCCGCGATTCCGATGACGCCGCTCGACCGGAACAGCCGCATACTCGGCCCGACGGGCGGTTTTCATATACGGGTTCCGAAACGGGTGGCACGCCAACTGCAGTGGCCGGCGCGCGCCCCGACCCGCGCGGTCCGCTCCTCGGCGCTGACGGACGTGCTTGCCAACGCTTAAAACCGGCCGGAACCGAAGCCCCGTAAATGGCACCTACGCACGCGGAGTCGTCCGACGTGGACGGCGATTCTTCCCCCGCGACGACCGTCTACGACCTCGCTCCCGAGTGTACCGCAGACGCCGTCACCGTCGACGCGAACTACCACGCCACGGTCAACGGCGTCGTCCCGTACGGCGTCTTCGTCGACCTGTCGGACCACGTCTCCGGACTGGTCCACGAGTCCGTCCTCGACGGTGAGTACGACGTCGGCGACGCGTTCATCGTCCACCTGGACGAGGTGCGCGAGAACGGGGACCTCAGTTTCAGCGAGGTTCAACCGACCGACTACACCACCGAGGCCGTCGGCCCCGACAACGAAGCGACCGTCGACGAACTCGACGACCGGGTCGGCGACACCGTCCGGCTGACCGGTGGCGTCGTCCAGATTCGCCAGACCGCCGGCCCCACCATCTTCCACCTCCGCGACGCGACCGGTATCGTGCCCTGCGCGGCGTTCGAGGAGGCGGGCGTCCGCGCCTACCCCGAGGTGGAGATCGGCGACCTGGTGGAGATCACCGGCGAGATCGAGTCACGCGACGGGACGCTCCAGATCGAAGCCGAGTCGGTCGACGCCGTCACCGACGAGTCGGTGGCCGCGGACCTCGACGAAGCGCTCGACGAGGCCGCACGGCCCGCGACGCCCGACCCACTCGTCGAGTGGGAGGCGTTCGAACCCATCCGCGAGGACCTCGAATCCGTCGCGGCCACGCTGAAGCGCGCGGTGCTCGACGGCCGACCCATCCGGATGCGCCACCACGCAGACGGCGACGGGATGTGCGCGGCCGTCCCGCTCCAGTACGCCCTCGCGCGCTACGTCGAGTCGATTCACGTCGACCCCGGCGAGACGCGCCACCACCTCCGACGGCTCCCCTCGAAGGCGCCGTTCTACGAGATGGAGGACGTCACGCGCGACCTGAACTACGCGCTGGAAGACCAGGAGCGCCACGGGCAGAAGCTGCCCCTCCTGCTCATGCTCGACAACGGCTCCACCGAGGAGGACACGCCCGCCTACCGGACGCTCTCGGAGTACGACGTCCCCATCGTCGTCCTCGACCACCACCACCCCGACCCCGAGGCGGTCGACCCGTACCTCGACGAACACGTCAACCCGTACATCCACGACGAGGACTACCGCATCACGACGGGCATGATGTGCGTCGAACTCGCGCGGATGATAGACCCCGACGTGACGAGCGAGGTCCGCCACGTTCCCGCCGTCGCCGGGCTCTGCGACCGCTCGCGCGCCGAGGTGATGGACGAGTACGTCGAACTCGCCGCGGAGGAGGGCTACGACGAGGACGACCTGGACGACGTCGGCGAGGCGCTCGACTACGCGGCGTTCTGGCTGCGCTACAACGACGGTAGCGGCCTCGTCAACGACGTGCTGAACGTCGACTGCGACGAGGACGCTCGCCACGAGGAACTCGTCCAGTTCCTCGCCGACCACGCCGAGCAGGACCGCGACCGCCAGCTCGACGTCACGCTCCCCCACACCGAGAGCGAGCAGCTCGACAACGGCGCGAACCTCTACCGCGTCGACGTCGAGAACCACGCCCACCGCTTCACCTACCCCGCACCCGGCAAGACGACCGGTGCGATCCACGACCACATGGTCCGCGAGCACGACGGCGACCCCGTCATCACCATCGGCTTCGGGCCGGACTTCGCCGTCCTCCGCAGCGACGGCGTGCGACTGGACATCCCGGAGATGGTCACGCAGCTCACCGACGAGCACCCCGGCGCGGGCGTCTCCGGCGGCGGCCACCTCGTCGTCGGCTCCATCAAGTTCGTCTCGGGCAAGCGCGAGCAGGTGCTCGACGCGCTCGTCGACAAGATGAGCGAGGCCGAGATCGACGAGGATCTGCGCTCGACGCTGCTGCGCGACTGACGACCACCCCGCGACGTTCTACCGCTCGAACTCGAATCGCCGAGCGACGGCCAGCGCGACCAGCACCCCGACGACGAGCGCCGCCAGCGCACCGACCGGGACGCGCTCACCCCCGGCAGCGCCACCGTCGCCGCGCCAGTCGGCCGCGAACACCGCCGCGTAGTGGTCAGCCACCGAGTCCCCCGAGAGGACGAACGCGACCTCCCGGTTCTCCCGGGCGGCGTGGGGGTTCCAGTTGAGGCTCCCGACGACGACGTGTTCCCCGTCGACCACCGCGCCCTTCGCGTGGACCTTCTCGAACGCGCCGTTCGAGTCCGCGAGGCGAACCGTCAGCGGGAGGTCATCGCGCTCGGCCAGCGCGTTCAGGCGGTCGGCGAGCGCCCGGTTCTCCTCGCGGACGTACCACGCACCCGAGAGGAGGACCCGGACCTCGACGCCGCGCCGGGCCGTCGCCAGTAGTTCCCGGACGAACGGGCCGTCGGGACCGCCGAGTCCCATCTGTATCACGTCGACCGAGTCGGTGGCGTTCCCCAGCAGCGAGCGGACGCCCGACTCGGCGTTGTCGGGAGCGACGAGCAACCGGACGCGGTCGACGGTGAGCGACGCGGGCGCGAACCGACTAGGGAACGTGCCGTTGGCCGGTGTCGCCGACTGAAAGGAACGGCCGTCCCGGAACGCGGTCCAGTTCCGGGCCGCGCGCCACGCGAAGTCCTCATCGAACGTCGCGGCGAGTCGGTCGGCGACGCGTCGTTCGCCGACCACCGCGCCCCACCCGCGCGAGGAGTGGCCGCCCGTTCCGGCCGGTTTCCAGTTCTCCGTCAGCACCATCGCCCTGTCGTCGACGACGGCGTACTTCGAGTGGTGGTAGTCGTACCGTGCGTACGGGCCGTCGACGACACGGACCGGAATCCCGCGCCGGACCAGTCGGTCGAGCAGTCGCGCTTCGGCCCGTGGGATACCGCCGACGGGACCGCCCTCGACCAGCACCCGAACTCGAACGCCCCGGCGATGGGCGGCGACCAGTTCGTCCGCGACGCGAGACGACGTCAGCGTGTAGCCAGCCAGCAGGAGTCGCTCCTCCGCACCGGCTAACGTGTCGGTCACGACCTCGGGTGCGTCGGGGAGCGTGAACGCGGTCACGTCGGCCGGTCCAATCCCGGTGACGGCGTAGTCGCTCGCACCGAGCGGCGTCCAGGCCCACCGACCGGAACCTGACGACTGCCGACCGCTCACACGTCGGTACGTCTCCGCTTCGGGGGCGTCGTCGTACCGCACTGCCGAGAACGACTCGTCACCGTGGCTGAGTTCGAGACGTTCGCCACCGTTGGCGAGCGAGAGGTCGCCGTCCGCGGCGACGACCGGCCGGTTCGTGAGCGGACGAACCCGGTCCGGGGAGGCGGTCACCACGACCCGACCACTCGCGTCCCGTTCGGGACGGAGGCAGCCCTCGTCGTCGCAGACGCGGACCGTCGAGAGGTTCGCTCGCTCGGGGACGGAGAGCACGACGAACTCGCCTGCGTCACCGTCCGCGACGGGGTTCGGGTAGAGACCGACGATGGCGGGCCGGTCGGCGGTCGGCGATGGGTGGTGCGCCGACTGGCCTCCCGGGGAGGCACCGAGAGCGACAGCGCCGGGGGGCACCGTCGCTGTGAGACAGCAGACGAGCAGGAGCGCGACGACCCTGTTCACGCACCGGGGTGGTCCGGTGCTGGGATAAGAAGGTTCGGACGAGGAGTCGGATTACGCGGTGGGCTCTGCGCGTTCGCCGTCGTCGTCGGAGAGCGCGGCCTGCGCCTTCTCGGCCTCGGTCTGGACGATGTACGAGCGGTCGTCGGCGTGTTCGCTGGCGGCCTCCAGCGCCTCCTCGGTGCCGATGCGGTTGAGCGCCCACGCGGCGCTCGTGCGGACCGAGTCGTCGTCGTCCTCGTTCAGCAGGTCGGTCAGGGGGTCGATGGCGCGCGGGTCGCCGATCTGACCCAGCGCGCGGGCCGCGCCCGAGCGAATCTCGGGGTCGTCGGCGACGAGTCGGTCGGCGACGGTCTGGGTCGCCTCCTCGTCACCGATGGAGCCGACGGCGCGGAGCACGACGCGCTGGAGCGGCGGGTTGGCGTCGCCCTCGATGAACTCCAGGAGCGTGTCGAGCGCCCGCGGGTCGCCGATCTTCCCGAGCACCTCGATGGGGAGGAACTTCCGGCGCTGGGCGCGCTCGTTCATCTCGTCGTACGCCTCGGGCGACCCGAGACGCTTGAGCGCCATCATGCAGTTCTCCTGCATGAACTCGGACTCGAAGGTGTCGAGTGCGGTCAGGATGGGTTCGGGATTCTTCTCGCGCTCGGCGATGCGGACGACGCTGAGTTCCGGCGGGAAGTCCTTGCGGTTCCTCCCGGTGAGCACGTCGTAGAAGCCGTTGTAGTCCAACTGTTCCCGGACCGTGAGGTCGTCCCACTCCTGGGCGTCGTCGAGGTCCGACTGGAGTCCCTCCGCAGATTCGAGCAGACTCGCGATGGTCTCCTCGTCGTCGTCCGCGTCGAGGTCGGCGTTCCGGACCGCCTCGGCGGCGTCCTCGACCGCGTCGGCGTGGGCGTCCAGGTCGTCGCTGGTCGGCCCGGCGACCCCACCGTCGAGCGTCTCGTCGAGTTCCGCGAGGCGCGTCTCGACCGCCTCGCGCACCTCGCTCTCGCCGGTGTCGGTCCAGCGGGTGTCGCGGACGGTGCCCGCCGCCGTCTCCAGCGTCTCGGCGACGTCCTCGCCGTACGGACCGCGCTGGTCCTCGATGCCGTCACGGACCGCACCGATGCGGTCTTCGAGGTCGCCCTTCGGGTCCTCCTCGGCGTCCTCCTCCGGTTCGGGAAGCGTCTCGACGCGCTTCTCGACCCGGTCGAGTTCCGCCTCGACCTCGTCGAGGTCCGCTTCGGTCTCGGCGGCTTCGAGTTCCGCCTCGACCTCGTCGAGACGCTCGTCGAGTTCCTCGGGCGAAGCCACCGGCTCCGACTGTTCTTCGGCCGTCTCGTCCGTGGAGTCGGGGGTCTCCTCGGACTCGTCATCCCCGTCGCTCATGGCGAGAACTCCGGCAGTCGCGCTCAAAGGCGTTTCCATCCCGGCGTCGACCCCCGGTAGACGACGAGCGCCACGGGCGACTACCCGTGGGACTATCGACGCGTCGCGGTCTGCCCGCCGTCTGTCGCCTCCGTCGGCGTGCCCGTCCCGGCGGCCGTCGAGTCGTCGTCCGCGTACTCCCCGTCCTCGGTATCGTCGTCCGGGTCCCGCCAGTAGAGGTCCGGTGCGAGGATGAGGTACGCGAGCGCGGCGAACAGCAGCAGTCGGGGGAACAGTCGCGAGAACGCCGTCGGCGCGAGGACGGCGAGCGCCTGCACGGCCCCCATCGCCAGCGCGTCCCGGACGAGCAGGTCCGGGTACGGGATGGTGACGACCATCAGGTAGGCGAACGCGGCCGCGATGCCGAGAAGTGCGGTCGGATCGGTGAGTCCCGCGAGGTAGAGCGTCGCGAGCACCGTCGCGGCGAGCGTCGTCGGGACGCCGACCGTGACGGGGCCCTTCGGGTCGTGGACGGTGTAGAGCCCGAGCCGGACGACGCCCATGGCGACGAACAGCGCGGCGACGGCGACGGCGACGAGCGTGCCGGTCGTCTGCCCCCACGATTCGAGCGCGATGCCGACGAGGAACAGCGCCGGTGCGACGCAGAACGAGGCGACGTCGGCCAGCGAGTCGAGGTGTTCGCCGAACGCGGTCCCGCCGAACCTGCGGGCGAGGACGCCGTCCGCCCCGTCCGCGACGGCGGCGAGGAGGACGAGTCGCGCGGAGAGCCCCGGGTCGACGAGGACGGCGGCGGCCGCCGCGAAGCCGACCGCGGCGTTCACCACCGTCATCCCGTCCGCGACACCGAAGCGGCCGACGAACCGGGGGCGCATGTGGCAGGACTCGGGCGAGCGGGGGTTAGGGCGTTTCGGTTCGATGTGTAGCCCGACGAACCGAAACCGAACCGGAACGGCCCCTAGACGCGCGAACCACGGAGGCTATACGTCGCGCTCGGCAAGGTTCGTGTATGAAGCGGCGCACGTTCCTCGCGACGGCCACCGGGGTCGGCGCAGGGGCCCTCGCCGGGTGTGTCGGCTCCAGCCTCCCTGCCAGCGACTACGATGTCGGCATGCAGCACCACTCGTTCCAGCCAGCCGACGTCGAGGTGTCCGTCGGCGAGACGGTCGTCTGGGGCAACAGCGGGTCGCGGGGGCACACCGTCACCGCGTACGGCGACGGGATTCCCGACGGGGCGACGTACTTCGCCTCGGGGGACTTCGAGAGCGAGGAGGCGGCCCGGAACGCCTACCGGAACAACCCCGGTTCGTCGGCAGGCGGCAACATCGCTCCGGGCGAGACGTACGAGCACACGTTCGAGGTGCCCGGCACCTACGCCTACGTCTGCATCCCCCACGAACCACAGGGGATGGACGGCACCGTTACCGTCGTCGAGTAGTCGCGCTCCATCCGCTACTCCTCCGGGACCGGCCCGAGCGCAGTCGCTCGTCGAGCATCGACACCGAGAGCAGTCGCTCGGGCAGTCGTCGTCGGAAAAGTCGGTGGGTGTCGGGTGTCGACCGCGTCGCCTCAGACCTCGACGTCGGAGTCGTCGACGTCGACGCTGGTCTCCTCCTCCTCGGCGACCTCTTCGGGCCGGGCTTCGAGGCGGAGCTTCTGCACCTCAACGCGGCGCAGCGGGTAGATGGTCTTCGCCTCGCCGTAGATGGCCGAGGAGAGTCGCCCCTCCACGACGCTGTCGACGAGGTCCTCGAAGGTCCGCTCGGCGGCGGCCTCCTCGACCAGTTCGATCATCAGCTTCCGGATGGCGTGTTCCTGGCTGCGGTCCGCCTTCTTCGTCGTGAACGCGACGGGCTGGACCTGAACGCGGTAGTCGTCGGTCGTGAGGACCGTGACGTACGCCGCGACCTTCGAGGAGCCCCGTCGGACGAGGCTGCGAAGGTAGTCCCGCGTGAGTTCCTGCTGGACGAACTCGGTGTACGCGGCGTCCGAGCCCACGTCGTTGATGCGGAAGGTGAGTTTCGTGCTGTTCTCGCTGGCGTCGCCTTTCAGCTCGCCGAGCGTGGTCTCGATGGTTCGGCCGTAGACCTTCTCGGTCTCGTCGGCGACGGTCTCACCGAGTTCGGCCCGGTCGAACTGCTCCGGGGCGAGTACGGTGTACCAGCGTTTCTCCTGTCGTCGTCGTGATACTGAACGTTCGCTCATGGTGATGTCGTGTCGGTCAACTGCTGTGCTACCTGCAGGTTGGAGACGTAGTCGTCCGCCGTCGTCCGGAGGCCACCGGTCGTCTCGCGCGTGATGGTCGTCTCGACCGTCGGGCCGTCGACGCGCGTCGCCATCTCCGACGTGTCGTCGGGGGCGAGCGCGGCGGCGACCTGTCGGGCCGTCTCGCCGTCCGCGAACGTGACGCGGACCGTCGCGGTCCGGTCGAGCGCGGGCGCGGCGTCGGCGGCCTCGGTCTCGTCGCCGTCGGTGGGGGTCTCGGAGTCGCGCATCAGAGCGCCCTCCGGAGCGCCGCCACCACGGCGTCCATCTCTTGGTCGTCCACGCGAACGTGCGCGCACGCGAGTGTCCCCACACCGTGCGTGGGGCGGGTGCGTGCTTCGCCGCCGACGGCCTCCGCAGCCTCGGCGGCGAGCGTCGCCACGTCGCGCTCCGCCGCCGCGATGGCGGCCGTCCCCCCCTGGTGGGCGAGGACGACCGGTTCCGGCGAGCGGAAGTCGCGCACGAGTCGGGCGACCGTCCCGAGCGACCGCTCGGTCGTCGTCGCCGAGTGGGACTCGTCGGGCGCCACCTCGGCGACGACGAGTCCGTCGTGCCGGGCGAGGGTCGCCTCGCGGACGGTTCGATGGACTGCGCGGGCGTGGTCGCGCCACGCGTCGAGCGCGGCGTCGACCACGTCGTAGCCGAGTGCGAGCGCGACGCCGGTTCCGGGCCGCCCCCGGGCAGTGGCGTCGAGCACGTCGGCGTAGCCCGCGAGCGTCGCGAACGGACCGTTGAGGACGTACGGGTTGAGTGCGCGCTCGACGGCGTCAGCAGCGTAGCGTCCGCCGCTCTCGACGGCCGAGAGCGCGAGGACGGACGCGAGCGTGCGACCCTCGCGGTCGACGCCCGCCAGCGCCTGTGCGGCGTCCTCGGGGGCTCCCGAGAACGAGGCGTGCGCGAGCGTCGTGTACGCCATCGCGTCCGCGACGTCGTCGGTCGGGGCCGCGACACCGGGCGACCGGTCGAGGTCTGCGGTGTCGAGCAGCGACGCGTGGTCGCCGGGGACGTCCCCCGCCGCCACGGCCCCCGCGAGTGCGAGGGTCACGTCCGAACCGGCGTCGAGTTCCCGTGCCGTCTCGTAGGCGACGGGAGCGAGCGACCCGGCCGTGATGGCCACGTCGCCGCCCGCCGTCCCGACGGCGACCGTGAGGTCTGCCTCCGCGTCGGCGACCGACCACCGCGTGACGCTCGTCTGGAACGCGACGTCGCGTTCGGTGAGCGCGCTGGCGAGGAGGCCCGTCGCCGCGAGGGCGTCACCGTCGGGCGCGGCGACGAGTCTGACGAACTCGGCGTCGCGACATCGGGCGGCGACGTCACTGGCGGTCGAGGCCTGCTCGGGGTGGTCGGTGGCGGACATGACGGCTTACTCCTCGAGGAGTCGCTGTGCGACGCTGTACGTGTACTTGAAGTCCTCGGCGAGGACGTCGCCGCGGTAGTACTCGACGAGGCGGCGGACCTTCGACTCCGTGTTCTGGAGTGCGCGCTTGTTCTGCGCGTCGCCGGGGTGCTCGTCCATGTGTTCGCGCAGGCGGACGGCCCGCTCGAACAGGTTACGGAGGTCCTCGGGGAGGTCGTCGGTCGCGTCGTTCTCCTCGAGAATCTCGGTGACCTTCTTGCCCGTCGCCAGCTTCACGTTGGGGACGGGCGTGCCCTGGACGCCCTCGTCGCGCAGTTTCATGCCGATCTGGCTGGGGTCGTGCCCCTGTTCGGCCAGGTCGACGACGCGCTCCTCGATGGCGTCGGCGTCTACGTCGCTCCACTCCGGTGGTTCGTCTACCGTCGGGCGGTCCGAACCGGACGAACCGCGACGGCGGGTGTGCATTCGTGCCATTGGCTGAGATTGGAACTGCACGAACCGCTACGGGCCAGCCTGGCCCAGTGCACGTCCACACTCCCAAGCCGTCGAAGAGAGCCCGAATCGGGCGTCGACGGCGATGTCGGATATGCGGCTGTGCTGTTCCCGTCGGGCAATCGGTGCGTGGCGCGCAAAAACGTTGCTACTCGACTCGCCGCGGGCCGCGAGCGTCACGGCCACGCACGCGGCCCCGTGCTTCGATGGGGTTAAGTACGGTCCTCGGGAAGATTGTGATGCAGGCGGGCTTGTAGATCAGCGGCAGATCACTCCCTTGGCATGGGAGAGGCCCCGGGTTCAAATCCCGGCAAGTCCATGTTTTTGCGACGCGGGCAACTCCGCGAGCGTCGCACCCACCACGTTCACGGATTTGATTGACCTCCTCCCGCGCCTACAAACGGAGGTATACGCTCGATATCTATCATCCACTACGTTTCCACGCCGTGATACCCGAGTAGAGACTGAATTCTCCACAGTTCAGAATCAGACGTTCGATCAGTTTCCGAGACCTTTATTCAAATCCATATCTCCAGCGAACGACTAGTAGCACCAAGACGAGTCGGCAGGTTTCTCCTCGATAGACCACACTCCTGGCAGTACCGTGAAACTAGCGGCTACGTTGTCTCCCTCCTGAGAGCACCGGGACGTCACCAGTTCATAACACCCCGACGATACGTATGTCCACAGATGGTCTGTTCCCCCGGTAGGTACTCCCGTATAGCCATTTGTGGATTCCTAGACGGTGAGAGGTGCCTCCTAGGAGGCCGTGGTGGCTACAGATACCGAGGGGGCTGTCTCAACGTGGCGAGTGCAGCAGTCTCAGCGGGTCAGATTGTACAGAGACTCACCCTGGAGGACGAGTGTCCACAGTCGAACACCGCCATACTGCAAGGATTTGTGGAACGCCTCAGCACCCATCTGGAGAGGTGATCCCATAGAACGGTAGAACTGTCTGGCTTCCCCAGGGCGTCTAGAGAGCGCCATTCAAGCCCGATATCGGCCGATGCGCACGAAGGGTGTTATCTTTGCGCCGTCGGGTAGGCAAGACACTCAGCGAGTGAAAATAGCATGACGGGAGCAATGTGTGGAATTCTCGGAGTTGATTCTTGTTGAGGTTGCTGAACAGAATAACGGAGACGAATCCACATAGAGGTCTAATCTGACTCAGAAGCGTCTCTAGCGGCAACTACTACCACTTGAGCACACGTCACCGGTCGGGGCCAGAAGCATCCCCGAAGACCATCCTGTGTCTCGTATGGACACCCTGTTCCACAAACGCCAAACTAACTCCGTCTACCGGGGATTTGTCCCACCTGTGGAGATACACTGCTCATGCGTTCCCAGACCCGTGGGTGTTGTTGAACAGTTATTACTCGTCAGCGGAAGTGGAAAGCTTGGCTCAAGACGGCAGGGGATGTTCATTGTTCAGAAGAGTGCCTCGGTTTAGACGTGAGAGTCACTCCACTAATGACCAGGTGTCATCATGGACCGGGCTCGAAAACTGGACATATAACTATTTTTGCCGCAGCCACAGGGAGAGTGTGACGGTGGAAATCCGGAAGGTTCGCGGCTGCGCTCCGGAGCCTGATGCACCTCGCTAGCCGCGACCGTGTCCTTGATAGATTCGTCGTGTTATGACCGCACAGGACGGGTCGACCTTGGAGATTTCGGCGATATCGTGCGGTGTGTCGAACTGGTCCATCGAATCGATTAGGGCCCTGACCAACTCAACACGGTCGTCCATATTTCAGAGCGTGAGTCTCACAGAATGGAGTCTATTTATCCAGAACGACTCCGTTGCCCAGACTCGACCACAAGGTGTCATAACATTAATGGGTGACATGTTCTTTGTTGGCTGTCACGGCTGTCTGTTCCGCCGAGTCGTCGGCGATCTGGACAGGGCATTAACTCTCTGTGACAGGCACAAAGCGGGGGAAAATGACGACCATTCACTGGAAGTGTTGTCCTTCCAGTATATTGACGCCCTTGAGGACCCTACTATCGGCCACCTTCGGACGATTGGTAGTAATGAGCCACCCTCTACAGCGATTATTCGTGCAGTCGCTGACGCTACTGACTGTTCCCCCCCTGTGCGTTGCCGGATTCTCTCACCAATGTCGTTGATTCGGACGCACTGGACCACCTGTTCGCTCAAAAACGCCCCGGAAAAGCGCCGTCTGCGGTCGTTACTTTCTGTTACTGTGGGTGTCTCGTGACGGTGTCCGACAATCGGACCATCGTTGTACAAACTGAGTTTGGCGAGTCGCCTATCTAGTGAGGGGGAGAAATCCCACTGAGCGCCTGTCCAGTCGAGTGGCTGCGAACTGCGCTACGTCCGCGAGTGCTACACAGAACAGCCAAACGCCACTGGATATCGATGGTTCAGCTGCACCTGTAGAGCTATACAGTCAGGCGACACACTCGCGGTTATGGACGTCCGCGAGCGCCGAGACCTAATCGATCGTGACTACGACGACCGTATCTGTCTCCTCGCTCCGGACGGCACTCTCACTGCGGGGTACGAGCCGACGCTCTCCGAGGAGGAACTCGTCTCGCTGTACGCGGACATGCGACTCGGACGGCATTTCGACGACCGGATGGTGAGCCTCCAGCGGCAGGGCCGTGTCGGCACCTACTCGCCGATGGCAGGACAGGAGGGGTCGGGCTTCGGCTCAATGTATGCGCTCGCGGAGGACGACTGGGTCTTCTTCCAGTACCGCGAGCACGCTGCACCCCTCGTCCGTGGATTCTTACCAGAGTATATCCACTACTGGACGGGCCACGAATCGGGGAACTCTGTGCTCGGAGACGGGCGAATCTTCCCGTTGAATATCTGCATCGGCGATCACCTACCCCACGTTACGGGGATGGCGATGGGCGCGAAACTCCGAGGCAACGACGAGGAGGTCTTCGTCGCGCACTTCGGGGACGGTTCCACGTCGGAGGGCGACTTCCACGAGGGACTCAACTTCGCTGGAGTCTACGACACCCCGACGGTGTTTCTCTGCCATAACAACGGTTGGGCCATATCCATCCCTCGTGAGGCACAAACCCGCTCGCAGACGCTTGCACAGAAAGCGGTCGCCTACGGCTTTGCAGGCGTGCAGGTCGACGGGATGGACCCACTCGCGGTGTATGAGGTGATACGGGCGGCCCGCGAGAAGGCACTCAACCCCCGCGAGGGCGAGGCGCGACCGACGCTCATCGAGGCTGTCGAGTACCGCTACGGTGCCCACACGACTGCCGACGACCCCGCTACCTATCGCGACGACGAGGAAGTCGAGCAGTGGCGGCGCCTCGACCCAATTGATCGATTGGAAACATACCTCCGCCGCGAGGACATACTTGACAAGGGAGATATCGAGACAATCGAGACGGAGAACGAAGAGCGGGTGGCCGCGGCAGTCGATTCGCTCGCCGACGTGGTGGCAGATCCCGACGACATGTTCGCGAATACGTTAGCCGACCCGACGCCGCGGATGGTCGAACAACGTGAGTACCTGCGCGACTTACTGGAGAAGCATGGCGATGAGTCGCTACTGAGAGACGAGTAGGCCTCAGTACCTCTCCCAAAGCGTCGACTGCCTGGGGGAGTCGCTGCAACACCTAACGATCACCTTTGCTCACCTGATACAGCTGTTAGGTACATGCCGCGAGTCTACCAATCGCCCCACGATTACTTGTCACTCGATACAGTGGAATGGGATATGCCTGAACCGACCCGAAGAATCGTCGCTCTGCTGCTCGGACTCTTCGCGATACTGGCCCTTCTCGCTGTTGACGGGGGAAATGGCCTCGTAGCTCTCGGGTGGGTTGTCGTCGCGTTCATGTGGGGCGTCGGCGTGACACGTTGGTACGGAATCGAACTTCCCCGCTGAACGACTCACGCTCTGCGTGTATCGAACAGGTCGAGTGAGCGGCGCGTGCCGCATTTATAACAGCCTCTCTCGTAACGGACAGGTGTATTCACTCAGACTGAAGACTTATTGCGTGTCAGCAGGACGTGCAGACAATGCGACGACTGGTCCCCCTATCGCTGGTAGCACTGTTGCTCCTCTCTGGCTGTATGGGTGGTCTTGGCGGCACCGAGAGCACCTTGACGCCCGAGGAGGCTGACCTCCCACCGGGCGTGAACGAGTCGGGCCTCCAGAACGCCTCGGCACTCGCCGCCGAGCACAACGAGACCGCGCGTGAGGTCGGAATCGTCCTGAACGCCACACTCACTCGACAGAGTGTCGGTCCGACGGAAAGCGTTCGACGGGTCCACACCGTTATGGCTGCCGGTGGCCGTCCACTCAACACGACCACCGCCACTTCGAAGTACGACGGCAATGGCACGCTCATGGGACAGCCAACGGTCATTCAGCGGTGGGGTAACGAGTCGACGGTTATCGGACGGAGTACCCTCGCCCAGCGGGCAGGCGTGGTGACGGACCCGTTCCCGCCTCAAAACCGGAACGCACCGACGCAGGCGAGGTTCTACTTCGCGTCTCTCGGGGTCGCGAACTACACCGTCGATTCCGTCGTTGAGCGTGACGGCCACACGTTCACGACGCTCGTCGCCAACGAAACGACTGAGAAGTCAGGGACAGTCGACGCACGGGTTCTCGTGGACGAGCGTGGCCTCATCCACGAATTCACGTTCCATCAGGATAAGGGAAACGACCACGAGTTCCATCTGGAGCATCGAATCATCAAAACGGGTCCCTCACCGCCGGAGCGACCGGACTGGGCAGCGAACGTCACAGAGTGGCCCCCAGAGAACACCACCCAGAACGGGTCAGCATAGGGTGACAGTAGTGATAGACTCACGCTCGCGGTCTATCAGTACCGGCAATCGACGTGCCGAACCAGAGATGGCTCTTTCTGTTGACGTTCGGTGTACCCAGGGGATGACACGAAGCGGGGGGTCCGTATCGATAGTCAATCCGATGTGGCGGTGTACGCGACTAATCACACGTGTGTGAGCGTTCGTTTCGGAGCAACTCGGCGTGACCTGACAGGTTCTTTGTTTCCACCTTCGAAGACACGTAGACGGCTAACTACCCATTGAGACGGAACCGCTGGAAATCGAACTAGAGCAATGCTCAGATGGTGGCATTCCGAAGTACCGTGAAGGGGCGGGCTTCCTCCTTGCTTCTCGGTGAGATGTGACTCGGCCTCTCGTCAAGCATGCGGTTGCCATTGGCGAGTGCTACGGCGTACTGGTCAGTCAGACGGGTGAGAAATACGGTATCGACATTTGTGATGAAGCGGGGAGTGTCGTCGAAGAAAACATCGTCAGGCTCCTCAAGAAATCGTCGGTTGGCATTGTCGAGCCTAACGACTCAAATTCCAGATGCCCTGAAGATATCGTTCGTGGTAGTCGCCGTTACTCCTCGCGTTCGTTTCCTCGTTCCCAGACTCGGTCGACTCGCTCTCCTTCTGGTGGTGTGTGGCTCACGTCTTTGAGTGTCTGCTTTGACATCGTGGCACTGAGTAGCAATCCCATTGTACTTAACCGCTCCCTGAGACGGCCATTGATTCATTAGATGCCCTTAGTCAATGCATACTGACACGGTCTGGCTGGTATCTGAACCACTCAGTGCAGACAAACGGTTTATTACGCTGTAGTTCTCAATAACAATACAATGGGTCTTGGGGATATCTCTGTGTTGTGGACAGGTCGTGATAGGGGAATTTCGTCGACGATTGGCGTCATCCTCATCTTAGGAATCGTCCTCATCGGAACGACCAGTATCGTCGCGTTCGGGTCGATCGCGCTTGAAGATACTCAGCGCCAATCAACGCTCGAACGCGCTGAGCAAACGATGGCTCAATTCGACTCACGCGCAGCACAGGTCGCCCTCGGCGGAGAAGAGACAACACAGCGACTGTCAATGGGGCAAGCAGAGGGAAACTATCAGGTACTCCCGAATAATGGCAAAATCACCATTACGCACGTCGACTACAACGACGCTGATGATGACGAGGTTATTTATTCGGAGCCTCTTGGCGCGGTTGTATACGAGAACGGCGACACGACGTTGAGCTATCAGGGCGGTGGGGTGTGGCGAACGGATGGCGGAAACACACAGATGGTATCGCCACCCGAGTTCCACTACCGTGGTTCGACCCTCACGCTCCCTGTTATCCGCGTCTTTGGTAGCGATAGTGCAGCTGGGTCACCGACTGCGGTGCTCAAGAAGCAGTCGATGAAGCCGATCTATCCCCTCTCCGGGAAACACTACGGGGACGACACCGCTGAGTATCTCAACCCGGCAAGCAATGGACAGATTCAGATTACAATCGAAAGTCCGTACTACCGGGGATGGGCAGAATACTTCGATGCACGGACGGAAACCAACGTAGTCACCATTGACGACGCGAATCAGCAAGTGACCGTCGACCTCATCACGCTGGGCCCACAGGGGCAATTTAACATTCCGACCAAGGAAGACCCACTCCAGGTTCAGGGGATGACGCCTGGGAGCATGAGTGACCTTTCACTAACAGTTCGTCCAGAGGCGAGCAGACCACAGAAGCTATCAAGCCTTGACTGGTCACTATACATTGATAGAAACGGACGGCAGTTCGAAGTCAATGTGAACGGTCTCAGCAATGGGGAATGTTCTGACTCACAGGCCGCAGATATCTCGGTTTACTACTCAGATGATGACGGGGTGTCCTATCATGGGTGGAAAGCAGAAGACGCGATACCGGTTACCTGTAATGTCACTACCAATAATCCCGAACTGAAGATCAACCTCATGGACAGTGGCATCGATATGACATATGACGATCTTAGTGGGAATCTGGCAGAGAACAATCCAAACGGCCAAACGAAAAACTCAGTTTCGTTCGACCACTTTGACACCGACCCGATGGAGACCTACAACCGCTCGGACTTGGAAAAAGAAAACCTGGATGTAGTCATCCGTCACTACCTTAATCACTTCGCTCCGAATTTCCAAATCGAATCAAACGCGGGTAACAGCGGGAACAATGTTGGCATTGGAACTTCGGAAGGGGATGACATCCAGTATGACGGTGACACAGTAATCACCTTCCTCCACGTTTCCGAGAACAATGTAGAAGTGGAGTTAGAGTAGGTGAAAGGGTGACCTGAACCGCAGAGTAAGCCCACCACGGGCAAAGGTCACCCCCAGGATACTCGCCTTGCTCATCTGTAAATAGCGCCATTTTTGATATATTATTCGGCCTGTTCACCTCGCTATATGGCATGCACTATCCCATAGACACATCCGAGGAACGGTCAGGAGCTACAGAGACATACCCTTCTGAGACTAACTACAATCGGTAGTTGTTGGAGAAGCATCTCAGAAATTCATTCTCGAATTGACGAAGTCAGAACTCGTACCGCGCAAAGCCAGAATTCCGACGACACTCAACACCGATGATTGCCGGCCTGAATTTGAGAGAGAACAAGACGTCATCGATACGGTGAGTACCAACTCGACGAAAGCGTGTGAAGGGGAATTACAGCAGTCCACTGCAGCCGCTTCATCTCGTTCACTCGAAGTCGCCGCCAATGTTGACGACACGAAGCACCCACTGCGTCGCGCTGAACGATACCTCCACTGTCGTTCGTCCGTCAGATGTATCCGCATCAGGGGTCGCGATGTTCCTATTCCATGCCGTGTCGTCGGGAATTACCGATTCAAAGTATCGTCGCCAGACCTCCGCACGCGCGTCCGACGTAACAATCTTGATTTTCACCATATTCCCACCGGCATCAGAACCAACAGTCGCGAGTCGGCCTGCTGAACCTTCAAAACGCGTAGTTCGGACGAGTACGTTCGAACTACCTCCGATACTCGTCGCGCCTTCTGCGTTGAGGTCAAGCACCGAGAATACAACCGACCGGTCGCCAGTCGGACTGCCGAAAGTCATCGTCGGGCTTCGAGTCATCCATGCAGAATCCGACTGGGAACGGAGCACTGCACCGTTCTCATAGATGACTTGCTGTCCTCCGTACGTGTACACCAATGGCCGTGTTGACTCATTGAGCTTTTCAACCCCTCCTACATCGACGGTGATATTGGTCGAGTCAGAGAATCCAATCTGACCGTCTGCAAGTTTCAATTCCGTCGCTCTGCTTGGCGCACCGTCCTGATCGATGTCCTCAACATTGTCCGCGAGCACGTCAAACGCTCGATCCATGTTGTTGACTCGTTCGACATCACGTGCGTTTTCCAGACCGTCGAAGCCAACGACGTAGACGGTGCTGACGGTCATCATGATGAGCGAAAAGACGAGGATGAATCCAACGACCTCGCTCACTCCACGGTCCTCACGCATCGTCGACCACCAACTCGGTGCCGTCGAATGTGATGCTGAGTTCGCCTCCCCGAATCGCTCCCCCTCCTGAGATTGAAATGTCACGGTAGGTGTCGAAGGTCACCGAGACGCTCACGTCTGGATTCTCTGTGGTGAGGACTAATCGTTGCTTTGTGGTTCCTGAAACGTCCTCGAGATGTACCATGTATGTCGCCCCCGTCATTCGATCAGGATAGGACCTTGAGAGGACGATTGTCGATGGCGTTCCATCACGAGAGAGTTGGTCAGCCGTTTCGAAGTCCGAAACTATCTGTTGGCCCACGACCTGCATCTGCGAGTCAATCGTTGCCTGTCGCTGTCCGCCGACAATGTCGCCACCGGCCACCAACAATCCAGTGATGAGAATGCCAGTGACGCCCAAGGTGAGGACATAGCTGATGACCGTCGACAAACCACGGTCCTCACGCATCAGTCTCACCCGGAGCCACCCGAATCTGCGTCTCATAATAGAGGTATTTCGTCTGGTAGGAGTACTCGACCGTAACCGCGTAGATAGCCGTCGACCCTGAGAGGCTAGAAGTCGAATCTGCCGCGTCGTCGATAACGAAAGAGTACTTGCCCTTCACTTGGTCCCCGCTGCGTACGCTGATGTCGTACTCCGAAGACAAATCGCTGAACACGTTAAGTGCGGTGCAATCGTGTCCCTCGATAGTTCCTTGAGACACCCGCACATTTGCTCGACCGTCAGCGATTGACTCAGTACATGAATCAAGTACAGCCCCTCCGTCGTCTTCCTGATTGACCGTTATTTCAGAGGATGTCACCTGAAATACGAGGTTCAGACTGTTTGAATCCCCGACCAACTGTACGGTGAACGTTCCCGGCGTGGAAGTGTCGAGGTCCATTTCCAAATCGCGAACTTTCGTGTCGGTCGCAATCACGTAGTCAGCCGATCCGTTATCACTTTCGAAGGTCGTATCGGACGTCTGTGTGAACTGCAACCCACTATCGACACTGGCGAGATCAGCATTATGGAAGTCGACAGCAGCCCCCTGCTTTCCGGCCCTCATCGCCATCTCGTTCCCAATTGTGTTTATCATCGCCACAACATCGCTTTCTGTCATCGACTCTTGGTTCGCGTACTGGATGGACTTCTCAACGTTGTGTCTGAGGTCGGTCGTGAAAAGTACAGCATCATTCGATGCATCGGCGTTAGTCCGACTCGCGAGGTTCTCGGTATAGATAGCACTGTTGAGAACGAGCGCGATGGCGACGAGAACGAGCGCTAACGACAACCCACCAACGAGTATCAGTTGCGCACGGTCCCTCACTGCCGCCACACGACCACCTCCACATCGATAACCCGGTAGATACCATCGGTCGTCGAGTCCTCTCCGTAGCACTCCACAACATCGACGGTGTCGCTGGGCAGCTCTACGAGTGAACCGTCACCCGGGTCATCGGTGATCGCCTCTCCCTCCATTAGGGTAATCGTCCGTTTTTCGACAACGGCGTTGTCACTCGGATTTCCCTGGTAGATGAACTCCTCTCGAACACGGTCACCGTCGTCGTTGTAGGTCAGGTAGATGTTGAAAGCGATAGAACGATCCGAGAACGCGTGTTCGAGTTTCTCACCAAACCCAGTGGTCGAACCGCTGCTCCCGATTGGAGCGCTAACGTAGTACTTCCGGGAGGCGGTCCCGTAGTACTTCGGAACGCCACTAGCACGAGTGCAGTAGCGTAGACCGCGACTAAGAGACCCGTCTTCGATGCCCGCCGCCAGAACTCCAGCGGCCGTCGACTCCTCCTCATTCTCGATATGCTGGCTGGATGTACTCGCAGAGAGAGGTGTGACGGCAGTCACTTGAAGTGCGAAGAGGAGACTACCGAGTAGCAGAACGGCAGCCATGATAGCTTCGAGAGTGTGTGCTTGTCCACGGTCTACCATATTTTCACCACTAGCTCCGCGAATATGCCATCAATGCTGACTCGCCGAGAGGCCGTGACGACTGATCCCGAGGACGGAACGCTATCGCCAGTATCGTACTCAACCGTACACGTGCCGTCGTCTGTTTCGATAATCGATCCGCTATCCGAAAGGCAGAGAGAGTTCTCTGTACCATCACCATCCGCGTCTCCTATCAGAGCGGCGTGAATCGAGAGGCGGCGGTCAGAATCCAGCCGCTCGTACATCCGTCCCCCCGACGATAGGTCAACAGATTGGTCGAAGTCGCAATCAGGGGACCCTGTCGGAGTATGCCGAAAGAATTCCGTTGTACACACAGGATCGAATACGTACGGTTCTCCCTCAGTCAATGCATCAGTCGCCAACTGGCTGGCCAATCGGTTGGAAGCAGCCATCTCTTCTTGTCCACTGTTCGAGAAGGGTTGGACCATCCCCGGTACGAACGAGAAGACGAACGCGACGGCGAGCAAGAACACGCTTACACCAATTGCGAAATCCAATGTTGTTTGGCCTCTTCCAGGCATCTCAGATCACCATGAACACGATTAACGCGAACGTCGGCAGGATAACGATGAACTTCATCCCAGCGAGGATGCTCACATCACGGATGTACCCTGCGACGATGCCCGAGACGATCGCCTGAAACGTCACCGCGTGGAAGAACAGCATGTCCAACAGCGGAACGTCGACGTTGTTCGCGAAGCCACCACCGCCTCCAACCCCACCAGAACCGGCTGCCTGGGACCCACCACTTCCAGCCGATGACTCGGCGAGACCAGCCATCACGCCAAGGAATTTTACCTTGAGAATGGCCATGACTGCTAGCAGTGTCAGGAACGTCATGATGATAATGACGACCTGCATCCGGGTGCGGGACTTTCGGTCTCGAGCGATGTCGTCCTGGTTCTCAGACGCCTGTGCGGCGGTCGTCAAAACGGCTGTGATCTGACTCGATGCTTCCTGTGCCTTCGCGATGAGCTTCACCGTTCGTGCCAGGCGAGGCATATGATATTTGTTGTTGAATTCGTAGAGCGCGTCTTTCAGACTCGTTCCGTAGTTGACCTTCGCGTGCATCGTCTCGAACTCATCAGCGAGCCGCCCACTGGATGTCTGCGAAACGGACTTGATCGATTCGAGTAGCGTCATCCCGGTATCGTTGGCCGAGGAGAGCTTCCGGAGGTTTTCTGAGAGTTTCCCGACGATACTCCGCCGGTGTCGGATATTCCACTCATAGAACGCTGTTAATGGGATGCCATTGATATACAGCGGGAGGTAGAGCCAGAAGAAAGTTCCTCGTACCGGAGCTTCTTTCATCGCCTCGAGTGAGAGAGGTGCCCACCCACCGAGTACTGAGAACGCCATAAAGACGAGCGTCATCGGTATGGTGATACACAACACCATGAGTGGGTGATCTCGGAAAAAGAGATGCGGGCGCTTGAGCATCTGGATGGTCTCATAAGTCCCCTCACGACCCTTGATACGGTGGAAGACGCTGTATGATCCCGTGAACTGCTCGACGAGACCGAGACTGAAGAGGCTCTCAGAGGTCGAAGAGTCCCCACGCTGTTTGTGGAGATAGCCTTCCCCGACTTCGTCCTGCACTACGGTCGAGATCATGACCAAGAACCCACCCCCAACGAGGGGAATGAGACCGTAGACTGTCGCGTATAGCAGTGTATCCTGTGACTGGCCCATCATCGACATGATGACGAGGATGATGAGCAAGAGGAGCGGGAACAGCGACAGTGTCATGAACATCTCCCCGAACAGTTCGAGTGTTTCCAAGACAGTCTCCTGTTCCTGCTTCGAGGTCCGCATCTGCTTGTCCTTCTGGTCTTCGAGGAATTTCGTCATGTTTCCCCCAGAGTTGACAATCGAGAGCATGTCGGTGAGGAACTGCGAGAACTCGTCGCTCGGCGTGCGTGTAGACTGGTTCTGAATAGCAGTCCGGTAATCCGTATCGAAATACTGGGTCTCGCGGATGATCGACTGGAACTCCTTGGAGACCTCGCCGTAGGTGTCGTCGGCCATCGCGATGGCTTCGAGAATCTCGAGTTGATTGAGCCCACCCACGGAGAGCGCATACATGAACGACGTCGCGTCCGAGAGCAGAACGTTGATTTCGCGTTTTCGTTCGCCTGCCTTGAAGTACGGCACGCTGAGCAGGGTGCCGAATCCGAGACTGAACCCGATGGCACCAAACACTAGCCCGCCGATGAGGATGAGTGCCGGTATCTTGATAGCCTGAACGAAGGCGAGTGCCTGTCCCTCCAACGGGAGTCCGAGTAGCGTCGGCGTCCCCTGGACGAACAGCTGAAACACCATGTAGACACCAAGCGTCCCAACGATCCAGAGAACGAGCCCACACAGTACACCGACAGCGAGCGCCCGCGAGAGGTACATCTCGACTGTCTGTGGCATCCGTGCCTGCGCGAGTTTCGTCTCGATTGACGCGGTGAAATCGCCGTCCTCGTCAAACAGGTATCGATAGAGTGGGTAGAACGCATCGCTAATGCTGTCTGTGCTGAACTGCCCGCCAGCAGCTTCAGTGCTCATTCCGAATCACCCATCGTGCGGAATCCGCCGAAGCCTTCGTTCTCGTCCACCCCCGCCAGTGCCTCAGCGAACTCATCTGGCGTGACCTCCTCGCCGCTGTACTCCTTGAGCATTGAGGTGCCTTGTGTGAGTATCTCCTCTGCTTCCGAGAGTACCTCCAGCGTCGGGTCGGGTCGGGGGACCATCTCCTCTTTGTCGGGGTCGATGTCGATGCTGACCGACTCCATCTCACGCAGGTCGACGAGACTCTCTTCGAGATCGCCGTTTGCGATGAGTTTCAAGATGGTACTCGGGTCGTTGATGAACGCCTGGAGCGTCGCCGCCACCTGCGTGTAGGTGTTTAAGCGGGCCTCGATGAGATACGCGAGAACGATTTTCCGCTTGAAGAGTTCGTCCTCCAGTTTGTCCTGGTTCCACCCGCGGTCGAACTTGATCTCCTCGATGGTGTTCGACTGGCCCATCTTGAGGTACTCGTCCGTTTCGGCCTGCCACTGGTAGACGTCCTGGACGTTGATCTCGTCGTTCTCCGGGTCGTAGCGGTTGATCTCGGTGAGCGACTTGTTTCGGCGGACCTTGTTGCCGTTGACGCGGGTCGACGTCTGGATGGAGACGAGGTCGAGCGCTGTGAACATCGTCTTTGAGACGTTGATTGGTTCGGTCGTGAATCGCTTGATGACCTCCCCGACGGAGTCGGCGTGGAACGTCGTCAGCGTCGTGTGCCCGGTCGACATGACCTGGAACAGCGTGCGACCCTCCTCCCCACGGATCTCACCCATGACGATGTACTCGGGGCGCTGTCGGAGTGCGGCTTCGAGCAGGTCGAACTCATCGACGTCGCCCTTCCCGTCGTCGGAGAACGACGGGCGCGTAACGCTGGCGATCCAGTTGCGCTGTGGCAACTCGACCTCGCGTGTGTCCTCGATAGAGACGATTTTCGACTTCGAGGGGATGAACAGCGAGACGGCGTTGAGCGAGGTGGTTTTCCCCGACGCCGTCCCGCCCGCGAAGATGAGCGATTTGTTGTTCTCAATGCAGAGCCAGAGGTACGCCATTTCCTCGAGCGAGAAGGTGTTCCAGTTGATGAGGTCGATGGGCGTGAACGGGACGTCCTTGAACTGCCGGATGGTGTAGTTCGTCCCGTGGTCGGACACCTCCTTGCCGAGGGTCAACTGTGCACGTGACCCGTCAGGGAGCGTACAGTCCACCTGTGGCTGGCGTTTCGAGATGCCCTTCCCGGAGCGCTGGGCCATCTTGACGACGAAGTCGTCGAGTTCCGTCGTCCCGTGGTAGACGTTCGAGATGATCTGCTCGTGGTCGGCGTGGTAGACGAAGACAGGTGATTCATACCCGTCACACGAGACGTCCTCCACGTTGATGTCGTGTTTGATGGGGTCGATGCGCTCGAAGCCGACGAAGTCACGGCGAAGGTAGTACAGTAACTTCTCAACCTGATACTCGGTGAGCGTCGGCGAGTCCTCTTCGAGGAGCGCCGGCTCCGGGCGAGCAGCGATGCCGCCGAGTTCCCCAGTGTGGACGACGTGCTCCTGTTCGAACCCGAATATTTCCTTAAGCTGTGCGACGAACCCCTCCTCTTCGCTGGCGGGTTCATCAGACGCGAAGGCAGCGATATCACCGTCGAACAGGTCATACCGGTCAAGCAGTCGCTTGGTTTCACGCTCGATAACACTCGCTCGCGATTCCTCGCTTCCCTGAACGATGACCTCGTCTGACGAGTATTTGATCGCCGTCTTGAGTTTCCCCGAGAGGAACTCCATCAGATCCTCTTCGATGTCCGTGAGGTGCGGTTCGATCGCATAGTACTTCTGTTCGTTCTCCTTGTCCGAGTGGAAGATGACGACGAACGCATGGGGTTTGTTCACCCAGTAGCGATCGATCTCCTCGAAGTGTGATTTCTTCTCCTGAGGAACGGACTTTTCGAGGTCATAGCGATTCGAGACCGTCGTGTGTCCCTCAACCGTCGAGAAGAACTCGTCCTCGTCGAGTTCCTCATTGATTCGGACACAGCGTTCGCTTTCACGATTGAGCATGAGTTCCGCCGCGGACTCTCCGTGTGCCAGCATCGACCCGAGGACCTCAGGGTTGAAACCGAGGGCTTCCTCTTTGTCGAAGGGGATGACCCGCTCTCCATCATCTAGTGGCGGGTTCCCTTCGTCGTCGAAGTAGTACTCCCGTTTGTAATCCTCCCATGAGTACTCGCCGACAGTCACCGAGACTTCATCCGTGACGGACGCCTCATCCGACGATTCTGTCTGTGCGTCATCGCCGGTGCCCGGTAGGGCGTCCTTGATAGCCATGATTTTCGATACGTTTGCCCCACAAAAAGGTTTGCGTCTATTTATCAAAACGTCTCGGAGTAATAACTATCCGAAGGAGAGAGCTAAACCGCTCAACTGCAGCCTAGTCACCTAAGAACCGTTCGAGTCGGTCCATCGCGGTCCGGAGGTCGTCCATCCCCGTCGCGTACGACACACGGAGGTGGCCCGCGCCACCGGCACCGAACGCGCCGCCCGGCACCATCGCGACGCCTTCCGCGTCGAGGAGCGCTTCCGCGAACGCCTCTGCGTCGCCGCCGGGAGCTTCCGGGAAGAGGTAGAACGCACCGGTCGCCTCCGGACAGTCGATGCCCATCTCGCGGAACCGCGCGAGGACGAACCGTCGGCGACGGTCGTACTGCGCGCGCATCGACGACACCTCCTCCCCGCACTCCCGGAGGGCGGTCAGTGCCGCGAACTGTGCGGTGGTCGGTGCCGACAGCATCGTGTACTGGTGGACCCGGTTCATCGCGCCGATGGCGTCCGCCGGTCCGCACGCGTAGCCCAGTCGGAGCCCCGTCATCGCGTACGCCTTCGAGAAGCCGTTGAAGACGATGGTCCGTTCGCGCATCTCGGGCAGCGAGGCGATGGAGACGTGCTCGCCCTCGTAAGTGAGTTCGGCGTAGATCTCGTCGGAGAGCACCGTCAGGTCGTTCTCGCGGGCGAACTCGGCGACGGCTTTGAGGCCCGCGCGGTCCATCGTCGCCCCCGTCGGGTTGTTCGGGTAGCAGAGGACGAGCATCTCGGCGTCCGCCGCGCCCGACTCGCGGAGCACCTCGAGGGTGAGTTCGAACCCGTCTTCGGCGCGCGTCGGGACCGGAATCGGCTCCGCACCGGCGAAGGTGACCCCCGGCACGTACGAGACGTACGACGGCTGGACGACCGCGACGCCGTCGCCGGGGTCACAGAGCGCCCGGAACGCGAGGTCGATGGCCTCGCTCGCCCCCGAGGTGACGACGATCTCCTCGTCGGCGTCGTACGACAGGTCGTACCGCTCGACGTAGTCGGCTATCTCCTCTCGGAGTTCGCGCTTGCCGCGGTTGGCGGTGTAGGAGGTCCGGCCGCGTTCGAGCGAGTCGATGGCGGCCTGTCGGGCGCGCCACGGTGCGGTGAAGTCGGGTTCGCCGACGCCCAGCGACACCACGTCGTCGCGCTCCTCGGCGAGTTCGAAGAACCGTCGGATACCCGACGGCGGGACCGAGGCGACGCGCTCGGAGACGCTGAACTCGCTCATGGGGTGACCGAGAGACGGTCGTCGTCCTCGCCGTCCTCGAACGGGATGCCGGCCTCCTTGTACGTCTGCATCACGAAGTGGGTCACCGTCTTGGTCACCTCGGGGACGGGCGCTATCTGGTCGCTGACGAACCGGGAGACGGCGCGCATCGAGTCCGACTCGACGTCGACCGCGAAGTCGTAGTCGCCGCTGACCAGGCGCAGGCCGCGCACTTCGTCGAACTTCACGAGACGGCGCGCGATGTCCTCGTACCCCGTCTCGCGGTCGAGCGTCACGTCGAGTTCGACCACGGCCTCGACCCGTTCGTCGTCGACCCGGTCGGGGTCGAGGACGGCGCGATAGCCCCGGACCGCACCCTCGGCCTCCAGTGCGTCGAGTTCCGCCTGCACGGTCTCCTCGTCGGTGTCGAGCATCCGGGCGAGGTCGGTGACTGGGGTGCGAGCGTCGTCGCGCAACAGGTCGAGCAGTTCGCTACGCTCCATACTCGGTACGCGGAGGACTGCAGGAAAAAGGCTTCTCAACCCGTGATATCTCCACCCACGCCTCGTCACCGACCCCTAGGTCATGATAAAGTGTGAACAATCGGGAGAACCGACCTTATATCCATACCATGAGAATTAATCTCACGATACTATTATAGGTCTTTAGTCGGATGGTGGAGGTATGCGAAGCCACGCAGTCGAGACGGCCACAGCACTCTACGAGGCCGGAACGCTGACGCTCGAACAGGCCGCGGGACAGGCCGGAATGTCCGCCGACGAGATGGCCGCCCGTGTCCAGCCACGCGACGTGGACCCGAGCGACGACCTCGACGGCGGCGACACCCCCCTCGCCGCGGACTGAACCGCTATCGACGTCTGCGGGCGTCGAGAGCGACCGAGACTGCCAGCTGAATTCTGCCGTCGCTATTTTCGAGTAGATCGTCCGCCAGCGATAGTCTCGCGTCGGCTGGCGATACACGGGGTAACACACATCCGGGACGGCCCCGAACCGTCGGCCATGGTCGCTACCGAATCGGAGCAGACGTTAGCGCGCGACGACCCTGCCCCGTCGTTCGACCTCCCCGCGACCGACGGATCCACCTACTCGCTCGACGACTTCGGCGAGTACGAGGCGCTGTTGCTGGTGTTCACCTGCAACCACTGCCCCTACGCGGAGGCGAAGTTCGCCCTCCTCAACGACCTCGCCGCGGAGTACGACGAGGTGGCCGTCGTCGGTATCAACCCCAACGACGCCGAAGAGTACCCCGACGACTCGTTCGACCGGATGACCGAACTCGTCCGGGACGGCACTATCGCCTACGACGCCTACCTCCGCGACGAGACGCAAGAGGTGGCCCGCGAGTACGGTGCCGTCTGCACTCCCGACCCGTTCCTGTTCCGCAACGAGGGGAGCGCCGACGAACCGCGGTTCCTGCTGTCGTACCACGGCCGTCTCGACGACGCGATGAACCCCGACGAGGAACCGACCGAGTTCTACGTCCGGCAGGCGATCGACAGCATTCTCGCGGGCGAGGACGTCGACCTGGAGTTCATGCCCTCGCGTGGCTGTTCCATCAAGTGGAGAGAGGAGTGACGACGAACGCGGTGTGACGGCCGCCAGCGCCGTCGAACCGGTTGTTCTGTGGAACGTATTTCGTCGCCCGACCGAACGCTACACCGTCTCCAGAGCGACTGCGACCACCTGCCTGACCGCCTCGGCCTGCAGGTCGAGGTCCATGCTCGCCGGGACCGACCCGCCGCGTTCGGGGTGTTCGGCCGTCCGGACCGCGATGGCGGGTGTCGGCAGGAGGTGGACGAACCCGGCGGGGATATCCCGGCCCGTCGCCCGCAGGTGCGCGAGCGTCGAGTAGAGCGCGTCGTTACAGAGGTGCGTCCCCGCGGTGTTCGAGACGCGGGCCGGGATACCGCGTTCGTGGAGGTGCTCGACGGTCCGAACGAGCGGGAGCGTCGAGAGGTGTGCGTCCGCCCCCGAGGGGTCGATGCGCTCGTCCAGTGGGTCCCCTCGGCGTTGTCGGGCGTGCCCGCGGCGTCGGCGACGTTGACGCCGACCCGTTCGAGGCGAATCGCCGTCGCCCAGCCAGCGAGCCCGGTGGAGAGGACGACCGACGGCTCGTGGCGGTCGATTCGCTCGCCGAGACGGTCGCCCACTCCATCGAACTCGACCGGCAGGACGCTCCCGACGAGTTCCTCGCCGGCCACCTCGGTCCCGTCGAGGCGGCGGGTCACCTGTTCGCTGGGGTTCTCCGCGAACTCGCCGAACGGTTCGTAGCCGGTGAGCAGGACGGTCATGACCGATGGTCGGTCGAGAGCGAGGAAAGTCGTTCGGGAGCGACTGTCGCGGGACCTCAGTCGGCCCGCGTCGTCGAGTCGCCGCCCCGGTCGCGCAGTCGGTCCAGCGGTGAGCGGAAGTCGTCCTCGCCCTCGGCGAGCGCCTCCCACGCCGTGATGCCGCGCTCCTCGGGCGTGCCGGGGATGGTGTTGTCGAAGAACAGTGCGACGATGCCACCGACGGCCATACCGGTCGAGCCGACGACGAACAGCGTCCCGCCGACGGCGGACGTCGCCAGGACGTCGCCGACCATCGGAACGCCCGCCAGTCCGGCGACGAACGCGTCGCGGCCAGCGATGGCCATGTACTCCGGAATCGCGAGCCCGACGAAGATGGCCGTCCCGAGGACGAACAGGTTCCGCGAGGAGTCGAGGTCGACGTACTTCAGGTTCGAGAGGCCGACGGCGACTATCTGCCCGAACATGGCGACGAACAGTCCCCCGACGATGGGGTCGGGGATGGTGGCGACGAGTCGCCCGAACGGCCCGAAGAAGCCGACGACGAGCATCACCACCGCGCCGACCTGCACGACGAACCGCGAGGCGACGCCGGTGATGCCGATGGCACCGACGTTCTCCGAGTAGGAGGTACAGCCACACGCGCCCATCAGCCCCGCGAACGCGGTCATCAGCCCCTCCATCCCGATGCCGTTGTTGATGCGCTGTTCGTTGGGCGCGCCGACGCCCGACAGTCGGGCGACGGCGTGGTAGTCGGCGAAGCTCTCGACGATGGAGGCGATGACGCCCGCGAACATCCCGATGGCGAACGACGTCTCGAAGCGCGGCACGCCGTACTGGAGCGGGTGGATGGCGTAGACGAGTTGGCCCTCGGTGACGGCCGCGAGGTCCACGTAACCGAGCGAGCTGGGGGTGTAGAACCCGGTCGCCGAGAGGAGTCCCGCGACGACCCACGCGCCGAGGACGCCCAGCAGGACGGGGAACAGGTCGAACGTGCGGTGGCGGTCGCCGAGGTACTGCGAGAACAGGACGATGAGACCGAGCGTGAGGAGGAGCAGCCACCAGTTCTGCTGTGCCCCCTCGACGGTCGAGCTCACGTCGACGATCTGTGGCGCGCTGAACAGCGAGAGGCCGATGAGCGCGATGACGGGCGCGACGACGAGCGGCGAGAGGTACCGCCGGAGCCGACCGACGACGCCGAGGTAGCCGATGGCCACCTCCGCCAGCGCCGCGGCGACGATGGCCCCCTGCAGGAAGAGCAGTTTCGACTGCCAGTCCGGGAGCCCACCGACGACCGGTGCCGCCCCGACGACGGCGATGGCGGGCGTGAGCAGCGAGAAGGGTGCGCCCTGGACGATAGGGTAGCGGTTGCCGAGCGTCGTCTGGGCGAGCGTGGCGACCCCGGAGACAACGAAGAACGTCCCGACGAACTTCCCGAGGATGGCGGGTCGGTCCGCGAAGCCGAGGACGCCCGCGAGGATGAGCGGGACGGCGATGTTCGCGCCGACCATCGTGAGGTAGTGCTGGCCGCCGAGGAGGAGTGCGGTCGGGAGCGGCGGTTTGTCCTCGATACCGTACGTGACGAGCGAGTCGTCCGCGTGCCCACCGGCACGTTCGTCCGCGTCTCCGCTGGGACGCTCGCCGTCCGAAGAGTCGGCCCCTGACATTGGCTACCGGAGGCTCCCGGAGCGACGAGTTAAATCCATCGACGTGCACTGCCGAGGACGAATTCTGTAGAGAGTATGCACGAACGTGCTATCGCTGGAGACTCCAGCGCTCGGCTCGCGGCCGCACCGCGGGAGGTACGGTTTTCCGCTCGCGAATCGAGCCCCCACCTATGACCGACGTCGTACCGGAACAGGTCGAACGGTTCGCCCGACTCGTCGGGCCGAGCGGCGACGCCGTGGTCGCCGAGATGGACGCCTACGCCGAGAAGACCGGCTTCCCGACGGTCGGGCCGGCCGTCGGCGGGTGGCTCCAGGTGCTCGCGACGATGGTCGACGCGGAGCTGGTGTTCGAGTTCGGGTCCGGGTTCGGCTACTCGGCGTACTGGTTCGCCGGGGCGATTCCCGAGGACGGCGAAATCGTCTGCTGTGAGTTCGACGCGGAGAACTGCGAGCGAGCGCGCGACTACCTCGCCCGCGGGGGGTACGACGACCGGACAGTCGTCGAGGAGGGCGACGCGTTCGACACGCTGGAGCGCTACGACGGCCCGTTCGACGTGGTGCTCGTCGACAGCGAGAAGGAGCGCTACGCCGAGGCGTTCGAGGCGGTCCGGGAGAAGGTCGCACCGGGCGGCGTCGTCGTCGCCGACAACGCGATGACCGCCGGTCCCATCGACTTCGACGCGCTGGTCGAACTCGTCGCGGGCGAGGACGTGGAGACGAACGCGGCGACCGAGGGCGTCGCCGACTACCTCCACACGGTCCGCGCGGACGACGCGTTCGAGACGGCGTTGATTCCGGTCGGCGAGGGGATTGCAGTAAGTTACCGTCGTTGAGAACCGGTGCCAACAGTTAGGTGGCGAGGCGGCGACTGTCCCCCTATGCCAGGAGGGACCGACCTCACGCTTCGACCGTTCCTGTGGCGCGCCGAGCGACTCTACCCCGACCGAGAGATCGTCTCCCGGACGGCGGACGGCATCGTCCGGTACGACTACGCCGAGTACGGCGACCGGGTCCGCCAGTTGGCGAACGCGCTCGACGACCTCGGTATCGAGGAGGGCGACCGGGTGGGGACGTTCTGCTGGAACCACCACCTGCACTTCGAGACGTACTTCGCCGCGCCGTCGATGGGGGCACAGCTTCACACCATCAACCCGCTGCTCCCGGCCGAGCACATCCGGTACATCGTCGGGAACGCGGAGGACGAGGTGCTGTTCGTCGACCCGTCGCTGCTGGAGGCGCTCGAACTGGCCGTCCAGTCGCCGGAGTTCGACCAGGTGAAGCAGTACGTCGTGATGGGCGAGGTCCCGGAGACGGACCTCGACGCCGTCGGGTACGAGGAGTTCATCGACGGCCACTCGACGGAGTACGACTGGCCGGACGTGAACGAGGACCAGCCGGCGGGGATGTGCTACACCTCGGGGACGACGGGCCGACCGAAGGGCGTCGAGTACACCCAGAAGATGCTGTGGGCGCACACGATGGAGACGCTCTCGCCCCAGGGCATCCCGATGGCAGACGACGACGTGGTGATGCCCGTCGTCCCGATGTTCCACGTCAACGCCTGGGGGATGCCGTTCACCGCGACGGCGGGTGGCTCGAAACAGGTGTTCCCCGGCCCCTCGCCGACGCCGGAGGCGCTCGCCGGCCTCATCGAGGAGGAGGGCGTCACCATCACGGCGGGCGTCCCGACGGTGTGGCTCGGCCTCATGGACTACTGCAAGGACAACGAGGTGGACCTCTCGACGCTCGACACCGTCATCGTCGGCGGCTCTGCTGCGCCGAAGTCGATGATACAGTGGTTCGACGAGCGCGGCGTCGAGGTGCTCCACGCGTGGGGGATGACCGAGATGGCCCCCATCGGGAGCGTCTCGCACGTCAAGGCGGACCTCGAGGACGCCGACTACGAGACGCAGTTGAACCACCGCGTGAAGCAGGGGCTCATCGTCCCCGGCCTGGAGTTCAGGGTGCTCGACGACGACGGCGAGGAGATACCCTGGGACGGCGAGGCGTTCGGGGAACTGCTCGTCCGCGGCCCGTCCGTGACGACGGAGTACTTCAAGCGCCCCGAGGCGAACGAGGAGGACTTCGAGGACGGCTGGCTTCGCACAGGTGACGTGGTCACCGTCGACGAAGAGGGCTACCTGAAGATCGTCGACCGGTCGAAGGACGTCATCAAGTCCGGCGGCGAGTGGATATCGAGCGTCGAACTGGAGAACGCCATCATGGCCCACGACGACGTCGCGGAGGCGACGGTCATCGGCGTCCCTCACGAACGGTGGCAGGAGCGTCCCGTCGCGTTCGTCGTGCCGACCGAAGGGGCCGACCGGGACGCCCTCCCGGACGGCGTGCTGGACCTGCTCCGCGAGGAGTACCCGAAGTGGTGGCTCCCCGACGACGTCGTGTTCATCGACGAGGTGCCCAAGACCGCGACGGGCAAGTTCTCGAAGAAGGACCTGCGCGACCAGTACACCGACATGGAGGCGTTCGAGGGCCAGACGCCGGACGACGCCGCACCCGACGACGCCGCGCCCGAGCAGGACGACTGAATCCGGAGGCGGTCCGTAACGGCCGGTTCCCGCGGGAACGCAACAGTAAACAACGTTTTCGAGGTTTGCAGTTCCGGGACGTACTTGTCCGATGCGCTCGTCGGGGCGAGTATGGAGTTACTCGACGAGTCGGTCGTCCCGGAACACGCTCGTGACATCAAGGCCGAGGCGCGCGAGTTCGCCGAGGAACACGTCGCCCCGGTCGCCGGGGAGTACCACGACTCGGGGGAGTACCCGTGGGAGGTGCTCGAGGCGGGGATGGACGCCGGCCTGGTCGCCCAGGACATCGGCGAGGAGTGGGGCGGACGCGGCCTCGACCTCTACGAGATATTCGCCATCGCGGAGGAGCTGTACCGCGCCGACGCCGGCATCGGGCTGACGCTGATGCTCGCGTCGTTCGGCGCCGAAATCGTCGAGGAGCACGGCTCGGAGGAACAGAAGGAGGAGTTCCTCCGCCCCATCGCCGAGAACGAGCAGATCACGGGCCTCGCGGTCTCGGAACCCGAGACCGGCAGCGACCTCGCCGGGATGCAGACGAGCGCCGAGAAGGACGACGAGGCCGGCGAGTGGGTGCTCAACGGCGAGAAGTACTGGGTCGGCAACGCCGTCGAAGCCGACTGGCTCACCGTCTACGCGAAGACCGGCGACTCCGAGGACCGCTACGGCAACTTCTCGATGTTCATCGTCCCGACGGACGCCCCCGGTTACGAGGCCGAGCACATCCCCGAGAAGATCGGCATGCGCGCCTCGAAGCAGGGCCACATCGTCTTCGACGACTGCCGCATCCCCGAGGAGAACATCATCGGCGTCGAGGGCGCGGGCTTCTACATGCTCGCGGAGTTCTTCAACCACGGCCGCATCGTCGTCGGGGGCCACGGTCTCGGTCTGGCCGCCGCCGCCCTCGAAGAAGCGTGGGACTTCGTCCACGGCCGGACCGCGTTCGGTCGCGACATCTCCGAGTTCCAGGCCATCCAGCACATGCTCGCGGACATGCGCATGGAGTTCGAGGCCGCTCGCTCGCTCAACTGGCGCGCCGCGGAGAAGGTCGCCGAGAACGAGAACGCCGGGTTCTGGGCCGCCAGCGCGAAGACGAAGTCGACCGAAGTGGCGAACTTCTGTGCAGAGCGCGCGATGCAGATGCACGGCGGGCGCTCCATCCTGCAGGAGCGGCGCATCTCGCGGGTGTACCGCGACGTCCGCATCCCGGTCGTCTACGAGGGTGCCAACGAGATACAGCGCAACCTCATCTACCGACAGTCGCAGTACTGACCGTCCGGCACCGGACTACGGGACGGTGCAGGCACGACCTTTTCCCCGGTGACGGTCGTCGCTCCGCCCATGCGAACTTCGACACTCGTCTTGCTCGCCGGCGTCGCCATCTTCGCGCTCCCGATTCCCGGGACGTTCATCCTCGGTGCACTCATCCTCGTCGTCGGCGCGGGCCTCCGGGTGCTCGGCGGGAACTGACCGACACGTTCCGACCGACTGACCGACTCGTCCTCGACGGGCCGTACGTAGCGCCGCTCAGAACCCCTCGCGGAGAACCACTTCCTCGGTCGGGAACAGCGCGTCGAGCGCCTCGACGGTCCCGTCGTCGGCCGAGAGGCGTCCAATCTCCCGGAGTCGTCCCGCCGAGCGGTAGCCGACGGCGAGTTGCGACAGTGCGCCGACGCCGAGCGTGGCGTCCTCGTCGGCCGGTAGCTCTCCCACCGGTTCGCACGTCGCACGGCCGTCCTCGACGGTGAGCCGGAACGCGTCGTCGTTCCACGTCGCGAGGTCGTCGTCGACCGCGAGCGTGACCGACCCCGTCGCGTCGTCCGGGTAGTCGAGGACGCCCAGCGCGCGTTCGACGTCGACGAGGCGGACCATCGGGCCGGGGCGGAGTTCGATGCTCACGTCGCGCGGGTCCGTGACGAGGTCGAACGGGTCGGTGTCGGGTCGACCGTACAGTTCGACGGTGCCGACCTGGGAGTCGTGGTACCGGCAGAACCGGAGCAGTTCGACGTAGGCGTCGTGGTCGACGGCGCACGTCTCCTGGACCGTCAGCGTCCGGTCGTCACCGTCCTCGTCGAACCGGTAGACGAGATAGCCGACGAGCGTCTCCTCGCCCTCGACCTCGCGCTCGACGCCAGCGACGTACGGTTCGTCCTCCCAGCCCTGGAAGACGCGCTTGCGCCACCACTCCTCGGTCCGGTACATCGCGAGCGTGTGGTCGTTCGCCTCGCGGTAGACGGCCTCCAGGTCCGCCCACCGGTCGGCGTCGAGTTCGACGAACGACCCGTCCGGGTGGACGTCGTCGACGAAGTCGAGGGCGTCGGGGGTGACGCTGATCTCGCCGTAGTCGGTCGTCGTCGCCCAGCCGAACGACGCGTAGAACGGGTGCTCGAACGGCCAGAGCACCGAGAACCAGGACTCGCGGTCGCGGTACTCCGTCAGCGACTCGTGGAGGAGTCGCCGGACGAGTCCGCGCCGTCGGTTCCACGGCGGCGTCGAGACGGCCGAGAGCCCCGGCACGTCGTGTTTCGACCCGCGGACGTCCAGTGTGAACCAGTGGTGAGTGCCCGTACAGAGCAGTTCGTCGCCGTCGTAGATTCCGCGTCGAGCGCCGGGTTGCGCTGGCGGCGGGAGTTCCTCGTCCTCGTCGAGCGGTTCGTGGGTGTCGGTCGGGCTGAACGCGTAGGTGAGGAGGCGGCGGAACTCGTCGACGTCGTCGTCGGGGACCGGCCGGTACTGAAGGGACATACCGGCGATGGCGCTGGGGAGGTGATAAACGCTCCTCAGGGGTGTGACGCTGTGACACCCGAGATGCCCGGGCGATAGCTTACGCGGGCACCGGCCCGAACGCGTCCCGCAGGTCGTCGCTCGGGTCCAGTGCGTCGAGTTCCGCCGCGACATCCACCGCGTCGAGTGGACCGAGCGACTCGCCGCGCTTCGTCGCCCGGCGCTTCAGGCTGGCGACGTGGTGGAGGTACGCGATGCGCAGGAGACGCAGCGCGCCAGACTCGCTGCCGCCGTCGAGGTAGTAGCTCACCCACCCCGACTCGGGAAACAGGTGATGGGAGTCGGTCGCCCCTTCGGCGACGAGGACGTCTCGAACGCGCTTCGTGAGCGGCAGGTCGACCTGTCGCGTCCCGTGGTCGTGGCCGAACTCACGGCCGCCGACGGTGAACTCGCGGCCGCCGAACCGGTGGGGGGCGACGCTGACGCCGGGCCAACTACTGACTGTGGTGACGATGTCGGTCATGGGCAGGGTCGCTGACGAGGAGGGCCGTCAGTGAATAGGAGAGATAGGCGTTCTGCGAGCATCAACTGCGCGATCGCGACGGTGAGGCGGGGCTACTGGAGGTCGCTGTCGCCGACGAGCAGTCGATAGCTGGTGAGCGTGTCGCGCATCGTCGCGCCGCTTTCGGTTCCCTTGCGCTCCTCGCCGTAGGTCACCCACTGGGTCGTGCCGTCGTGGGGGGTGTAGCTGTACATCTCGAACGCCTCGTCGGTCTCCAGGACGATATCGACGACGGCGTCGTCGGGTGGGTCCGGGCCGAGGAGCGCCGTCCGCGTCGCCTCGTCCTGGTCCAGCACCCACACCGCGACGACGGCCGCGCGGTCGAACTGCAGGTCACGGGCTTCGCTCTCGGTCAGCGACCCCTCGGGCCAGTCCGACGCCGGTTCGGGCTCCATCCGTCCGTCGCCCACCTCGTTGCTCATGCCACGTCGGAGACGAGGGGGGACCTTAGCGGAATTGAGGTGCTAAGCCCCCTTCCTCAGCGAGCGCCGACCGAAGGGAAGGCGCGAGCAGGGAGGGGATACAGCGTCCACAAGAGCGAAGCTCTTGTGCGCGAACGAGACACGTCCCGTCTCGTCAACGCCGCACGGTTCTCGTACACTCTACGGTTGCAGGCCCACAGGCCGACGCTGTCGTAACGTTTTTGCAATAGGGTAGTATGGTATTGACCGAGCCCAATGGAGTACGACCTCGATTCGGGAGCGCACTCGATGTTTTCCCTGCACTACCACCTGATACTCACCACGAAGTATCGGCGCGGAGTGCTAACCGAGGAGCGAACCCAATTCATTCACGAGGTCATCAGCGGGTTCACGGACAACTACGGTGTCGAACTGACGAACCTCGACGGTGAGGACGACCACGTACACATTCTGTTCCGAGCGAAACCAACCACAGACCTCGTGAAGTTCATCAACACGGTCAAGGGCGCGACCGCCCGCCGTATCCGCAACAAGTACGCGGACGAACTGAAGACCGAACTGTGGGGCGACTCGTTCTGGAACGATTCGTACTGCCTCATCTCGACAGGGCAAGTGTCGCTGGATGTGCTGAAACAGTACGTCGAGGACCAACGCGAGTAGAATGTACTACGCCTACAAGTACCGTCTCAAGCCGTCCGACGCCCACCGAGAGGAGTTGGACCGCCATCGAGACATTTGTCGGCAACTGTACAATCACGCGCTCTACCGATTCGACCAAATCCCTGAGGACGCAGGCACGCTCAATCAGCGTGTTCGGTCCATCCGAGACGAACTCCCGTCCCTGAAAGAGTGGTGGGATGGCCTCTCGGGCGTGTATTCGACAGTTCTGCAAACAGCGGTCATGCGAATCGAGCAGAACGTCAAGTCTCTTGGTGGACTCAAAGAGGACGGCCACGGCGTCGGTCAACTCACGTGGAAGCCGCCACGGGAGTTTCGCAGTTTCACCTACAGTCAGTCTGGCTTCAAGCTCGACAAGAAAGGCGGTCAGACTGTCCTGTCACTCTCGAAACTCGCAGACATACCGATTCGGCTTCACCGCGCCATCCCTGACGACGCGAAGCTCAAGCAGGTCTCGGTCAAGAAGGAACCGACGGGCGAATGGTTCGCCACGTTCGGCGTCCAAATGGACCGCGAACCGCCCGAGCCGCCTGAGAACCCTGAGAAGTGCGTCGGCATCGACGTCGGGATACTCAAGTACGCCCACGACACCGACGGCACGGCAGTCGGATCGCTCGACCTCTCCGACGACCGCGAACGGTTGGAGCGCGAGCAACGGAAGCTCTCGCGGAAGCAACACGAGTCGAATAACTGGGAGAGACAACGGCGTCGAGTCGCGGAGTGTCACGCCGACCTCCGACGGAAGCGCCGCGACTTTCTCCATAAACTCTCGAACTACTACGCTCGGGAGTACGACCTCGTGGCGGTCGAAGACCTGAACGTGAAGGGGATGATGGAGTCGCCGTCGAACAGCCGCAACACGGCGTCTGCGGCATGGCGGACGTTCCTCTCGTTGCTCGAATACAAGTGCAAGCGAGAGGGGGCGCACTTCGTCGCGGTTAACCCGAGAGGGACGACCAAGGAGTGTGCGTCCTGTGGTGTCTCGACGGACAAGCCGTTGTGGGTCCGTGAACACTCCTGTCCCGCCTGCGGGTTTGAGGCGGACAGGGACGCGAACGCGGCGTGGAACATTCGTTCTCGCGGTCTCAAAGATGTAGGAGTGGGATACTCCGAATCAACGCCTGTGGAGACTGCGCTCCCTGTGGACACTGTTGTATCTGCAAAGCGCGTCATCGAAGCAGGAAGCCCGACCCTCACAGAGCGAACGGCGTCAGCCGTGAGCGAGTAGGGTAGGGTAGTTCACCGCTGGTCGCTTGCGAGGACCAGGTAGAATCGAGAGCGTCGTCACTCGGAGGCAGGTGAAACGCGAGAGAATCGGCAGTTCAGGCGCGGTTCTCGACGGTCTCGAGGACCTCGCCCTCGATGTCCGCGTTGCCGCCGGTGGGGCGAACGAGGACGTGACCGCAGACGGCACACGCGACCTCGGTGGAGGCCTTGCCGAAGACGACCTGTTCGTTCTCGCAGTCCGGGCAACGGACGGAGTGGAAGCTTCCCGCCATGGTTACTCCTGGAACTCCAGTCGGCCGGCGCGCCATCCCTCGCGGAGGTGGGCCTTGCCACAGTCGCTGCAGCGGTAGACGAGGTCGGTCTTCTTCGTCGGCTTGTCGCCACCGGGCACCTTCGAGAACTTCCCGGCGTTACCGATGCCGGAGCCCCGGCGTCGGCGCTGGCGGTCGTTGACCTTCTTCATCCCGGAGGAGCGGCCGTTCCGGACCTTCTCCACCTCGTGCTCGTGGTGAGCCTGGCAGTACGGGCAGTACGTGTTGAACCGGCGTGGCATCTGCATGGTTGGTTGGGAGACGATTCTTCCCGGTGGCTTAAAACCCGTTTGGTCTGCGTTCGGGCGGTCACACCGCCACGTCACCGATTCTCACGGGACGGGACCGGACCGTCCCGCCTGCCGACCGAGGGCCGTCGGACCCGGCCGTCGCAGAGAGGCCCGGCGGTGACAGCCAGGGCGTCACGCCTCCGAACTGGCAGTCCGAGAACTCGAAGCGCTTAACCGGCCATCGGGCGCAGTGGGGCACATGAAGAACCTCATCATCCACGGCGACCCCGGTATCCGGAAGGACGCCGTCATCGAGGTCGACGGCGAAGAACTCTACTGCTTCTCGGTCAAGCGCCAGGGCGACTGGCACGGCCCCGACGAGGTCCAGCTCTGGTGTACGGTCGGCACCGAAGACGAGATGCAGACCTACGAGACGCGCGAGTACATCCCGATGCACCTCGACACCGAGGCGGTCGACGCCGCGGCCGTCACCGTCAAGAAAGGGAAAGGCGACCTCGCGATCTGACGCTGGCAGTCCGCCAGGCGACGGGTCGAAGAGACGGCAGCGACATCCGTTCTCGTGTATCGGTCGGGAGAACGCTACGGGTCCGTCGGGAGCACTCAGACCGAGTCCGGTGAGTCGTGGATGACGAGGTCGACCGGTCGGTCCTCGCCCTCCAGGTCCCGGACGATTCGCCGGACGATGCGTTCGGCCTCCTCCTCGATCTTCGGTTTCACCTTGTCGATGACCCATCCGAGCGAGACGAACGCCGGGAGGTTGATGGCGCTCTTGTCCGCGGAGTCGGGGTTGAACTCGACGTAGATACTCACCCGGCAGGCGTCGTCTCTCCCCTCGGGGGCCTTCTCCGGGACGTGGTCGACTATCCACGCGCCGCGAGCGTCGATGTCCTTCACGATGGCCCAGTCGATGCGGTCGGGTGGCGACACGTCCGTCACCCGCGAGCGGGTGGTGTAGTCGAGTTTCCACCACGAGAACGTCATGTCGTACTCGGTTCCGGGGCCGCCGTCACCGGACTGACGGACGTCGGTGAGATGCTCGGAGTACTTCGCGTAGCCAGGGAAGTCCGTGAGGAAGTCGTACACCTCCTCGGGCGGCAGATAGACCAGCGTGCTGACCTTGACGGTGTCCACATCCGCGATTCTCCGGGTGCCGGTGTAAGTGTTCGCCCACCCCGCCAGGGGAGCGACCGACGACGAACCGACGGAACACCGACCAGACAGACCGGCGACGAACCGGACCGTTTGTTACCGGTCGCCCGACAGACAGCACATGACCGAGACGACCGACGCTCACGACGTACTCGTCGTCGGAGGCGGCATCGCTGGCCTCACGGCGGGCCTGTTCACCGCGCGCGCCGGCCTCGATACGCTGCTCGTACGGGCGGGCGAGTCAATCCTCCGGCGGAACGCTCACGTCGAGAACTTCCCCGGCTTCCCGGCGGGCGTCAACCCCAGGACGCTCCTCGACATGACCGAACGGCAGGCGCGAGACGCTGGCTGTGCGATTCGAGCGGGGACAGTCACGGACGTTCGAGCGTCCCCGGACGCTCCGCGGAGCAGCGAGGACCCAGATAGCCAGAAGCGATTCGAGGTCGCCACCGATGGCGAACGACTGCTAACAGAGTTCGTCGTCGTGGCGACGAAGAACGACGTCGCATTTCTGGAGTCACTCGACGTCGGCGTGGTCAAACGCGGGTCGAAGACGTACCTCGACTGCGAGGCGAGCGGTCGGACGGCCGTCGACGGCCTCTACGCGGCCGGTCGGGTCGCCGAGCGACCCCACCAGGCCGTCGTCGCGGCGGGCCACGGTGCGGAGACCGCCCTCTCGCTCCTCGACGACGCCGACACGCCGTTCTACCACGACTGGGTCGCCCCGGAGGGCTACTTCACGGGTCGCGGCCGCGAGGTGCCCCCCGGTTGTGAGGAGATCGACGACGCCGAGCGAGAACGCCGTGAACGCGCCTCGATGGAGACGATGCGCGAGTGGTTCTCCGAACCACACGCCGACGCCCCCACTCGACACCCGAGCCTCGTCGACGACGAGTAGCGACACCACCATCCTCCCCGTCCGTTCCGAGCGTTCAAATCGGAAGCCGCGCCCAGCGCGAGCTATGGCCTGAGAAGTCGCCGTGGACGGTCTCGCGGGGCATCGCGACCCCGACCCCGGAAGGGAGTCCGACTGCGCCGTCCACGGTCGAGGAGAATCGCCGTCGGCTGCTCGCGACGACGTGCGGTACTCGTCCCAGCAGAACGGAGCCACATCGCTGTCCGTTTTTACCCTTCGCCCGCGAACGTCCGGTATGACGATGCTGGACGGAGTGAACGTCGCCCTCGGGGTCTCCGGTTCCATCGCGGCGGTGAAGACCGTCGAACTGGCCCACGAGTTGCGACGGCAGGGTGCGTCGGTACGAGCGGTGATGACCGAGAGCGCGCGGGGAATCGTCCACCCGTGGTCACTCCAGTACGCGACCGACAACGACGTCGTGACCGAACTCACGGGACGCGTCGAGCACGTCGAGTTGTGCGGCCGTGACGGGTGGGCCGACGTCCTCCTCCTCGCGCCGGCCACCGCTAACACCGTCGGGAAGGTCGCCGCCGCCATCGACGACACGCCGGTCACGACCTGTGCGACGACGGCGCTCGGCGCGGGCGTCCCGGTCGTCGTCGCCCCGGCGATGCACGAACCGATGTACGACCACCCCGGCGTCACGGACGCCATCGACCGGGTCCGCGAGTGGGACGTGTCGTTCGTCGACCCGCGCATCGAGGAGGGGAAGGCGAAGATCGCCACCGAGGAGGCCATCGTTCTCACGACTGCCCGCGCGTGTGGCGACCGACCGCTCGCCGGACGGCACGTCGTCGTCACGAGCGGCGCGACCAGCGAGCGCATCGACCCGGTGCGGACGCTGTCGAACCGGGCGTCCGGTCGGACCGGCCGTGCGGTCGCGCGAGCGTGTTACGCCAGCGGCGCGGCCGTGACGCTCGTCCACGACGGTTCCGAGGTACCGTACGCGTCGGTCAGACAGGTCGAGAGCGCCGCCGAGATGACCGCCGCGGTCCTCGACGCCGTCGACGGTGGCGCGGACGCGCTGGTCTCCGCGGCCGCCATCTCCGACTACACCGTCGAACCGAGCGAGACGAAACTCCGCTCCGGTGAAGAGCGCACGCTCGACCTCGAACCGACGCCGAAGCTCATCGACACGGTCCGCGACGCCCATCCGGACCTGCCTATCGTCGGCTTCAAACTGGAGACCGGCGGCGACGACGACGACCTGGCGAGCGTCGCCCGCGGGACGCTGGAGCGCGCCGAACTGTCGTTCGTCGTCGCCAACGACGCGAGCGTGCTCGGAGCCGACGAGACCCGTGTCCTGTTCGTCCGCGCCGACTCCGCCACCGAGTACCGCGGTGACAAGGCGGGGCTGGGGCTGCGCGTCGCCGACGAACTCCAGAACGAACTCGGCGGGTAGAAGCGTCGTCGTGTCGAGAGCTCGCCGACCCCGGTCAGTCGTCGTCCGACTCCGGTTCGGCGTCGGCCGGTTCGTCCGGCCGCGTCTCGCCGCCGGGCCACGTCGCCCCGCCGGCGAACTCGACGCCCATCTTCTGCGCCGAGCGCGAGATGACGTGCGCGCCGGTCGGGGCCGTCAGGTACAGGAAGACGATACCGACGAGCGCCGTCAGTCCGACGCCGAGGACGCCGAAGTACGCGACGCAGGCGAGGAACATGCTCGCCGCGCCGAGCGTCGTCGCCTTCGACGTGGCGTGCATCCGGTTGTAGACGTCCGGTAGGCGGAGCAGGCCGACCGTCCCCACCAGCAGGAAGAACGCGCCGACGAGGACGAACAGGGCGACGAGTGTGGCCCTGACAGGACCGATAGCGAGCGGAACGATGCTTCCGGCCGTGGTGAAACTGGCGAGCGTCATTCGATGATGTCCCCCTCCGTCACGTACCGCGCGACGGCGACCGTGCTGATGAAGCCGATGATGGCGAGCACGAGGCTCACGTCGACGAACAGCGCCTCACCGGTGACGAGCGCGAACAGCAACGCGATGGCGACGACGTTCGTCCCGATGACGTCCAGCGCGACGACACGGTCAGGGGTCGTCGGCCCCCGGACGACGCGGTAGCCCGCGACGAGCGTCACCAGACTGCTGAGCAGGAGCCCGCCGAGAACGACCGCGCCGAGCAGCCCGGACGCGGGTTCACTGACCACTGACCTCACCTCCGCGGTCCGTCGGGGGGGCGTCGTCTGGCGAGCGTGCCTCGTCGAAGATGACGAGCGCCAGGTCCTCCCAGGCGCGTATCGGGTCGACGACCGACTCGTAGTTCGTCCGGCCGGTGATGGCGTGGACGTACAGCGTGTTCGTCGCCTCGTCGTAGTCCATCGTGAGCGTTCCGGGCGTGAGCGTGATTGAGTTGGCGATGGTGGTGATCGCGAGGTCGCTCTCCACGCGTAGCGGCACCGCCACGACACCGGGGTCGATGGGCATCGACGGAGAGAGGACGCGGTAGGCGACGTCGACGTTCGCCGTCAGTAGCTCCCGGACGAACAGCAGGACGTACGTTATCGCCGACGGGACGATGCGGACCGTCCGAGCGAGGTTCGTCTGGTCGGTGTAGATGTCGCGGGTCGCCCACGCGATGGGGAACCCGACGGCGACGCCGACGAGCAACGCGCCGACGAGCGCCTCCAGCATCTCGACTGGCGTCCCCGTCGCGTCGAAGCCGTTGACGAACAGCCACAGCACAGCGAGCAGGCCGCCGACGACTGGCCACTTCTTCATTGGCTACCTCCGAGGACGGCGTCGACGTACCCCTGTGTTTCGGTCGCGCTCTGTGCCGCGGCGTGGGAGAGGTCGTACAGCGGGCCGAAGCCGACACCCAGCACGACGATGGCGAGCGCGAGCGCGGCGACGACGGCCACGAACGACCGGTCGACGCGCGCGCCCGCCACCGCGTCGCTCGGCGGGCCCCAGAACCCCCGCGCCCACGCGAGCGTGAAGTACGCGATGGTGAGGATGGCACCGCCGAGGCCGACACCCAGCACGACCCACGACCCCGCCCGTGCGCCGACGTCGAACACGAGGAACTTCCCGAAGAAGCCCGACAGCGGCGGGATGCCGATGAGTGCGAGCGCTCCGACGAAGAAGGAGCCAGCGAGCGCCGGATGGCGCTCCGAGACCCCTCCGAGCGCGTCGAACCGGACCGTCCCGAGCGTGCGCGAGAGCGCGCCGCTGACGAGGAACAGGAGGCTCTTCGCCAGTCCGTGGTTGACCGAGTAGACGAGCGCGGCGGTGATGCCGAGCGTGACGATGCCTTCACGGGGTATCTCCGCACCAGCGCCGGGCACCGCCGACGCCGCGACGGCCAGCGGCAGGACGATGAATCCGACCTGACCGATGCTGGAGTACGCCAGCAGTCCGTCGAGGTCCTCGCGGCCGACCGCGCCGAACCCGCCGACGACGATGGAGCCGATCGCCATGAGGAGCATGACGGGCCCGAAGAACGCGAGGAACGTCGCGTTCTCGCCGAACAGACCCGGCGGGAGTGCGGCCACCGAGAAGACGGTGAAGTAGAGCCTGACGATGGCGTAGACGCCCACCTTCTTGACGACGCCAGCGAGCATCGCCGCGACGGGCGCGGGAGCGGCGCGGTAGGCGTCGGGCACCCAGAACTGGAACGGGACGATACCCGCTTTCAGCGCGAACACGGCGAACAGCATCGCCGAGATGCCGAGGACGGGGGTCGTGTCCCTGGCCGGGGCCGACGCGAGGTACTGGGCCATGTCCGCCATGTTGAGCGTCCCCGTCGTCGCGTAGAGGCCGCCGATGGCGAGCAGCATGACGGCGCTGCCGAGCAGATTGAGGAACGCGTAGTGGAGCGCCGAACGCGTCTCGTCGGGGCCGCTGTAGAAGACGACGAGCACGTAGCTCGACATCAGCATCACCTCGAACCAGACGAACAGGTTGAACACGTCGCCGGTGAGGAACGACCCCGTGATACCGACGAGCATCAGGTGGTAGAGCGGGTGGTACGACAGCCGCTGCCCGACGGCGGGGATGCCCCGCACCGAGAACACGAGCGCCGCCAGCGACACGACGGCGGCGAGGCTCAGCAGCAGGACCGAGAGGTCGTCGGCGACGAGCACGATGCCGAACGGCGCGTCCCAGTGCGACAGCTGGTAGACGAGGTAGCCGTCGGCGTCGGCCCGCACCGCCCGGACGAGGGCGGCGACGGCGACGAGGTACAGCGCGCCGCCGAAGACGCTCACCGCCTGCTGGACGCGTTTGGCCGAGCGCAACGGCAGCGTCGCGACGGCGGTGAACAGCGCGACCAACAGCGGCGCGATGACGAGGTCGGTCATCGGTCACCCCCCGAGGACCCGGCGGTCGGTCCGGTCCCCGGACCCGAGTCAGGGGTGCCGCCGTCCGCGGTGACAGCCTCCTCGTCGCCGGTGGCCTCCGGACCGTCCACGGACGAGTCGGTCATCGCCGAGACGCCCGACTCCGGCGGAACCTCCCCGAGTTCCGAGAGGTCGATGGTACCGTGCTCCTCGTAGACTCGATAGGTCAACACCAGCGCGAACGCGGTCGTCCCGAAGCCGATGACGATGGCCGTCAGGACGAGCGCCTGGACCAGCGGGTTCGCCACGGTCGCGGGGTCGGCCGACGCCCCGTGGGCGAGGATGGGGACGCTCCCCGAGATGCCGCCCATCGTGACGAGGTAGATGTTCGTCGCCTGGGTGATGATGGTGATCCCCCAGACGACCCGGACCACGTCCCGCCGGAGGACGAGGAACGTCCCGATGGCGAACAGCAGGCCGAGCACGAGCGCGAGGACGAACTGCGTCGGCGGCGCTCCCTCCGACCCCTGTAACGGGACGACGAGTCCGGGGAGCGTCGACGGCGTCGCGGCGGGAAGCGTCGCGGGCATCGACAGCGCTGGCTCGCCAGCGAGTGTCGTGAGCGGAGTCATTCGCCACCCACCACCGCGAGGATAGTCAGCAGCGCCCCCACGACGACGAAGTAGACGCCGAGGTCGAAGAACAGTGCCGTCGGCACCTCTATCTCGTGGTAGATGGGCACCTCGTAGACGAAGACGACCGCCTGGGTGAGGAACTCGTACTGTCCCTGTGCGAGTAGCTCACCGAGGACGATAGAGCCGACGCCGGCCGAGGCGGCCAGCGCGAGACCGTACGAGAACGTCCGGCCGTACTCGCCGACCGCACCGGCGAGGAACTCGTCGTCCTCGGTGTGGAGCAGTTCGCGCTGGAGGAACGCCCGACCGAAGACGATGTAGACCAGCGCGAACGCCGTCACGGTGAGGACGCCGGCGATGAACCCGCCGCCCGGCAGGTTGTGCCCCTGCAACAGGAGCGCGACGGCGGTCAGCAGGATGATGGGGACGACCACCCGGACGACGGTGCGGGCGATGACCGTCGTGTCCGTGTCCGTCGTCATACGTCCTCACCTCCGTTTCGCATGCCGACGAGCGTCAGCACGGCGAGCGCGGCCATCGCGACGACCGTTATCTCGCCCAGCGTGTCGAGCGCGCGGAAGTCGACGAGGATGACGTTGACGATGTTGCCCCCGCCGCCGGAGTCGATGAGTACCGGCCCGTGCTCTCCGGGGACCGGCGCGTTCTCGACGAAGTACGACGCGATGTTCTGCGACGGGACCGTGCTCGTCGTCAGGAGCACCGTCAGCGTCACCGTGACGCCGACGACGCCCGCGACGATAGCGTCGGGGACGGCCTCGCGCAGTTCCAGGTCGCCGTACCACGTCGGCAGTTTGTCGAGGACGAGCAGGAAGATGACGAGCACGAGCGTCTCGATGAGCAGTTGGGTCAGCGCGAGGTCCGGGGCCGAGGCCAGCACGTAGAAGATGGCGACCATGAACCCGAGGATGGAGAGCGTCAGCACCCCCGCGACGTGCGAGTCGGCGATGCCGACCGCTCCCGCCCCGAACAGCGCCACGATGAGGACGACGAACAGCGGAGCACCGCCGACGACGCCGAGCAGCGTCAGACTGTCGAGGCCGCTCGGCAGCGGGACCACGACGCCGGCGACCAGGTAGCCGGCGAGGGCGAGCGCGGACACCGCTAGCAGCGACGACGCGGCGTACGTCCGGAACATCCGGGTCTGGATGAACGCGGGGACGAGCGCGCTCGTCCGTTCGAGCGCCGCGAGCCCGCCGTCGTAGTACGCGTTCGGACTGGTGTACGGGAACGTCCGAGCACGAGCGAACGCGTCGTGGAAACGGTCGTAGAACGGGTAGAGCGCCGCACCCGTGAGGATGGTCACGAGCGACATCAGCGCGTACGGCGACGCCTCCGTCGGTATCGGCCACGGCACCGTGAACGAGTGGGCCTCGCCGGGTGCGACGGCGGCGTACGCGTCGCCCGCGATGACCTCGATGGCGAGGTTCGGCACGGCGCTGATGACCAGCACCGCGAGGCCGAGGACGGCGGCCGGAGCGAGCATCGCCAGCGGCGGCGAGTGGACCTCCCCGAGCGCTTCGGGCCGGTCGCCGTAGAACAGCGAGAGGAACTTGATGGAGTAGAGGAACGTGAAGATGCTCCCGAACACCGCGATTGCTGGCAGCAGGTACCAGAGTCCGCCGAAGTGCGCCGCGGTCTCCCACGACGCCTCGAACAGCAGTTCCTTCGAGAAGAAGCCGTTGAGCGGCGGGATACCGGCCATCGAGAGACAGGCGACGGTGGCGATGGCCGCCGTCACCGGTAGGTCTTCGCGCAGGCCGGAGAGGTCAGCGATGTTCCGGGTCCCGGCCTCGTGGGCGACGATGCCCGCGACGAGGAACAGCGCCGCCTTGAACGACGCGTGGTTGAGGATGTGGAACGCGCCCGCCTCGCCGCCGTAGCTGACGGCGAAGCCGAACCCGGCGACGATGAGGCCCAGGTGGGAGGCGGTCGAGTACGCGAGCAGTTCCTTGATGTCCGTCGCGCTCACCGCGAGCATCGCAGCGACGGTCATCGTCAGCAGGCCGAGGCCGACGAACAGCGGGAGCCACACCTCGGCGGTGTACACCGACTCGCCCTGTGGGACGAACAGCGGGCGGAACCGCCCGACGAGATAGACCCCAGCCTTGACCATCGTCGCGCTGTGGAGGAACGCGCTGACGGGCGTGGGTGCCTCCATCGCGTTGGGAAGCCAGATGTGGAACGGGACCTGGGCGGACTTCGCCGCCGCGCCGATACCGATGAGGACGACGACCGGGAGGAGCAGTCCCGCCTCGGTTAGCGTCCCCCGAACCGCGTCCGCGTTCGAGATGATGCCCTGGGAGGCGGCGGTGTCGAACAGCGCGTACGACCCGGCCGCGTCGTGGAGGAACAGGAAGCCGACGAGCATGAACAGGCCGCCGCTGACGGTGATGAGCATCGACTTGCGCGAGGCGTACAGCGACGATTTCTCGCGCTGGTAGTGACCGATGAGGACGAACGACGAGACGCTCGTCAGTTCCCAGAACACGAACAGCGCGACGAGGTCCGCCGCGAGCGCGACCCCGAGCATCGCGCCCATGAACACCAGCAGCGTGGTGTAGTACTTGGCCTGTCCCGGCTCGCCGTGCATGTAGCCACCCGAGTAGGTGAACACGAGGATGCCCACACCCGAGGCGAGCAGGGAGACGAGGAAGGCCAGACCGTCCAGATACAGCACGAGGTTGACGCCGAGTTGCGGTATCCACTCGACGCTCACCGTGCCGTGGGTGCCGTACTGACTGAGTACGAGGGCGAGACACGCCGTCGCGACTGCGGCCGCGAAGTAGGCGGTGCGCTCGCCGAGCACCCGGTAGACGAGGGGGGTCACCGCCGCGCCGACGAACGGGAGCGCCAGCACGGCGAGGAGAACCGCCGGTTCCGGTTGCACACGTAGTCAGCGGGACGACGCGCGCTTAATAGTTTTCAAATCCCCGCGGATAGTTCTTCGATTATCCAAACGTCTGCTTTATCGCGGTGGTGAACTGGCCATTCGGCCAACAGTTCGACTGATAGTGGTAGGATGTCCGGTTGCAACAGTGACCGGGGGGAGGCCCAACAGAACGAGACGACCGGCGAACGGCCCCGAGGCGACCGCGCTAATCACCGCCTAGCACCGTTCAACGTCGCGTTTAGCCCCTGCAACCGTCTGCCCGAAGGAGGGAAGCAGCGTATAACGAAGCCCCCCGACGTCGACTGACGAAGTGTGCTATCCGACACGAGAGCGAACACGGCGACGCTCGCCTACGCGATGCTGTTCGGCGTGACGGCGACCCTGCTGCTGGTCGGCGTCGTGGCGATGAGTCTCGCCTGAGCAGGGGCAGACCGGCGGCGATGGCCCCCGCATCACGGGGTGGGAGGCTACCGCACGGTCAGTGCGGACCACCGGGGTTATACCATCACGCCGAATACGGGCGACATGGACCTGCTCGCTCGGTCGCTGCGTGAGGCCCCTATCATCGAGAAGGGAGACTACCACTACTTCGTCCACCCCATCAGCGACGGCGTTCCGATGCTCGACCCGAAACTCCTCCGCGAGATAACCATCGGCATCATCAGGAAGGCGGAGCTGGAGGGCGTCGACAAGATCGTCACGCCCGCCGCGATGGGCATCCACATCTCGACGGCCGTCTCGCTGATGACCGACATCCCGCTCGTGGTCATCCGCAAGCGCCAGTACGGCCTCGACGGCGAGGTGAACCTCTCGCAGGTGACCGGCTACTCCGAGAACGAGATGTACATGAACGACGTCTACGAGGGCGACCGCGTCCTCCTGCTCGACGACGTGCTCTCGACGGGTGGCACGCTCCGGGCCATCACCGAGGCCCTCGGCGAGACGGGCGCGGACGTGGCGGACATCGTCGCCGTCATCAAGAAGGACGGCGGCTCGAACGAGATGGACGAGTACCCCGTCAAGACGCTCATCAACGTCGACGTCGTCGACGGCGAGGTCGTCATCACCGACGAACAGGGCGACGGGTAGCCCGACGAGCGAGTCGTCGACGGCGACCGGCCGGTCGTCACCGACGCTCACTGGTCGACGTTCCGAGAGGGAGCAACGCCGAGGGGGAGGCCCGCGTTTTTCTGCGGCGAGACCGAACGAGGAGTCGCTATGACGAACGCGCTGTTCGTGGTCAGCGAGGAGGGGTACTGGGCGGAGGAGTGTGTCGAACCGCTGACGACGCTCTCGGATGCGGGCGTCGACGTGACGGTGGCGACGCCGAGCGGGGACCCACCGGTCGTCGACGAGCGCTCGACGGACCCGGAGAACGTCGGCGAGGAGACCGCCGAACACGTACGGGACGTCATCGAGAGCGACGAGCGGCTGGACGACCCGGAGCCGCTGGCGACCGTCTCGGCCGACGGCTACGATTCGGTCGTCTTCCCCGGCGGGCACGGGACCGAGTGGGACGTCAACCAGGACAAGCACGCCCGAACGCTCCTGCGCGACGCGGTCGAGGGCGACGACGGGACGGCGCTGGTCGTCTGTCACGCGGTCGGCATCCTCGCGTTCACGCGTGACTCCGACGGGGACCTGCTGGTCGAGGGGCGACAGGTCACCGGCTTCCCGAACGACTGGGAGGAGGGCATCGTCGACGAGCACGACCGGATGCCCGACGGCCGGAAACTCCCCTACTGGGTCGAAGACGAGGTGAAGGCCGCAGGCGGAGAGTGGGACGCCGAACTGGACGCCGACGCGAGCGTGCGGACGGACGGCGACCTGATCACCGCACGCGGGCCGGGGTCGTCGTCGGCCGCCGCGGAGACGCTCGTCGAGGCGCTCGGACTCGACGTGCCGTCGCAGGCCTGAACCGCTCGCTCACCGAATCACCGTTTCTCGTGCAGAAGTAGGCTGCTCCCGGCTCAGAACGGCGCGCGTCTGTTCGGGTCACAGGACGCGCCCTGGTTCCGTTCGAGGATGAGCGTGTACTGGTTCGGTTCGAGTTCCTGCTCGTCCGCGTACTGGTCGGTGTGCGGGACGATACCGTACGGGACGAGGTCGAGGAGGTTCCCCGGACGTGCCCGCTCCGGGACGAAGTTCGGCGGCCGTGGACCGAACTCCGCGACGATGTGGTAGTCGCCGCCCTCGCTGACCAGTTCCCGCACGTACCGCTTCTGGACGTCGCCGTTGCGGTAGTACGTGCCGTCTTTCAGGTACAGCAGGTCGCGGTAGCCCAGTTCGATGAACCGGGGACACGCGACCGTCTCGCTCTCGGCCGTCCAGCGGTGCTTGACGTCCATCCAGTGGGGCGTCGCGGTGTCCTGGAGGTGGACGCGGTACAGCTCGACGGTGTCGTTCCGGTCGGCGTTCGCGTCGAACCAGTCGACCGCCTCGTCTCGCGGCATGCTCGCGTAGCCGATGTCGCCCGTGACGGCGTACGTCCCGCTGGTGAGGAGGAGGAAGACGGTGAGCGCGGTGCCCACGCGTGGTGTCTCACGCAGTAGCCGGTTGAGCATGAGCGCGACGAGCACCATCAACAGCGGGAACGTCGGCAGCAGGTGGTGGACCCGGAAGTCGTGCCACTGGGAGAACAGCAGGACGTACGTCCCGAGTGCTAGCAGCACGAGTGCGACGGCGCTCGACTCCTCCGGTTCGTCCCACACCTGGTAGACGCCAGCGACGACGCCGGCGACCGCCCCGCCGAACAGCGGGAGGCTCAGGCCGCTGAAGTAGCCCCGCAGGAACCACCACCAGATGGGCGCAGTGGGACCGGTCGCCCAGTTGGCCCGCGACGCCGACCCCTCGAAGAAGCGCTCGAAGAACGGGTCGAACCCCGCGGCCAGCACCGTCGGGAACCCGAGCACGATGGTGCCGAAGCCGAACAGCGCACCGGCGACGACCATCCGGGGGCGGAACAGCGCCGACCGCCAGTCGTCGGCCTCCCGCGCCCGGAGGAGGAAGGCGGCGACGATGACGGCGATGACGGGTGCGGCGGTGAGTTTGAACGCGATGGCCACGCCACCGGCGACGCTCGCGCCGTAGAACCGCCAGTCCGTCCCATCCCGGACGTAGCCCAGCAGGAGGTAGAGCGCGAGCAGGACGAAGAACAGCGCCGGCATGTCCTCGCCGCCTTCGTGGGCGATGGTGAGGAAGCCCCACGAGAACGTCAGCAGGACGGCCGCGAGGCGGCCCGCCGCCCGGTCGCGGATGGTCGTCGCGATGCGGTAGGTGAGGTAGACGCAGCCGACCGCGAACAGGACGTTGAACAGGCGAACCAGCGAGATGACGACCATCCAGACCCACTCGGGCGTCGCGTGCCAGGCCTCGTACGTGCCGAACGTCCCGTTCGGGTAGACGAACGCGTCGAAGATGTCGAGTTGGCCGGTGACGGCCGCGATACCGACGACCGGCAGGACCGCCAGCCCGAAGAGGTAGAACGTCGCACCGAACGGGACGCGCCCCCACTCGATACCGGCCTGCAGCGACGCGATGCTCGGGTCCGAGAGGGTGACGCCGACCGCGACCATCGGGTCGAGGATACGGTCCATCTCGTCGCGCGTGGCGAAGTTCGGCGCGAGGTGCCAGAACCAGAACGCGCCGAGGACGAACGCGAGCAGGAGGAGGTACTTCAGGTACGGGTCCTCGTCGAGGTCCGAGCGGACCCGCTGTCGAATCCGGGTCAGCGGGGCGGAGAGTCGCCGCATGTAGCTACTCACTCAGCCAACCGCGGCAAAAGTCTCGTGATTCGGCGTCGGCGGTGTCGGGGACCGGCGGCCGCATCACTCCATGTACCCGAGCTGTTTCAGCCGGTCGGCCACCTCGTCGCCGTCGCCGACCCGCTCGCGCTGCTGGAACCGGATGGGGTCGCGCTCGGCCCAGTCCGGCTCCTCGTCGAAGATGGGCAGGACGCTGCCGCGCATGTCGGTCGGCACGTCGCTGCCCATCCCGGCGAGGATGGTCGGCGCGATGTCGAGGATAGAGATGTCGTTGAGCTGGCCGACCGAGTCGACGTTCGGCCCCTCGGCGGCGAAGATGCCGTGGGGCGTGTTCTCGGCGGCCCAGCGGTCGGGGGCGGTCGTGACGTTCCCGCCGCCGACGCCGTCGTTGACGTGGACGCCGGGGCGCATGTCGACGACCACCTCCGGCCCGTCGTCGACGAACGGCCCGTGGTACACCTCGTCACCCGCGTAGACGGCCGTGAACAGCGGTCCCTCGGCGTCGCTCACCTCGCGCAGGTCCGCGATGAGCTCCTTCCGGACCGCCTCCACGTCGAAGCGCGGGTTGATGTAGATCGGACCCTGCCCGCTGGCGACGGCCTTCGTCCGGTCGAGGTCGATAGCTTCGAGCTTCCGGCCGCGCTTCAGCCCCGCCTGCTGGGGGACGAGTTGCTGGAGCGACTCGGGAACGACGCGGGCGAGCGTGTCGACGATGCCCGCGCGCTTGGCGACGGCGAGGGCGTTCTCGCGGGTCAGCCCGAGCGGTTTGAGGTAGTCCTCGACGGTCCGCGTGCGCTCCTGGTAGCCGTTCTCGGCGAGCCACTCGTTGACGTAGAACTCCGTCGTCGTGGGGGCCGCGCCGTGGTCGGACATCAGGACGAGCGTCGTGTCCTCCAGGTCGCGGAGTTCGCCCAGTCGCTCGTCGACGAGTTGCCACGCGCGGTAGACGGGTTCGTCGTCCCAGAAGAAGTGGTGCAGGACGTTGAGGTAGAACAGCGTGACGTGCATGAAGTCGAGTTCGTCGCGCTCGAAGAGGTCCAGCGCCACGTCGAACCGGGAGTCCATCACGTCGAGGATGGCGTCGACCTCCGCCCCGCGCTCCTCGTTCGAGGAGAGCAGCGGGTCGGGGTGGACCTCGTAGTCGAACTCGCGCTGGAGGTACGCGGCGAGGTCCGCGGGCGAGGTGTAGCCCGAGTCGATTGAGCGGTACTCCCCGGAGACGGCGTCGGGACCGCCACAGACGACGGGGCCGTCGATGTCGCGTGGCGGGTACATCGTCGGCATGTTGACGACGCCGGTCGTCATGCCGCCGTCGTTGAGGTAGTCCCACAGCTCCACGGTCTGGAAGTCGCCGCCGTTGGCGACCGTTATCTCCTCTGCCTCCAGGTCGACGTGCTCGAACCAGAAGACGCCGAAGCCGCCGGGGTCCTTCCCGGAGGAGTAGCACTTCCAGTTCGGGAACGTCACCGGCGGGAGGCAGCTCCGGTGGGCCGCCCACGCGCCGGACTCTCGGAGGGCGGCGAGGTTCGGGAGGTCACCTGCGTCGAGCCACGGGTCGAGCAGTCGCCAGCTCGCCCCGTCGAGGCCGACGACGAACGTCCGCGTCATGTGTCGTCCAACCCGAGGTCGGCGGATATACTTTCCCTTCTACTCGGCGACGAGTCCCGAGAGGTCGAGCCGGAGCGACGGGTACCAGCCCGCGAGCGCCGGCAGGTAGACGCTCACGAACCGGTCGATGAACACCACCGGGACGATGGTCTCGGCGGGGACGCCGAGGGCGACGAACACCGCCGTCGCCGTCGCCTCCGTGACGCCGATGCCGCCCGGCGTCAGCGGGAGCAGCGTGACGCTGTACGCGGTGAGCAGGTAGAACGGCAACAGGAGCGCCGGCTCGAACCCGGTCCCGAGCCCGTCGAGCAGGAGCCAGACGCGCAGGCCGGGCGCGGCGACCATCGCCGCGAGCCAGCCGACAGTGTACAGACCGACGCTCCGCGGGTCGGTCGTCAGCGTCCGGAACGAGTCGGCCGACGACGCGGCGAAGTCGGGGAGCGACCGGACGAGTCCGGCGAGTCGCCCGCCGACGCGCGGCACGCGCCCGAGCAGTCGGGCGAAGCCCTCCACGAACCGGTCGGCCAGCGTCAGGTTCGCCCCGAGGAGCAACACGGCCGCCCCCGCGACGAAGTACAGCAGGGTCGACAGCGCGAGCAGGAGCAGCAGCCCCGGCGAGAACTGTCCGACGCCGAGGACGACCCCGAGCGTGGCGACCAGCCCGTAGAGGGCGGCGTACAGTCCCGTGTGGACGCCAGCGACGGCGACGCTGTCCCCGCCGGCCATCCCGGTCTCGCTGCGGACGACGACGGGTGCGGCCGCCCGCCCCGACAGCCGCGAGGGGAGGATCTGGTTGACGAAGTTCACGACGAGGTCCGTGCTGGCAGCGGCGCGGAACGTCGCGCTATCGAGGCGGTTCATCAGGACGTGCCACGTGTAGAACCGTCCGAGGAGGCCGACGACGGTGACGACCAGTAGTGCCGCGACGGACGCGGGTGGCACGTCGCCGAGGACCGCCGCGACGCGGTCGAACTCGACCTGGTCCAGCAGCCACGCGACTGCCAGCAGGCCGATGCCGTAGCGGAGGACGAACCCCAGTACGCGGCGGGCGCGAGAGGACGAATCGGCCACGCTACTCCGCCCCGCCCGCGCCGGGAGCGGGTGCGTCGAGCGGTGGCGTCCCCGCCGCGTCGGCGACGACCGACCGCGCGGTGACGAACTCGAACGGTTCGGCCAGGATGCGCTCGACGGCCCGGCGCATCCACGCGCCGGTGCGGACGTACACCCGCTTCGGGACGCCCTCGACGTCGGGCAGGTCCGCGAGTTCCCACGGGTGGACGTAGAGCACGGGCGTGATGCCCCGTCGCGCGAGCATGTGCATCCCGGCGATGGTGTAGCGCACGCCGAAGAACCGGAGCCACGTCCCCGTCAGGGGGAGGCGCAGGCCGGGCATCACCGCGATTGGCAGTTCGGCGAGCGTGTCGGGCGCGTCTGCCTGCACGTCCACCGCGGAGCAGGGTCGAACCGCGTCGTCCTCGCCGCCGTACCAGCCCGGAATCTTGCGGCAGGCGGCGACGCTGGAGTCGTAGCGGTAGCCCGCGTCGGCGAGGGCCGCGAGCGTCCCTTCGGGTACGTCGAACGCGGGCGCGCGGAACCCCTCGACCGTCGCGCCGGTGACCGACTCCAGTACGTCTCGGGAGTGGACGAGTTCCTCCCGACGTTCGTCGGGGTCCAGGTCCGACAGCAGCCGGTGGCTGTGGGTGTGGGAGGCTATCTCGTGGCCCGCGTCCGCGATGGCGCGGACCTCGTCGGGGTGGTCCTCGGCGACCGACGAGACGGTGAAGAACGTCGCCTCGGCGTCGTGGTCCGCGAGCGTCTCGCGGAGGAACTGGCCCATCTCCAGGCCAGCGGTCGCCTCGTCTGCGGGGGCGGTGCCCCCGGCGCTCCGGTACGCCGGCGTCTGCGAGAACAGTTCGAAGTCGACCGAGAGGACGGCCGTGGGGGTCCCGTCGTCGTCCACCGTCGTCGCCCGGTCGCTAGTCATCTCGTTGCTCTTCGAGGTCGTTCTTCAGCAGGCTCAACTCCTCGTTGAGGCGGGACTGCTGGTCGTACAGTTTCCCGATACGGTTGAACAGGTAGGTGACCACGACGAACAGCACGAGGTTCGAGATGACGAGAATCGCGCGGGCCTGCCACTCCAGACCGAGGAGGGTGGCGATACCCTGGAACGCGTTGGGGACGAGCGCCACGAACACCAGACCGAGGCCGACGATGGCCGAGAGGACGAACAGCGCGATGTCCTCGCGGCCCCGGCGGACGATGTAGTAGCCGTTGAACAGCAGGCCGAGACCGACGACGAACGTCATCAGGTTGACGAGGGTGTACTCTGCCATTATCGGAAGATGAGGACGCGGAGGATGACGTCGGCCATCCGGGCCGGGTAGAGGACGAACGTGTCGAACGTGAACTGCGAGTCGCCCTCGTCGCGGACGGGCATCTTCACCGACACCTCGGTGATGCGGTGGCCCGACCGCGCCGCGTCGAGCGTCTGTTCGACCGCCCAGTGCCTGTCGGAGTGGTGGAGGATGGTCTCCAGCTTCGAGACGCGGTACACCCGGAACCCGCTGGTCACGTCGGTGATGTCGATACCGCCCAGCCGGTTCACGACCGCCGTGAAGAACCGGATGCCGGTGTTTCTGACCTGCGAGTACTCCTCGTGGCTGTCGTTGAGATATCGGCTGGCGATGACCATGTCGTGGTCCTCGGCCTCCTCGAGGAGGGTCGGGATGTACGCGGGGTCGTGTTGGCCGTCGGCGTCGATCTGGACGACGAAGTCGTAGTCGTTGCGGATGGCGTAGCGGTAACCCGTCCGGACCGCCCCGCCGACGCCGGTGTTGATGACGTGTTCGACCACGCTCGCGCCGTGGCCGCGCGCGACGCGAGCGGTGTCGTCGCTCGACCCGTCGTCGACGACGACCACGTGGTCGACGTGGGCCATCGCGCCGTCGACGACCGACCCGATGGTGGCGGCCTCGTTGTACGCGGGGATGACAGCGACGGTACGCACGACTCTCAGAACGGCCTCGCCGTCACTTAGACGTGTCGTTGTTTCCGCGGTTCACGCCGCTCTTCGCCGTCCTCTGCCGGCACCACGCGCGACACGGCCACGGGTTCCGGCGTCGGCGTCGCCACCGCCAGCGACCACCACCTGACGAACTGGGTCCGCTCGTACAGCGGCGCGGCGCGGGCGCTCCAGGACCGCTTCGAGATGCTGAGAGGCATCAGCGGCGACCCGAGCCGACGCAGTTCGACGGTGTCGAACCCGTTCTCGTCGAGGAGCGTCTGCATCTCCCCCACCGAGAGGTGGCCGTACTCGTCCGTGTCCTCGCCGAGCGCGCCGAGTCGGAACGCGAGGTGCTTCGCGAACCGCCGGTAGAGCCCCGGTGTCCCCTCCAGCAGTATGAGTCGTCCGCCGGGTGCGAGAACGCGGCGAGCCTCGGCGATTATCCGCCCACGCTCGCCCTCGGGAACGTGGTGGAGGAACCGTCGGCCGATGACTGTGTCGAACGAGTCGTCGGCGAACGGGAGCGCTCGCGCGTCGGCCGTCGTCGCCTCGACGCCCGTCGCGTCGACTGAGTTCTGGTGGAACACCTCGACCCCCACGTCCGCGTCGGGGTGAGAGTGCCGACCGAACGCGAGTTCGAGCGACCGCCCGTCGGGGTGGGCGTGGCGCTGTATCAACGCGTCGTGACGGTCGTAGATGGCGGCGAGCAAGGGATGCTCGCTGACCTCCCGCGGTCGTTCGGCGATGGCCCCGCCGAGAATCTCGCTCTCACCCATGACCGTCCGGAACTTCACCATACAAGGTATGCATTGTGGCCGTTCCGGGGACAGTACCCGAACGAGCACAGACAGCGTTGGTGAACAGTCCACAAGTCGGGCCAAACCGTTGGCGGCGGGACTTCGCCCACAGGACGCATCGCGTCGCTCCTCGTCGTTGTTCGCAGTAGAAGTAGCGGGAGGTAGATTCGAACCTCGGTCGCTCGCGACGCTCGCTCCCTGCTTCCAATCTACTCCGGGCGATTTCGACGGCACACGGCTCACGACTCGCTCCGCTCGTCGTTCACGTTGTGTGCCGTCAGAACATAGCGGGAGGTAGATTTGAACTACCGATCTCCGGGTTATGAGCCCGGCGGAATCTCCTGGCTATCCCATCCCGCTGTCTTCTGATACCCGAGGCTGCTTAGTAAGGGTTGTGATTCGATGACCGCCACGTCATGCGATACCGCGGGAGAGCGAGCGGTCGTTCAGGCCTCCGCGGTGACCCGCCACGTGACCAGGCTCTCCAGCACGTAGTTGAGCAGCATCGAGAGTCCGATGGCGAGCGGGGGCGGCACGAACGTCCAGAGGTCGACGCCGAAGACGGGTATCGAGATGGGGAGCCGCGAGAGCGACCAGACGACGAGGAACTGGACGGCGACGCCGCCGCTCCGCACCAGATTCGACCTGAGCAGGCGGCCGAGCGTCGGGAGGACGCCGTCCTCGCCCTCGGTGGCGAACGTCCAGTGTTCGTTGATGAAGAACATGATGACGATGGCTACCTCCGCGCCGATCACCTTCGCCACCTCGTCGGCGACGCCGAACTGGAGCGTGAGGAGGAACGTCACCGAGAGGTCGAAGACCGCACCGACGGCACCGACGGAGACGAACTTGCTGAACCGGACCCCCGAGAGCAGCGCCGACAGCGTGTCGCGGTTCATCTGGAGTCCCGGTCGACGAGCGCCGTCGTGGTCTCGGGGAACGCCCGGTGGAAGCGGTGGTCCTGCAGTCGGAGCGCGCGGTGGCGCGCGACGAACAGCGCACGAGCCATCTCCGTCGCCGTGCGGACCGGTGCGACCGTCGAGTTCGGCTGGTCGTGCCACGTCACGGGCACCTCGACGAGCGGGTAGCCGAGCGCGCCGCCCATCGCGATGAACTCGACGTCCCAGGCGAATCCGGGTTCGTAGAGGTGTTTTCGAACCTCGCCCCACGCCTCGGCGGTGATGGCCTTCGCACCGCACTGGAAGTCGTAGAGGTCGACGTCGAGCAGTCCGCGGGCCAGCCACGCGAACGCGTCGCCCATCCGTCGGCGAGCGTGCGTCTGGTGGCTCACGACCGTCGCGTCGGGGTGGCGCCGCGACCCGACCGCGATGTCGGCCGTGCCGTCGAGCAACGGCGCGACGACGGCCTCGACGCTCGCTGCGGGGGTCGCGCCGTCGGCGTCGGCGAACGCGAGGACGTCGGTGTCGAGGTGCTCGAAACCGCTGGTGATGGCCGCGCCCTTCCCGCGCCGGTACGGGACGGCGTTGACCGTCGCGGGCAGCGAGTCGAGGGCGTCGAGCGCGTGGAGGGTCGCCTCGGAGGGGTCGTCGAGTTCGATACGGATCGCCGCCGGCGAGAGTCGCTCGTCCAGCGCCTCGACGTAGGCCGAGAGCTGCTCGACGGTTGGTCTGAAGGCGGGGACGACGAGACCGACGGACGACATACGCAGTCGGAATCGGTCAGCGGGTAAAAACAGTTTGGAACGGCTCGTCGCCGCTACGAGGAGTACACAAGAGGTTTAGCCCCGCCCACCCGTCGCTGGAACATGGAAGTCGGCCTCGTTCTCCTGTGGCTCGCGGCGTACCTCGCCCTCTTCGCCGTCGGCCTCCCGCTGGTCGCCGCGCTCTGCCCGACACTGGCCGACCGCGGCGCGGGCGTCGCCATCCCGGCCGCGCTGCTCCTCGTCGGGTTCGTCGGCTGGGTCGTCGGCTACGTCGCCTTCGGGTGGCCCGCCATCCTCGCCGGCCTCGCCGTCCTGCTCGGTGCGTCCGCGCTGGCGGTCCGCTCGGGCGCTCGCCCCGACACCCGCGTCGCAGTCGAGACGGCGCTCGTCTTCGCGCTCGCGTTCCTCTTCCTCGTCGCCGTCCGGGCCGTCGACCCGGCCGTCCACCCGACCGCCGGCGAGAAGTTCCTCGACTTCTCGCTGCTGAAGGCGCTCCTCCGCGCCGACCGCCTGCCGCCGCTCGACCCGTGGTTCGCGGGCGAACGTGTCCAGTACTACTACGGCGGGCACATGCTCGCCGCGATGCTGACGAAGGCGACGTTCACCGCGCCGCGCTACGCCTACAACCTCGCGCTCGCTGGGTTCTACGCCATGCTCGTCACCGCGGCGTACGGGCTGGCGGGCGCGCTCGCCGACGACCTGCCCGCCTCGCGGACCACCGCGTCGGCGTTCGGTGCGTTCTTCGTCGCCGTCGCCAGCAACCTCGCCACGCCGGTCCGCGCGCTGTTCGACGTGCTCCCGAACTCCGTCGTCGCCTCGCTCGCGGGCCTCGTCGGTGCGTCCCCCGAGAACTGGGGCGGTAGCCTCACCGCGCCGCTCTCGGAGTTCACCTACTGGGGCGCGAGCCGCGTCATCCCCGGCACCATCAACGAGTTCCCGCTGTTCGCGTTCCTCAACGGCGACCTGCACGCCCACATGATGAGCACGCCGTTCATGCTCCTCGGGGCGACGCTCGCGCTCTCCTACTACCGGACGCCCGACGCGAACCGGTGGCGACGACGCGGCCTCCTGGCGCTCGTCGCACTCGACGCGGCGCTGCTGGCCGTCGTCAACACGTGGTCGTTCCCGACGGTCCTCGGCGTGGCGTGGCTCGCCGTCGCCTTCGCCCCGAGCGACCCGCTCACGCTCCTCTCGGCGCGGTTCGGCGGCCGCGAACCGTCGCCGCTCTCGCAGGGACGACTCCAGCGCGTCCGCCGGTCGCTCCCCGCGTGGACGCGGACCGAACTCCGGTGGACGGGCGGTGCGCTCGTCGTCACGGCCGTCCTCGGCCTCCTCGCGGTCGTCGCCTCGATCTCCTTCTGGTCGGGCGCGGCGAGCGGGCGGTCGGTCGAACTCGTCGAGAACCGGAGTTCGCTGTGGGGCCTGCTCGTCGTCCACGGCGCGTTCCTCCTCGTGTTCGTCCCGTACCTCGTCGGCCGGGCACGCGGGGTGCTGGACCTCGGGACGGGTCGCGTCGCCGCGCTCCTCGTCGCGTGGCTGGGCGTGTGCCTCGTCGCCTGGCTGCTGGGCGCGGCGGTGCTGGGCCTGTTCGTCCCACTCGCGCTCGCCGCGTGGCTCCTCTTGCGCGCGCGTCGCAGCTCCGGGCTGGAGACGAGTTTCGCCACCGTGCTCGTCCTCGCGGCGACGGGCGTCGTCGTCCTCGTCGACCTGGTGTACCTGCAGGAGGAGGCCGGGCCGGGCCGGATGAACACGGTGTTCAAGACGTACATGCAGGTCTGGGTACTCTGGGCACCGGCGGCGGGCGCTGCACTGGCGACCCTCGTCGCCCGGACGACGCCCGCCCCGTCGCTCGCGGACTTCGCCAGCGCGGACCGCGCCTCGTTCGAGCACGTTCGACCGGGGACGGTGCTCGCGGTCCTCGTCGTCCTCTCGACGTCGCTGTACGGCGGCCTCGCCATGACCGACCACTTCACCGCCGAACCGGGCTACTACGACGCCGACTCACAGGAGCTGTACGTCCCAGAGGACCCGACGCTCGACGCGACGCAGTTCGTCGCGAACTACCACGCAGACGAGGCCGCCGCCATCGACTGGCTCGACGAGAAGCCGGGGCAGGTCACCATCGCCGCCGCCCCCGGCTGGGGCCTCTACCGCTGGACGAACCCCGAATCCAGCCTCACCGGCCACATGTCGGTCGCCGGGTGGGCGCACGAGATCGGCTACCGCGGGGAGGAGACCTACCGCGCCCGCGCCGCAGACGCCGACGCGATATTCCAGGCTGGCCCTGAACGCCGCGCCGCACTGCTCGCGGAGTACGAGGTGGACTACGTCTACGTCGGCCCGACCGAGCGTGACCGCTACGGCGACGACGTCACCTTCGAGACCGTTCCGGGGGTGACCGTCGCCGAACAGTTCGAGGGCGTCACCGTCTACGAGGTGAATCAGTCGCAGTTGCAGGCCGGGAACGCCAGCGGGTCGTAGAGACGCATCGAGAGGCAGCGAACACAGCGTCCGCGCGAGCAATGCGAGCGCGGTTCACCGAGTTCGAGCGCGTCGCGCTCGAACTCGACTTTTTCAGTGCAGGTTTTTCGAGGAGTGGTGTGCGAGCGAACGAGCGAAGCGAGTGAGCGAGCGCACCCGACGAAGAAAAACGTGCTAGAGCGTGTAGTCTTCCTCGCCCGTCTCGCTCTCCAGCACCGCCGTCAGCAGGTCGATGGCGGCGGCGATGTCGTCGACGTGCGCGCTCTCGGTGACGGTGTGGAGGTAGCGCGTCGGGATGGAGATGGCCCCGACGGGTTTCGCGCCGAAGGAGTTCTGGAAGCCGGCGGTGTCGGTGCCGCCCGCGGGGAGGACCTCTAGCTGGTACGGGACGTCGGCCTCGTCGGCGACCGCGCGCATCCGGCGGTTGACCTTCGGGTTCGTGACGACCGAGGAGTCCTTCAGTTTGATAGCAGCACCCTCGCCGAGTTCGGTCACCTCGTCGCCCGCCTCGTAGTCGGGGACGTCGTTGGCGACGGTGACGTCGAGCGCGATGGCGAGGTCAGGGTCGACGTCGACGCCCAGCGCCTCCGCACCGCGCAGACCGATCTCCTCCTGGACGGTCGCACAGAAGTGGATAGTGACGGCGGGGTCCTGGATTCGGCGGGCGGCTTCGAGCAGCTGGAGGACGCAGACGCGGTCGTCGAGCGACTTCCCCGTGACGAGGTCGCCGACGCGCTCGGTCGTCTGGTCCATCGTCACGAGGTCGCCGACGCTGACGCGCTCGGTCACCGCGTCCGCGTCCATTCCCATGTCGACGTAGATATCCGAGACCTCGGGGTCGCTCTCCTCGCCGTCGCCGGTGTGGGGCGGCGTCGACCCGATGATGCCCGTCAGGTCGCCGCCCTCAGTGTGGACGGTGACGCGCTGGGCGCGCAGCACGCGGGGGTCCCAGCCGCCGAGGGCGTCGAGCTGGAGGAAGCCGTCCTCCTGGACGTTGCGGACCATGAACCCGATCTCGTCCATGTGGGCGGCGACGGCGACCGAGTAGTCGCTGTCGCCGTCCAGCGTCCCGACGACGTTGCCCATCGCGTCGGTGCGGACGCGGTCGGTCGTCTCGGTCAGTTCGCGGCGAACGATGTCGCGGACGCGGTCCTCGTAGCCGGGGACGCCGCGCTCCTCGGTCAGTTCACGCAGGAGGTCGAAGTCGAACTCGGTCGCAGCCATACCCGGTCGTCGGTCGTCGCCCCTATGAGTCGTGCGTCTCCGGCGGCCCGCGGGGGTCTCCGGACTCGAACCGGCGACTCAGACCTCCCGCTCGACGACGAACCGGGCGAAGTTCGCCAACTGGTCGGCGGGTTCCGGTCGCAGGTCGACCGACGAGAGGTGGTCGAGCGCGCTGTCGGAGAGCGACCGCGCCTGCCGACGGGCGTAGTCGACGCTCCCCGTCTCGGTGAGGATGTCGACGACCTCCGCTATCTCGGCGGGCGTGTTGTCGTCGGCCCACAGCAGTTCCTCCATGCGGGCGACCTGCTCGGCCGAGGCGTGCTCGGCGGCGTGGATGGTCGCCAGCGTCTTCTTCCCCTCCAGGATGTCGTTGCCCGCGGCCTTGCCGAAGTCGCCGCCCGCCTCCATGCTGGTCTCGATGTCGAGCACGTCGTCGGCTATCTGGAAGGCGACGCTCATCTTCTCGGCGTAGTTGGCGACGGCGAGTTCGGTCTCCTCGTCCTGGCCCGTGACGATGGCGGCGAGACGGGCGACGATGCGCCCGAGACAGCCGGTCTTGCACGCGCACATCTCCAGGTACTGCGTCTCGCCGACGGTGATGCGCTCGTGGTTGTGCCAGCAGATGTCCATCCCCTGGCCGAGATGCGTCCGGTTGAGTTCGTACATCAGCATCTCGTAGGCCGCCAGCCGCGTCTCGGCGTCGAGGTCGCCGGGGTTGCGCGTGATGATCTTCAGCGGCAGGAAGTACATCGCGTTCCCGGCGTTGAGTGCGACGTCGACGCCGTGGTCGAGGTGGAGCGCGCGGCCCCCGCGCCGCATCTCCGCGCCGTCCTCAACGTCGTCGACGATGATGGTACCGTTGTGGAGAATCTCGGGGATGCAGGCGTACGGCAGGAGTTCTTCGGGGTCCTCGCCGAAGGCGTCGACGAACAGGAGGAACAGGACCGCCCGCCACCGCTTCCCGCCGCGTTCGAGCAGGTCCCAGATGGGGTCGGCCAGCGCCTCCTGGATGGCCGCCGGGTCGTACTCGTAGGTAGGGTCGCCGAAGAAGTCGGAGAGATACGGCTCGTCGACCTCGGGAGGGAGGAGACGTGCTATCTCCTCGTCGACCACAGGTCGCCACTCGTCGAGTACGTCCCGCATACTGTCCCACACTGTCGGGCGCGTAGCAAAAAGTCTCGCCATTCGACGAGGTGTGCGCCGAGCGACCACAGGACACAACGGTTAGGTGCGGTCCTGACGGACTCCGGCCATGACCGACGATAGCTGGATCGGCGCGACGTTCACGAGTCGGCGCGGGTGGGACCACCTGGAGACGCTCGTCGACATCGGCGACCGGATGGCCGGGAGCGACGGCGAGCGGCGGGCGGCCGAGGCCACCCGCGACGCCCTCGACGCAGCGGGGGCACGCGACGCACACCTCGACGAGTTCGAGATTCAGGGCTGGACGCGCGGGACGAGCAGTATCGCGGCGGGAGACGAGACGGTCGCCCCCGAACGGACGTGGGACTGTCTCGCGCTGCCGCGGTCGCCCGCGGGCGAGGCGACGGGCGAACTCGTCGACCTCGGCTACGGCCTGCCGGAGGACTTCGACGCGGACCTCGACGGGAGGATAGTCGTCTGCTCCTCGACGGTCCCGGACCACTACGAGCGGTTCATCCACCGTCGCGAGAAGTACTACCGCGCGGCCCAGGCGGGGGCGGCGGCGTTCGTGTTCCGGAACCACGTCGAGGGCTGTCTCGCGCCGACCGGCAGCGTCGGGACGGCCGACGCACCCATCGGCGAGGTCCCCGCCATCGGCGTCTCCAGCGAACTCGGCGCGCGACTGCTCCGCCGGTTCGAGGGCGAGTCCGTCACGGTGAGCGTCGACTGCGAGTACGAGACGGCGACGAGCCAGAACGTCCACGCGACCCTCGGCCCCGACACCGAGGAGGAGGTGCTCGTGACCAGCCACGTCGACGCTCACGACATCGCGGAGGGCGCGATGGACAACGGAGCGGGGACGGCGATGGTCGTCGAACTCGCGAACGCGCTTGCGATGCGCGAATCCGAACTCGATACGAGGGTCAGGTTCGTCGCGTTCGGAGCCGAGGAGGTCGGTCTCGTCGGGTCGGAGTACGACGCCGAGCAGTCGGACCTCGACGCGGTGAAGGCCATCGTCAACTGCGACGGCGTGCTCCAGGGACGGACGCTCACCGCCCACACCCACGGGTTCGACGACCTGGAGACGGTGCTCGGAGAGACCGCCGAGCACTTCGACCACCCCATCGAGACCAACCCCCAGCAGGGACCCCACAGCGACCACTGGCCGTACGTCGTCGCGGGCGGGGTCCCGGCCTACCACGTCGCCAGCGAGAGCGGCGAGCGCGGCCGCGGCTGGGGCCACACGCGCGCCGACACGCTCGACAAACTGGAGCAGCGGACCCTCCGCGAGCAGGCCATCCTGCTGACCGACCTGACGGTCCGACTGGCCGACGCTGAGACCACCGTCGCTCGCCAGTCGCGCGACGACATCGTCGACGCCCTGGAACGCGAGGACAAGGCCGAGGGGATGCGAATCACCGGGGATTTACCGTAGGCTTTTGCCGACCCCACCCGACGACTACGACATGAACGACGAGGGGACGGAGGTCCGCCCGAGCGGCGAGGCTCGCTTCGCCGTCGTCGGCGACGAGGCTACCCCCGACGGTCGCTCGTCCGCGGACGGGAGCGACGTCCCGTCGCTCTCGGCAGCCGTCGACGACGCCGGCGCGCTCGTCGACACCCCGGACGCCGACGTGGTCGTCGCCGTCGGCGAGGCGGCGCTCTCACGCGTCGCTCCCGTCACCGACGCACCCATCCTCGCCGTCGACGTCGGTGGACCGCACTCCGTCCCACGCTCGGTCGCCCTCGACCTCGTTAGCGCGCTGACGCCGGGCGAGTTCTCGACGACGACACAGCCGCTCGTCACCGTCGAGTGCGGCGCGGAGCGGACGCGGGCGCTGTTCGACGTGACGCTCGTCACCGCCGACCCCGCCCGCATCTCGGAGTACTCGGTCCACAGCGGCGGCGAGGAGGTAGACCGCTTCCGTGCCGACGGGGTGGTACTGGCGACGGCGATGGGGAGTCACGGCTACGCCCACGCCGCGGGCGGCCCGGTGCTCACGGCCGACGCCGACTCGCTGGTCGCCGTCCCCATCGCCCCGTTCGCCATCGGAGCCGACCACTGGGTCCTCCCCAGCACGGAGACGACGCTCCGCGTCGAACGCGAGGACGCCCCCGTCGACTGCTTCGCCGACACCGACCGCGTCGGGGCGGTGACGCCGGGCGAACCGGTCCGCGTCCGGCCGGACGGCGTCGTGCGCTTCGTCCGTCCCGAGTGGCGCTGATTTTGGAAAGGCTCTAATGGGTGTGTCACGGGGTGTAGAGTATGGAAGGGTTCGCTTCGCTGTTCGGCGTGGTCGACGCGGTCCTCCGACCGTACGTCGCACTCCTCATCCTCGTGCTGGTGCTCGTCAACATGGTGGCCAGAGCGCTCGAGTACCGCTCCATCGTCAGTGACGCACGCGACGGTGGAATCGACTCCGTCTCGCGGAGCGGTCTCCGCGTCGCGACGAACTTCCTCCTCGTGGTGCTGTCGTTCTACTACGCGACGGTCCACTTCCACGCGGGGACGGTGCTCTCCATCCTCGTCGTCGGGATGGTCATCACGGACCTGTTCGAGTTCGAGTCGCGACTGGTCGAGATTCGCCAGGAGTTCAGTATCGACCGACCGAACGCCGCCATCGCCGCGTCGGTGCTCGTGCTCATGTACATCAGCTACCTCACGCTGTTCCAGTTCGTCAAGCCGTTCTGGTCGCAGGTCGTCTGACCGCGCGCGCCGCGACCCAGTCGACCGCGGCCGACCACCGCCCTCCACGGTTTCTCTGCGCGTCACGCTCCCGGAGCCACCGGCGCATCGGCACGCTCTGTCGGAGCCGTCCACACCCTCAGCCCGGAGCGCCATCGACGGACGAACGGCCTCGCGCCGCGGTGCCGACGACTGCTCGGGTCCGGTTCTACGCCGCACTCGCCGCCAACACTACCTCGCACTCGCCGTCACCACGACGTAGCACTCACTGCCGCTACTACGCAGCACTCGCCAGCTACGCAGAGACAGCTATGCAGAGGCCGACCACGTGGGAGAAGTCGACGGCCAGAGGTTCGATCCCGTGCGCCGACCCCGGTCACCGCACCGCGACGACAGCCGTCGCTCGACGAGCGAGCGAGACGAGTGAGGAGAGTGTGGTCAGTTGTTGACGCGGCCGCGCATCGCCCGACCGAGCGGGATGAACAGCCAGAACGTGAGCGGGCCGATGATAGCGGCCCACATGAAGCCGTCGCGGAGGATGTAACCGATCTGGTCGTAGACCGAGCCGGAGCCGGTCGTAGCGGCCGTCAGCTGGGTCGCCTCGAACCCCGCCGTGTTGTACCACCCGGCCAGCACCATCCACAGGAGGCCGCAGACGATGAACAGCGTGAACCCCTTGATGAACTCGTCAGCCATTGTCGGACCGTTGGTCAGCGTCGTCTTTAGGGTTTCCCATTCCCTCTGTGCGGAACCGCGTCCCGAGGATGTAGACGCCCGCACCGACGCCGATGAGTGCGAGTCCCGCGACGCCGAACAGCGCCTGGAACTGGACGTCCGACAGCGACGCCGCGGCGAGGGCCTCCCGAATCAGGACGGGAACGCCGGGAACGAGCGTCGGGACGCCCGCAGCCACGAGGTAGAACAGCACCGCACCGACGAGCAGTCGTTCGAGGGTCCGCGCGCCGGAGCGGACGCTCATGTAACCGAGGTAGCAGGCGGCGAAGACGGCGAGGCCGACCACCCAGCCGAGCAGCGAGACCCGTCGAACGGCGCCGGTCGCCGCGTCGAGGAAGAGGAACCCGAGGACGACGAACGTGACGGCGATGAGCGTCGAGAACACCGTGACGACCTTGTAGAGGTCGACCGGGACGACGACGTCCCCATCGGCGGCTCGCGTGGGCTGGCCGCCGGCCGAGTCACCGTCGGCGCTGTCGGTGTCTCGACGTGGCTGTTCGGGGTCGGAAGGCATGGAGGAGGGAGGAGTCGCGGTTACTTCACTTCGGCGGACGCAGGCGGTAGTACCGCCGGTTGAGTTCGAACATGTAGCCCTCGCGCATCGTCCGGAGGGCGGCGTAGGCGATGAACCCCGCGACCGGCGGGAGCAGGAACGTCAGGTCGAACAGCAGGTGCGGGTCCATCGGGGCGAGGTTCTTCACCGACAGCGCCGCGACGGTGAACGAGAACACGACACCCGTGACGCCGACGGCCGCCCAGAACGGCTGCTCGACGGGACGGCGAGCGCTCCCCTTGTTGAGGAACGGGACGATGGAGATGAAGCCGACGACGACGAGGTTCGCCAGCACACCGTACGTCCGGTCGGCCATCAGCTTCTGCCCGCCGAGGATGGCGAGGTCCGGGTTGAGCGGGCCGAGCTTGAGCAGGCCGAACGACCAGTAGAGATACCAGTCGGGCAGGATGACTGCGGGCGTCTGGCTCGGGTTCGCGGGCGGCCCGATGTGGGGCGGGAGCGTCGCCGCGAGGAAGATCATCATCCCGGTGAAGAAGGAGGTGATGGCGAGATTCCGGATCATCTCGTGGGGCCACGTGGGGAAGCCGAGGACGTCGCGCTCGACGTAGCTCGACTCCGTGCGAAGGTCCTGGTCCTCTCGACGGGAACGTTCGAAGTACTCGTAGGTCAGACGAGACAACCCCTGGGAGCGAGCCTTCCGGTCGCTCCACGTCGGAGTTTCGTCGTCCGGTGGGACGATACCGGTCCCGTCCGCCCGGACTTCCTCGTCCGTCTCGTCACTCGGCGCCATTACTACGAAACGCTAGCCACCGACCGGGTATCAAGGTTGTGTTAGCCGCCCCACGAGTCGACCGCTCTCGTCGGGTTCCGACCGGACCGCGCCGTCGTGGCGGCACGAACGCGTCTTCGGTGTCGAACCGGAATGACGGCCGGACCGACGATTCGGGCGAGCGGAGCGTACACTCCGGAGTAGTGAGTCGAGAGCAGTGGGCCGAAGTGAACGTGGTGGACGCGAGACGGGAGTGAAACGAACCGGCAGCACCGAGTAGCCCGGACGCAGTGGGCGACCGAATCAGTGCGGTTCGGCGATGCCCTGCATCCAGACGATGCCGATGTGGACGGCGATGAGCGCCGTCGCGATGAACGGGAGCAGGAAGACGTGGATGATGTACATCCGCTGGAGCGTCGACTGGCTCAGCGAGAACCCGCCGAACAGCAACTGGGCGACCCACTCGCCCGCCAGCGGTATCGAGAGCGCCATCTCGACGCCGATCTGCCCGGCCCAGAACGCGAGCTGGTCCCACGGCAGCAGGTAGCCCGTGTACCCGAACACCATCGTCAGCGAGATGAGGACGATGCCGAGGATCCAGTTCAGTTCGCGCGGTTCCTTGTACGCGCCGGTGAAGTACACCCGCAGCATGTGCAGGAACACCGCGGCGACCATCACCTGCGCCGACCATCTGTGGAGCGACCGGAGGAAGAACCCGAAGTTCAACTCCGTCATGATGAGGGTGATGGACTGGTAGGCAACCGTCACCGACCCTTCCGACCCGGCGGCTGCCGTCGACGGCGAGTAGTAGAAACCCAGTAAGGCCCCGCTTATCGCCGCGACGACGTACGCGAGGGTACTGAACGACCCGAGCGCGTACAGCGGGTACCAGTACCAGAACTTGTTGTCGAGGTTGTACTGTTCGGTGTGGCTCTTCGGCATCTGGAGGTTCGCCTTGTAGTAGAGGTCCTCCAGAATCTCGAGGTAGTCGACGATACGAAGCCGCCTGTCGAGCCAGATGAGCATCGTGAGATACCCCCGCTCGACGGGCGAGAGGTCGCGGCCTTTCATCCAGCCGCCGTGGTCGTGGTCGTCCTTGCGTTCCAGGCTCATTGTGTGTTGCTAGTGTGGGAGTGGTTTGATTATTCCGGACGGGGCAGCGCCACGAACGACTTCTCGACGATCTCGAACGGGTCGTACACCGACTGGTGGCACTGGCAGTAGACGTAGTTCTCGGCACCGAAGTTGGCCGACTGCGCGTACCCCTTGTAGGCGGGGACACAGCAGAAGTGGGTGCACTTGTCGAGCCACGCCATCACGCCCTGCGACGTCGCGGCCTCCATGAACGGGTCGTTCGCGGCCAGTTCCTCGACCTGTGGCGCACGCAGCACCTGCACCGGGATGGTGTTCTCCGTCCCGTCGGAGCGCCAGGTCGCCATCGCGGGCTTGCCGAGGCCGCCCGCACCGACGCTGTTGGCGTAGGACTCGTAGTCCGAGAAGTCCTCGATGTTGAGCGGGTCGCCGCCCTCGTACACCTCGGTCTGCCACTCGTAGGCGGGCGGCGGCGACCCGGACGCCTTGAACGTGTTGTCCTGGTCGGCCCCCGGCTCGATGCCGGCGTAGGTCTGGACGCCGCAGTACTGGAACCACTCCGTGGAGTACGTCACCCCACCCATCTCCATCTGGGCGACCTCGATGGTCTGACCACCCTCTTCGACCTCCTTCACCTCCGGCCAGACACCGCTGATAGTGCCGTCGTCGGCGATGTCGACCGGGATGATGGGCATCCCGCGCGGTGCGGGGCCATCGGTGTTGGCGATTCCTTTGAACGTCGTGATACCACCGCCGGACCCGGAGCGGTTCGTGGCGGACCCGAGGGCCGCCGCCGCACCAGTCCCGACGCCTGCGAGCGCTCCGGCACCGACGACGCCCTTGACGAAGCGTCGGCGGCCGGTCTGACTCGGATACTTGTCGTCGTCTGCCATTGTTATCGTTTGTAGTAGGGGTAGACCGCTCGTTTCACGCTATCCCACGCGTTGCCGCCCATCTGTCGACCCTCCATGTCCTCCTCGCGGATGTAGAGGTCCTCCCACTTGCGCCGACGCTTCTTGACGATCATCACGTCGGGGAGGAACTCCTTCCGGTACAGCAGGAGGACGAACGCGAGGTCGACGAAGATGACCGCGAGGATGCTCCCGAGGAACATGTTCCCGAACTCGTCGAACCCCCACCCGGTCGCCAGTCCGTAGCTGAACATCCCGACGAAGACGATCTCGATGAGCGTCAGCAGGACGATGGCGATGGCCGCGGCGGTCGACTCGCGCGGCGGTTCGTACCGGTGGATGTCCCCGTAGCTCTTGCTGCTCGAACTCATCGGAGACCACCCGCGGCGAGGGTCGGACCGGTCTGGTCCGTCGCGTTCGACAGGCGGTCGCCGACGAGGCCGGCCCCATCGCCCCGGCCGCTGGCGTCTCCGCCACTGGCGATACCACCGGCGTCGTCACCCGCCCGGGCGACGGCGAACCAGGTGGCAGCGACGGCCCCAGCGCCGCCGCCCACCAGAAGAGATTCCCGTCTAGTCATGCACATCTGAATTCCGGTCCGGGTTCGTATAAACCCACCGAACACGTCTACAGGGTCGCTACCGGCCTCAAGCGGCGTCTTCAGTGGAATCGTCTTCGGCGTTCGCGAGTCGGCCCTCGGCCTCCAGCTCGTCGAGAAACGCGGGGCGCTCGTCGGAGTCGAGACCGATTGCCCGCAGGCGGTTCCGGTACTCCTCCGCACGGAACTTGTCGGAGAGTCTCGCGTTGGCGACGACGAAGAACAGCAGGACGCCGATGACGACGAACCCCAGCCCGGCGACGAGGGCGACCAGCCACGACTGACCCAGGTCGACGACCAGCGGCGAGAAGACGAGGCCGACGCCCATCAGGAGCTGTACCGCCGCGACGACCTGCAGCACCTGGTGGCCCAGGTCACCGCCGCCCTCGGGCACCTCCAGCGGCGTGGGCAGCACCTCGCCGTCGGGCATCTCCGCCACCTCGTACTCCTCCATCGACGCGAGCGCTACCGAGGGCTTCACGTCCCGGAGGACGGTTCCCATCCCCTCGACGGTGCCGTCTCCGTAGACCACCGCGTAGCCCTCGTCGGAGTACGCGACGAGGCGCTCGGGGTCCTCGAACCGCTCGATACGGGCGAAGACGTCCCGGTCGAGCACCCGGTTCTTCAGGTCGGCTTCGAGGCGGTCGAGCAGTTCCGTCCCGGTGATCCACGACTCCGGGTCGAAGACGGCGTCCCACTCGCGGGCGGTCATCTGCTCCATGTCCTGCGGGCCGAAGTTGTCGAAGTCGTACTTCTCCTCGACCTGCGCCCGGAGTTCCTCCACCGAGAGGTCGTCCTCGTCGCGTTGCGGGTCGTCTGCGGCGTTCTCCGCGCTGTCGGCGGGACGCTCCTCGCGTCCGGCCTCGCCGTCACCGGCGGTGCCCGTCGAGTCGACGGCGTCGCTCTCGTCGTCGGAACGGGCGGCAGACGGCCCATCAGCCATACGCGCGAGTAGGGTCGGCCGGCCTAAAGACGTTGCGACGCCGCCCGCAGCGGGTTTCCGGACCCTGTTCGTCACCCTCGGCGTGCTCCCCGTCGGCTGGACCGTGACGAGCCACACGGGGAATCCGGCACGCTGAAGCGCCCGCCAGTCGAATCCCGTGTATGTTCGGCCTCAGCGAGGTCCAGACCGCGACGCTCGTCGCGTGCTCCGTCTCGCTCAGCTTCCCCCTCCTGCTCTACGGCGCGTGGATAATGATAGAGGCCGAGGCGGTGACGTGGGACGTGCTGACCTACCACCTGAAGTTCATCGTCACCGGACTCGCGCTCACGACGGTACCGCTGGTCACCTGGATGCTGCCCCGTCTGGCCAGTCAGTTCGGGGACGGCCTCGCCGTCGTCCACGCCTTCCTCGGCCTGCAGGCGTACGCGATGCTCGCGTTCGGCGGGACCGGAATCGTCCGCATCTTCCGGGCGAAGTACGAACACGACCTCTACCACGACTACGACGAGGAAGTGCTGCTCGACGAGATCGGCGACGAGAACATGCGGTTCTGGCGACGACGCCTCCGCGTCGGCGTCTTCGGCTACGTCCTCTTCTGGCTCCTCGCCTACATCGTCGGCATCGGACGATTCCTCCTCCAGTACGATATTCTCTGAGCAGAGGGTCGAAAAGTCGCCGTCCGTCCGTCACCGGTCCTCAGTCACCGAGCGACTCACCACTGCTCGCCGCTGGCGAGGTCTACCTCCGAATCGAGCTTCGACGACGGGCAGATGTCCGCCAGCACGCACGCCGAGCAGTCCGGGTTCCGAGCGTCGCAGACCGCTCGCCCGTGGTCGATGAGCAGGTGGGTGAACTGCTGCCAGTGCGCCTCGGGGACGACCGGCAGCAGGTCCGTCTCGATGTGCTCGGGCGACTCCTCCTCGGTCAGGCCGAGTCGCCGCGAGAGCCGCTGGACGTGCGTGTCGACGACGATTCCCTCGACGACGTCGTGGCCGTGCTGGAGGACGACGTTCGCCGTCTTCCGCCCCACACCGGGGAGGTCCGTCAGCGCCGACATGGTGTCCGGCACCTCGCCGTCGTGGTCCTCGACGATGCGCTCGCCGATGCCCTGCAGGTAGCTCCCCTTGTTGTTGTGGAACGTGATGCCGTAGATGGCGTCGGCGAGTTCCTCCTCGGTCGCGTTCGCGTAGTCCTCCGGCGTTCGGTAGGTCTCGAAGAGGTCCGCGGTGACCTCGTTGACGCGTTCGTCGGTACACTGCGCGGAGAGGACGACCGCTATCAGCAGTTCGAGTCGGTTCGAGTACCGGAGCGAGATGGTCGAGTCGGGGTACTCCTCCTGCAACCGGTCGACGACTGCTTCGGCCTGTTCCTCCCGCGAGTCGAGGGGGACGCCCATACCGAGACGGGGGAGCGACGGGACTTCGGTGTTGTCGTTCGCGCGGGCACCGAACCAGGTCGACGGCCGACTCGGTTCGGGCCGGCTCGGTTCGGGCCGGTCCGGCTCAGGCCGCCACGCGGTCGACCGTCCGGCGGAGCGTCGTCCCGGCGACGACGGAGCAGACGAAGTACCACGCCATCCACGCCTGTATCGGTCCGAGGACTCGCGCCGTCCAGACGACGCGCCCGACGAGGGGGTACATCGGAGCGACCGGCGTCACCGCCGCCGCGGGCGACGCGACCAGCCACGACAGCCAGAGGAAGACGGGAACCGTGACGAGCATCGTCCAGACGAGCGGCCGGAACTGGGCCTTGAGCGCGGCGAACTGCTCGCGGGCGAGCGCCTTCTTCCGCGCTTCGAGTCGCTCGACGACGGCGTCGTCGCCACGTTCCCGGGCGGCGTCGAGGCGCTCGTCCAGGTCGCGAAGTCGCTCGCGGTCCGGTGGCGAGACGTCACCGCCCATCCGACGACGGACGGCCGTGGATACGCCGGCCGTCGCGACCGCGAGGCCGAGGACGACCACCGCGAACGGGAGGGCGGCCTGCACGGGGCCGAGGGCGACGTTCAGCGTCGACCCGACGAACGACCCCAGGGGGCCGACCTGGTAGCCCGCGAGGAGACAGAGCGCGCCGATTCCCGCCGCCTTGTCCGCGCTGGACCAGCCCCGGTCGGCTGCCTCGTCGGCGAGTACGAACCCCTCGCCGTCGGGGACGAGCGTCCCGTCGGCGAGGAGGCGACCCCACTGCTCGGCCTCGACGGCGTCGCGCACGTCGTCGTACTGCAGGGGACCGTCGTGTTCGGCGGCGCGTTCGCGGACGACTCGGTCGGCCGCGGGCTCGTCGCGGTTCGCGGCGTCGGCTGGAGGGCCTGACATACCTCCCCGTGGAGCGCGCGGCCGTATCAATCTACTGTCGAGTGAGCGGTCGACTGCCGCCCACGCCAGGGCGCGGCGAGCGCGTCCGTCGCCCGACCCGACAGCCCGAACTGTCGGATGGACCCGCCTAAGTCGCCGGCAGCGCTCGTCTCCGTCATGTCCGGAGCGACGTTCCTCGGCGGCGACCGCGTCGAACTCAGAACCGTCGAGGCGGACGACCTCGACTTCCTCCGCGAGACGACGAACCACCCCGACGTCCGGCGGAACCTCGGTTCCTCCACGCCCACGAACGGCCACGCCGAACGCGAGTGGTTCGAGCGGATGAGCGCCGACGACGACGCACAGTTCCTCGTCTGGGCGGACGACGAGCGCGTCGGAACCGTCGGCCTCCACGACTTCCGTCCGGGGTGGGGGCTGGCCGAGACGGGCTACTTCTTCCACCCCGACCACTGGGGGAACGGCTACGCCACCGAGGCGCTCGAACTCGTCTGTGGGTACGGCTTCCGCGAGCGACGATTGAACAAGGTCGCCGCCCGCACGTTCGCCTTCAACGAGGCCTCGGGCCGGGTGCTGGAGAAGGTCGGGTTCAGCCAGGAGGGGACCCACCGCAACGAGGCGTTCGAACGCGGGGAACACGTCGACCTGCTGTACTGGGGGCTGCTCGTCGACGAGTTCGACGACTGAGACGTGCGGACCGCGGGGAGAGGGGACGCCTGCCCGGTCAGACGCCCCGGTAGCCGATGGCGTCGGCGATGCGGCCGACGGCGACGACGTGCGCCGCCTCGCGCAGGGTGACGTCGTGGCTCTCGCTCGCCGCGACCAGTTCCGCCCACGCGTCGAGCAGTTTCGACTCCAGTTCCCCGTGGACCTCCGGGAGCGACCAGCGACGGCGCGACCGGTCCTGGAGCCACTCGAAGTACGAGACGGTGACGCCGCCCGCGTTGGCGAAGACGTCGGGGACGACCGGGACGCCGTTCGCCGCGAGGACGCGGTCCGCGGCGGGCGTCGTCGGCCCGTTCGCTCCCTCGACGACGAGCGACGCTCTGACGTCCGGCGCGTTCGCCTCGGTCAGCACCCCGCCGACGGCGGCGGGAATCAGCACGTCGACGTCGAGCGCGAGCAACTCGTCGTTCGTGAGCATCCGCGTGCGGTGGCCGGCGGTGTTGACGCGGCCGGACGAGGCGTCCTCGCAGAGCCCTGGTACGTCGAGACCGGTCGGGTCGTAGCAGCCACCGTCGACGTCGGAGACGGCGACGACGTCAGCGCCCCACTCGTGGAGGGTCCGGGCGGCGTGCTGTCCGACGGCTCCGAACCCCTGGACGGCGACGGTGGCTCCCTCCAGGCCGACGTCGTAGTAGTCACACGCCTCTCGCGTCGCGATGGCGACGCTCCGACCGGGAGCCGCCGCGCGACCACGCGACCCGCCGACTGCGGGGGGCTTCCCGGTGACGACGCCGGGTCGTGGCTCGCCGGCCTGCGTCGAGTAGGCGTCCATGAACCACGCCATCGTCCGCTCGGACGTGCCCATGTCCGGAGCCGGGATGTCCGTGTTCGGCCCGATGACCTTCCGGAGTTCCTCGGCGAACCGGCGCGTGAGCCGTTCGTGCTCGGCGTCGCTCAGGTCGTCGGGGTCGACCGCGACGCCGCCCTTCGCGCCGCCGAACGGGAGGTCCAGCAGCGAGCACTTCAGCGTCATCAGGACGGCGAGCGCCGAGCACTCGTCCTCGTCGACGTCGAGGCTGTACCGCAGGCCGCCCTTGTACGGGCCGAGGACGTCGTTGTGCTGGACGCGGTAGCCGGTCACCACCTCGACGCGCCCGTCGTCGCGCCGGAACGGGACGCTCACCTTGTGGACCTGGTCGACGCTCTGGAGCAGGCACCGAACGTCGGGGTCGACGTCCAGGGAGACCGTCGCTACGTCGATCTGGTCGAGCGTGTCGTCGAGCAGGGATACGTCGGAGAGGAGTCGTGTGGAGCTCATGATGAGAGGACGAACGTGTACGGCGACCCGCTACCACCAAGACATACATAAACCTATAGCACGGTTAGGCGTGACAGGACGGTGGTAGCAACTCACTTACCGTCAAATCCCACAGAAATGTCCGAGAGAGTCGGACGTTCGTAGACTGCGAGGGTGGCGTTACAGCCCGAGCTGTCGGCCGATGATCATCCGCTGAATCTCGCTCGTCCCCTCGCCGATCTCCATCAGCTTCGCGTCGCGGTAGAAGCGCTGGGGCGCGAAGTCGGTGGTGTAGCCGTAGCCGCCGAGCACCTGGACCGCGTCCTCCGCGACCTCGCGGGCCGTCTCGCTGGCGTCGTACTTCGCCAGCGCTGAGCTGTGGGTGACGTCCTCGCCGTCGTCGTACTGCGTCGCGGACTTGTGGGTGAGCAGGCGCGAGCGCTCCACCTTCCGGTCCATCTCGACGACCATGTCGCGGACGGCGTCGAACTTCGAGATGGGTTTCCCGAACTGTTCGCGCTCTGTAGCGTAGTCGCGGGCCGCCTCGAACGCGCCCTGTCCGAGGCCCACGGAGAGCGCCGCGATGGAGATGCGTCCGCCGTTGAGCGTCTTCATCGTCTGCTTCCAGCCCTCGCCCTCCTCGCCGAGCAGTCGGTCCTCGGGGACGCGGCAGTTCGTGAACTTGATTTCACACGTGGGCGAGGCGTTCAGCCCCATCTTCTCCCACTCGGTGACGACCTCGAACCCGTCGTCCTCGCGCGGGTCGACGATGAACGTCGAGATGCCGTCGTAGCCCGCCTCGGAGTCGGTGACCGCCTTGACGAGGATGGACCCGGCGACGGAGGCGTTCGTGATGAACTGCTTGGTGCCGTCGATGACGTACTCGTCGCCCTCCTTGCGTGCGGTCGTGTCCATGTCGCTCGCGTCCGAGCCGGAGCTCGGTTCGGTGAGCGCCCACGCGCCGACGTACTCGCCGGTCGCGAGCGGTTCGAGCCACCGCTCCTTCTGGGCCTCGGTGCCGAACAGCTCGATTGGCTTCGTGGCGAGGCTGGTGTGGGCGGCGTAGGAGAGACCGATAGAGCCGGAGACTCGCCCGAGTTCCTCGGTGACGAGCGCGTACATCAACTGGTCGCCGCCGAGGCCGCCGTACTCCTCGGAGATGGGGACGCCCATCATGTCGAGGTCGGCGAGTTCGTCGAACACCTCCTCCGGGAAGCGTCGCTCCTCCTCGATGTCCCAGGCGATAGGTTCGATCTCCTCGTCGCAGAACTCCCGGACGGTGTCCCGAATCATCCGGTGTTCGGACGGTAGGTCGAAGTCCATGGCAAAATTGGCCGGGCGACGGTCATAAACACTCCGACAGCCCGTCGGTCGACGATGCTAACCGGTCCGTATTCGGCGGGACGGGCCCTCGACCGACGACGTCACTCGCGACCGGAGACCGACCCTCGGGACCGCTCGTCGGACTCCCCCTCCTCGTCGAGGTCGAGGTCGAACCGGTTGCCGTGGGTCAGCGTCGTCCACCCGAGCAGTCGCTCGTCGCGGACGGGCCGGCCCTTCGCGTCGATGGCGTCCTGGTGCTGCTCGACGTAGGTCGGTTCGTTCGTAATCTCGCTGCCGTCGGACTCGACGACGTCCAGATACCGGTCGTCGCCCCAGTAGGAGTACGCCAGTTCGTACGCCGAGGTGCCCTCCTCTCGCTCGCGCGCGGCGAACCCGCCGGACTCGCCGAACCGCTCGTCGAACGACTCGGGGTCGAAGAAGAACGGCGCGTGGGCGTCGAACATGAGCTTCAACGCGCTCCCGCCGAACCGCTCGTGGTCGTAGAACGACTCGCCGTAGTGGCGGCCGAGTTCGGCGGCCGTGACGAACGCCTTCAGCGCGTACAGCGAGTACGACAGCCCCTCGCTGCGGTCGAGTTCCTCCTCCAGCAACCCGTCGTCGTCGAGCTGGACGAACGCGGCGTCGCGGAGGCGGTCGAAACAGGCCGTCAGCTCCTCCTCGTCGCCGAGGTACGCCGCGCCGGCCGCGTGGGCCGTCTCGCGCCAGACGAAGATGTTCTGCACCCAGTCGGGGACGTCCGTCCCGACCGTCTCGAAGTACGTGCGTATCCAGTCGGCGAGTCCCTCCTGGGAGCCCTCGACGTCGTCCCAGGCCGGGTGGTCGCGGACGAGTTCCGCGCCGTACCACATCTTCGGGAGCGTGATGTACAGTTCGATGGTGTCGGTCTCCTCCGGCGTCATGCGCGTGTCGCCGAAGTACCAGTGGTCGACGAACTCGACCGCACGCTCGGCGTACGCGTCGTCGCCCGTGAACTCGTAGGCGAGTCCGAGGTCACGGATGCGGTCGCCCATCTCGATGGCCCGCACGTAGTCGCCCCGGGTGTCGTCGTCGGGGTCGCTCGACTCGAACAGGTTGCTCCCGTCGCCGTCGGTGACGCTCTTCGGCGTCGCGTCGAGCGACTCGTCGGCGTCCGCGATGAACGACTCGTAGGCGCTCGCCCACGGCTCGTCGCCGGCGTCGACGCGGCGCTTGACCGCCGCCAGTTCCCCGCGGTCGGCGAACAGCGCCGGGTCGCTCCCGCCCTCGCTGTCGCCGCCGGTCTGTCCCTCGGCGTTCGTCGCGATGCAGCCGGCGGCCGCCCCGGCGGCGAGGGCTCCCGTCGCGCCGAGCACCCGCCGCCGCGACCACCGGCGGCCGCGACCACGGCCGTCGTCGTTCTCGCGGGCTCCGTCGACACTGCCGTTACCGCCATCCTCCGGGTACATTCGGTGCCCGGTGGAAGTCGTCGGGCACTGGTAACCCTTCTGGCCGGACCGTCAGCGCGCCGTGGGCAACACACTCATACCGACGGGTGAAGTGGTGTACGACGATGGCCTTCCGGCGGTTCCTGCGGGGACAGGTCGAGTGGGACCAGATCGAGGGCGTGATGCTCGAAGTGGCCCGCCGCTACGACCAGGACCACCTCCGCGTCGAGTTCCTCGACGCCGACAACTGGCTCTCGACGCCCTGCGTCGTCGACGACCGCTGGTTCGTGAAGATAATCTCGCCCCAGCACTCGCTGCTCCACGCCGTCCTCACGACCGGCCGGAACCTCGGCGCGTTCTCCAGCGGGCAGGAGGGGTTCTTCGAACACGTCGCCGACCCGGCCGAGATGGCCGACCGGGAACTGGAGGCGACCCGCCGGATGCGCGACATCGGCATCGACGTCCCCGAACCGGTCGAGGCGTTCGAGCACGACGGACTCGGCGTGCTGGTCGTCGAGTACCTGCCGGAGTTCGTGACGCTCGACGACCTGCCGCGGAGCGAGGTCGTCCGGTTCGCTCCCGACCTGTTCCGGGCGCTGGCCCGGATGCACGCCGTCGGCCTCGCCCACGGCGACCTGCGGGCCGAGAACGTCCTCGTCGCCCGCGACCGCCTCTACCTCATCGACGCGACGAGCGTCCGCGAGGGAGCCATCGAGCAGGCGCGGGCGTACGACCTCGCGTGTGCGCTCGCGGCCCTCGAACCGCTCGTCGGCCCGCGGACCGTCCTCGACGCCGCGCGCGAACACTACCCGACGGCGGACCTGCTGGCGGCCGAGGACTTCCTCGACTTCGTCAACATGCGCCCGGACCACGACTTCGACGCCGCGAGCGTGAAAGGCGAGATAGAGAAGCAGGCGACGGCCGAGGGCGTCGAAGGCTGAGGGCGGTCACGACCGTCGCTCCCGCGGACGCGACGGCAGTGCGACGGCGCTCAGTCCGTGACTTCGATGCGGATGGGACAGTCGTCCTCGTCGTCGGTGGTCTTGCCCTGCCGACCCGCTCGGCCCGGACTGAACGCCCGGCGCTCGCGGTCGCTCCGGCGCTCCCCTTCGAGGAACTCCTCGACCAGGTCGACGTTCCACGCGTTGGTCTTCCAGAACGTGTCGAAGATGGGCCCGACGACCGGAATCGACCCCGTCGCCACGTCGACGGTGACGTTCCCGAGCATCCGGACGACGGTGGTGAACGGGACGCCGAGGTTCGCCGCTTCGAGGACGATGTACAGCGAGACGCCCGCCGAGAGCGCCGGGCCGACGACGGGAATCGCGCTCACGATGGGGTCGAGACCGACCTTCACGTCGGTGCCGGGGATGGTGACCGCCTCGTCGAGCAGGTCCGCGACGGCCCGCATCCGGTCGAGGGCGGCCTCGTCGACGGAGTCGGGGACGTCGAAGTCGTCGTTCCCGATGTCGTTGAGCACGTCGCCGTCGTCGGTGGGGTCGTCGGGTGCGTCGGTGGATGAGTCGTCCATGTGGTGTCGTCTCGGGGCGACCCCAAAGCGATGGCGGTGGTCGGGGTGACGGACCGTCACCGTCGCCGAGAAGTTCTGCCTCGAAAGACAGGGCTTTATACTGCGTCTGGGCAAACCTCCGGCCGTTATGAGCCAACAGGTCACCGAGACGCACGACCACTACATCGCCGGCGGGTTCGACGAGGGCGACGGCGACGACACGTTCGACTCCGTCAACCCCGCGACCGGCGAGACCATCGGGACGTTCCGACGCGGCACCGAGAGCGACGTCGAGCGCGCGGTCGCGTCGGCGAACGACGCCTTCGAGGAGTGGCGCTCGCTGTCGCACATCGACCGCGCGGAGTACCTCTGGGACATCTACCACGAACTGAAGGAGCGCCACGAGGAACTCGGCGAAATCGTCACCAAGGAGTGCGGGAAGGAGATTTCGGAGGGGAAGGCCGACGTCACCGAGGCCTGGCACATGGTCGAGTGGGCCGCCGGCGACGCCCGCCACCCGAAGGGCGACGTGGTCCCGAGCGAGATTCCCGCGAAGGACGCCTACATGCGCCGCAAGCCGCGGGGCGTCGTCGGCTGTATCACGCCGTGGAACTTCCCGGTCGCCATCCCGTTCTGGCACATGGCCGTCGCGCTGGTCGAGGGCAACACGGTCGTCTGGAAGCCCGCCGAGCAGACCCCGATGTGCGGCCAGATCATCGCCGAGATGTTCGAGGAGAGCGGCATCCCCGAAGGCGTGTTCAACATGGTCCAGGGGTTCGGTGACGCAGGGTCGCGCATCGTCGACCACGAGGACGTCAACGCCGTGCTGTTCACCGGCAGCGCCGAGGTCGGCCACGAGGTCGCCCAGAAGGTCGCCGAACAGCCCGGCACGATGGCGGCCTGCGAGATGGGCGGGAAGAACGGCATCGTCGTCACGGAGAAGGCGGACCTCGACGTCGCCGTCCACTCCGCCGTCATGTCCTCGTTCAAGACGACCGGCCAGCGCTGTGTCTCCTCCGAGCGCCTCGTCGTCCACGAGGACGTCTACGACGAGTTCAAGGAACGGTTCGTCGAGGTGGCGAAGGAGGTCTCCGTCGGCGACCCGCTCGACGAGGGGACCTTCATGGGTCCGGCCATCGAACCCGAGCACGTCGAGAAGATACGGAAGTACAACGACCTCGCCCGCGAGGAGGCCACCGAGGTGCTCGTCGACCGCACCGACCTCGACGACAGCGAGATTCCCGAGGGCCACGAGGACGGCAACTGGGTCGGCCCGTTCGTCTACGAGGTCGAGTACGACGACGAGGGCGAGCAGCGCTCCATCCGCGAGGAGGTGTTCGGCCCGCACGTCGCCCTGATGAGCTACAGCGGCGACATCGAGCGCGCCGTCGACGTCCACAACGACACGCCGTACGGCCTCGCCGGAGCCATCATCAGCGAGGACTACCGCCAGATCAACTACTTCCGCGACCGGGCGGAGATCGGTCTCGCCTACGGCAACCTGCCGTGCATCGGCGCGGAGGTCCACCTGCCGTTCGGCGGCGTCAAGAAGTCCGGGAACGGCTACCCGAGCGCCCGCGAGGTCATCGAGGCCGTCACCGAGCGCACCGCCTGGACGCTCAACAACTCGAAGGACATCCAGATGGCGCAGGGTCTCTCTGCCGACATCAAGACGTCGTCCGACGACGACTGAAGAGGAGTTGCCCACCATCGTGCGACCATTTTTCTGTGATTACGCGACCAGCGCTCGCCATGTACTGACGACCCGTCACGGACGGTTCTGGGGCCGAGACCCACACCGCGCGACACACCCGTCCGGGGACCGGAGCAGGTGTCGCCTGTTCGCTACCACCCGACAGTCGGACCGCCAGATTAAGCCCTCGGCGGACGAACACTGGGACATGAGCGAATCCGACGACGCGGCGCGCGAGTTCCTGCGGAAGGCGGACGGCGTGTTCCACGAGTACGAACAGGGCTACATGGACGCGGACGCGGCGATGGACGCGATGGAACTGTACGTCGGCGAACTGCGCGAGCAGGTGGAGTAACCAGTCGGACCCGCCGTCGACTACGCGTCGCCGGCGCGGTCCTCAACCGTTATGTCGCGGGCCGACTCGCCTACTGGTATGACGGCATTCTCCGGACGGGTCGAACAGGTCTCCATCAGCGGCATCAGGAAGGTGTTCGAGGCGGCGGGCGAGGACGCCATCAACCTCGGGCTGGGCCAACCCGACTTCCCGACGCCCGAACACGCCCGCGACGCGGCCGTCGAGGCCATCCAGTCCGGGGCGGCCGACGCCTACACCTCCAACAAGGGGACCCGCGAGTTGCGTGAGGCCATCGCCGCGAAACACGACCGGGACAACGGCTTCTCCGTCCACCCGCGGGACGTCATCGCCACCGCCGGCGGGAGCGAAGCGCTCCACATCGCGCTGGAGGCCCACGTCGACCCCGGAGAGGAGGTCATCTTCCCGGACCCCGGCTTCGTCTCCTACGACGCGCTGACGCGCATCGCGGGGGGCACGCCGAAACCGGTCGAACTTCGCGAGGACCTGACGATGGCCCCCGAGGCCGTCGAGGAGGCCATCACCGACGACACGGCCGTCTTCGTCGTCAACTCGCCGTCGAACCCGACCGGCGCGGTCCAGTCGGAAGCGGACATGCGCGAATTCGCCCGCATCGCCGACGAACACGACGTGCTCTGTCTCACCGACGAGGTGTACGAGCGACTGGTGTTCGAGGGCGAACACCACTCGCCGATGGCGTTCGCCGAGACGGACAACGTCGTCGTCGTCAACGCCTGCTCGAAGACGTACTCGATGACCGGGTGGCGACTCGGCTGGGTCACCGCCAGCGAGCGCCGCATCGAGCGGATGCTCCGGGTCCACCAGTACGTCCAGGCCTGCGCCTCCGCCCCGGCGCAGTACGCCGCCGAAGCCGCACTCTCGGGACCGCAGGGCGTCGTCGACGAGATGCGCGAGGCGTTCGAGGAGCGCCGGAACGTCCTCCGAGACGGCCTCAACGACATGGGCCTCGACACGCCGACCCCCGCCGGGGCGTTCTACGCGATGCCGCGCGTCCCCGACGGCTGGTGCGAGGCGGTCATCGACCGCGGCGTCGTCGTCGTCCCCGGCGACGCGTTCGGCGCTGGCGGTGCTGGCCACGCCCGCATCTCCTACGCGGTCAACGTCGAGACGCTGAAGGAGGCGCTGGAGATCATGCACGACGCGACAGAGAGCGTTCGATA